>CANJRL010000047.1 GCA_947476675.1 Phycisphaerales bacterium
CGGCCCGTGTATCTCGGCGACTCCCGCACCGGCATCGTCCAGATCGGCGGCGGGCTGCCCGACGCCAAGGGCCGCCAGACCGTTCCCGCCCCGGTCTCCGTCCAGACCATGACCGCCGGCTACACGCACGACGTGGACCGGTGCGTCGCCGAGATCAACAGGCTGGTCGCGGCCGGGGCCGACGTGGTCCGCGTCGCGGTGCCCGAGAAGAAGGACACCGAGGCCCTGCGGCACATCATCCCGCAGGTGCGCGTGCCCATCGTCGCCGACGTGCACTTCCACTTCCAGCGCGCCCTGGAGGCCGTGGAGGCCGGGGTGCACAAGATCCGGCTCAACCCCGGCAACATCACCGAGCGCGAGCAGGTGAACAAGGTGATCGACGCGTGCAAGGAGCGGGGCCTGCCCATCCGCGTCGGGGTGAACGAGGGCTCGATCATCGAGCGCCGGGACAAGGAGAAGCGCCGCGAGGAACTGGGCAAGTTCTTCGCCGGGCACAAGCAGGGCCACCTGATGGCCCTGATGATCGCGAAACTCGAGGAGTACCTCGACATCTTCCACGCCCGCGATTTCCACGACATCGTGACCTCGGCCAAGTCGATGGACGCGTCGTTCGTCATCGACATCTACTCCGAGATCAGCCAGCGCTTCGACTACCCGCTCCACCTGGGCGTGACCCACGCCGGGACCAAGGAGACCGGGTGCATCCGCTCGGTCGCGGCGCTGGGCTCCCTGCTCTCCCGCGGCGTGGGCGACACCATCCGCATCTCCTACGCCTCGGACCCGGTGTACGAGGTGCAGGACGGGCTGGAACTGGTGTGGTCGCTGGGCCTGCGCGAGCGCAAGGGCGTCGACCTGATCGCCTGCCCGACCTGCGGGCGCATCC
Organism: Phycisphaerales bacterium; assembly: GCA_947476675.1. GTDB lineage: Bacteria > Planctomycetota > Phycisphaerae > Phycisphaerales > UBA1924 > CANJRL01. Next base: position 884 of record CANJRL010000047.1, read on the forward strand.
AGGTGGACCTCTTCAGCCTCGTGCAGGACGTGCGCAAGAGCCTGGCGGCGGAGATCACCGTCCCCATGAAGGTCGCGGTGATGGGCTGCATCGTGAACGGCCCCGGCGAGGCCGAGGGCGCGGACGTCGCGATCTTCGCGGGCGACCGCCGCGGCATCATCTACGTGCAGGGCGAGCGGGTGGCGAACGTGCCCGAGGAGGAGATCCTCGGGCGGCTGCTGCACGAGTGCCGCGAGTTCCAGGCCCGGGTGATGAGGGGCGAGGCGAAACTGGGCGAGAAGAAGGTGGACATCGTCCCGCCGGACCCGATCGGGGAACTGGGCTCGGGCTTCGAGCGCATCGCCGGCGGGAAGACGGAAAAGGTCGCGACGCTGACGGTCGGGGGGCGGTGAGCGATCAGACCGGTCGCACGCGGGCGAGCACGCGGCGGACCACGCCCCCGATGCGCGACCGCTCCTCGCCGGTGAGAACCAGGTAGTACGCGAACGGGAGCCACGTGAGGCCGATGGCGGCGCCGCAGAGCGCGAGTTTGGGCGCGTGCTTGAGGCCGGTCCAAGGCTCCCCGGCGCGGGCCAGGGCGTACCCGACGGCGAGCACCGGGAGGAACGAGAGCGTGGGCCTGAGGTAGACGGTCCAGAGGACGCGCTTGAACGGCACGCCGGCGACGCTCGCGGTCAGCCACGGGAAGAACGCGCCGAAGGCGATGAAGAAGAACACCATCGAGCACCACGCCAGGGCGATGGGCGGGAGGCCGGCGGTCATCAGGCCGATCGCGACGACGACGCGCACGACCGAGACGACGATGAGCATGGGCGCGTAGCGCTTGATCAGCCCCATGCCGTAGAGCACGGCGGACGAGGCCAGGTGGGTCTCGGCGAGGACGAAGCCCGGGATCATCACGGCGACGTAGAGCGACGCGAACCGGACCGCCTGGTCGTAGGTCATGACCTGGAGCAGGGCGTGGTCGTCGGCCAGTTGCTTGCCGAGCCAGACCTGGATGAGCGGGCCGGCGAAGGTGGCGGCCACGGCGCCGCAGAACCCGGTGATGGCGAAGGTCGTGGCGGTGACCCGGAGCAGGAGCGGGCCGAGGCGCTGGTGGTGGCCGTGGTGCTGGAGGTCGGCAGCGAGGACGTCAACGCCGGTGGTCATGTAGGCGCCGAGCATCCGCGAGTAGCCGAGGATCTGCATGATCAGGCCGTAGAGCCCGTTGAAGACGGCGCCCTTGAAGGCGGCGAGGATGAAATGGTCGAAGGCGTAGAGGCAGAGGGAGGCGACCTGGTTGCCCATCGACCAGCCTCCGACGCCGGCCATCTCCTTGACCAGTGAGCGGTCGATGAGGGAAGGGCGGAAGCGCGCCGCGGGGGTCTGGAAGTGGATGACCGCGGAGCGGAAGGAGAACTGCCAGAGGCGGATCGCCGTGCGGGTCAGGACGAAGGCGAGGAAGGGGTCGGTGCGGATCACCCAGAACGCGATGACCGCGGCGACCAGGTCGAGGGCGCGGCCGATGGTCTGGCTGATGTTGTCGTTGACGATGCGCTGCTGCGCGATGTAGAGGTTGCGCCAGGGAGCGAGGAGCGTCATCGTGCCGATGACCAGGCCCTCGCAGGCGACGGCGATCTGGAGCATGGGCATGTTGCCCGGCGCGACCTTGCGGAAGACCAGCGGGGCGATGAAGACCAGCGCCGCGGAGATCGAGTAGGTGACCATCGAGCCGAGGCCCGCGAGCACCACCGAGTTGGTGAAGGTGCGGCGCAGCCGCGCGGGGTCGCCGGAGGAGACCGCCAGGGTGAGTTCGCGGGTCAGGGCGCGGCGGAGGGTGGTCTCGATCGGGTCGGCCGCCGCCACGGTGAGCGAGACCAGGAGGAAGAGCCCGAAGAGGTCGACGCCCAGGTGCTCGATGAGCACGGGCATCATCACCAGCCCGACGCTGAAGGTGATGAGCAGGCGCAGCCACGACGAGCCCCCGAAGATGAGCATCTTGCGGACAAGCGAGCCGGCCTTGGCGTCGGTCGCGGCGGGGGGCGGCGGAGTTGTCTCTGGGGGAGCCTGGGTCATGCGTCTCGTCGGCGAGCAGTATGCACTGCCCGCTCGTACATCGACGCGTACCGCTCCACCAGCCGGGCGGGGTCGAGCCAGGAGAACACGAAGGCGCGCCCCTTCGCCCCCATCGCCGCCCGCTGCTCGGGCCGATCGAGCAGATCGGCGACCTTCGAGGCGACGGATCGGGGGGTGGGGTCGACCACCGCGACTCCGCCCGATCGCTCCAGTTCGCTCGAGGTCTGGAAGCCGCGAGAGATGACCGCGGGAACGCCGGAGGCGAGAGCCTCCACCGCCACGAAGCCGAAGTTCTCGTGGGTCGAGGGCAGGACGACAAGGTCGCACGCCTGGAAGAGGGACACCTTGTCGGCCCCGAAGACCGGCCCGAGCAGTTCCACGTTGTCGCCGAGCCCCCTGGCGGCGGCCCGCTGGCGGAGCGCGCCGACGTACGCGGGATCGCCGACCCCCGCGATGAGGAGGCGGATGCGGCGCCCGCCCTCGCGGAGCATGGCGGCGGCGTCGATCAGCGTCTCGAGGCCCTTGGCCTCGAACAGGCGGCCCAGGTAGAGGACAGTCTGATCCCCCCCGGTGAGCGAGGGAAACCGCCTCCGGGCGGCCTCGGGCCCGGGAAGGTTCTGGTAGAGCGAGACGTCGAGGATAAGCGGGAGCACCTCGACGGGCCGCGAGACGCGCTTCGCGACCTCGGCACGCTCGCCCTCCGCGGTGCAATGGATGGCCGAAGCGCCAAAGATGAGCGATCGCGCGATGAGACGGAGGTAGAGGTGCTTGGTCAGCGAATTCCTTGCCATCGCCCAGTCATCGAGCATGCCGTGGGTGGAGAGGATGTAGGGCCGGCCCATCTGGCAAGCGAGGCGCGAGAGTTGCACGTTGGTCCCCTCCCAGGGCACGTGCAGATGCAAGATGTCGGCTTGAGCGATCAGTGGGCGAATGCTCGAGAGGGTGCCGCCGTCAAACCGGCGGATGGGCTTCGCGAAATTGGGCCACGGGACGGAGAGCGCCCGGGGCGAACCCCTGGTGTTCTCGGTCCAGGCCGGGGGTAGATCCCGGGGCTCGAAGGTGAGCAGGGTGATCTCGTGCCCGGCCCGAGCGAGCGAATCCGAGAGGTCGAGCACGCTTCGGACAACTCCGCCGTGCGAGAGGTCGATCTCGGAGAGGTAATGGAGGATCCGCATGTGTGCCGCAGACTGTGGGGAACGCCCTCATCGGAGCGGGGTGCGGATCCTAAGCGCTGCCGTTCCCGTGCCGGAACTGCGGTCGATAGGTTGTCGTAGGGTAGGAGCCATATGTGCGGAATCGCGGGCATCGTGAGTGCGGATCCCGCGCGGGTTGCGCCCGCGCTGTCCTGCCTCGTCGCGTGCCAGCGTCACCGCGGCCCGGACGACGAGGGCTTCGAGATCGTCGATTTCGGTGACGCCGCGGTCGGATTCGGACAGCGGAGGCTGTCGATCATCGACCTGTCGCCGGCCGGCCACCAGCCGATGACTCACCCGGAGACCGGCGATGTGCTGGTCTTCAATGGTGAGATCTACAACGCCGCCGAACTCGCGGCTCCGCTGCGCGAAGCGGGTGTCCGGTTCCGCGGGCACTCGGACACCGAGGTGTTGCTCCACGGTCTGGCGCGGTGGGGCGCGGGCTGGCTGTCGAGGCTGGCCGGCATGTACGCGATCGCGTTCCTGGAGCGGAAGTCGCGCCGACTTCTGCTGGCCCGCGACCCGATGGGGATCAAGCCCTTGTATGTCGCCGAGCGGCCGGGGGCGCTGATGTTCGCCAGCGAGGTCCGGCCGATTCTCGCGACGGGCCTGGTGGCGCCCGAGGTTGATTCCGCGGGCCTTGCCGGGCTGCTGGCCCACGGCGCCGTCCCGGAGCCGCTGACCTTCTTCAAGGGCGTGCGCGCGTTCGAGCCCGGGCAATCGCGGTGGCATTCGATCGGGCGGGGGGGCGAGATCCGCGCCGAGAAGGCGGCGAAGCACTGGTCGTTCCCGGCCATCGACGAGCGGATCAACGAGCGCGAGGCCGTGAGCCGGCTGCGCGCCGTGCTCGACGAGTCGATCCGCGAGCATCTCATCGCCGATCGGCCTGTGGGCGTGTTCCTGTCGTCGGGCCTTGACAGCACGATCGTGGCGGGAATCGCGCGGCGGCACACGCCCGACCTGCGGACCTTCACGGTGGGCTTCGCGGACCAGCCCGACATGAGCGAGTCTGCGATCGCGGCGGCGTCGGCGGCGGCGTTCGGCGTGCGGCACCGCGACCTGCAGATCACCGGCGATCAAGCCCAGGCGGCGACGCTGGAGTGGCTGGCCTCCATGGACCAGCCCTCGGTGGACGGGCTGAACACTTACCTCATCAGCCGCGCCGTGCGCGAGGCCGGGATTGTCGTCGCCCTCTCGGGCCTGGGGGGAGACGAGCTCTTCGGCGGGTATTCGAGCTTCGCGGACGTCCCGCAGGCGATGGCGGCGCTCCGCCAGGTGATGTGGGCGCCCGAGGGCCTGAGGGCCTGGTTGATGTCGCTCGCGGCGGCGAGGCGGAGCCCGATGGCGCGCGAGCGGGCCGCGGCGATGGGGCGCATCGGCCCGGACCCCCTGGGGCTGTATCTGCAGCGGCGTCGCGTGATGAGCGACGGGCGCCTGGAGGCGATGGGGCTCGCGTCCGCTCCTCTCGGTCTCGACCGCTCGTACACGCCGCTGGAGGCGGTCTCCGCCGCGCGCGAGGCGGACCTGACGGATGCGGTCGCGGCGGTGTCGCGATACGAGTCGGCGTTCTACATGCGGAACATGCTCCTGCGCGACAGCGACACCAACGGCATGGCGCACAGCCTCGAGATCCGCGTGCCGATGCTGGACCGCCGGGTGATGGACCTCGCGTACGCGATCCCCGGCCCGGTGCGCCTGCCGCGGGGCGTGGCGGACAAGCACCTGCTGCGCGCGGCGTTTCCCGAACTCTTGGCCAAGCCGGTGCGGAGCCAGACGAAGAAGGGGTTCACGCTTCCCTTGAAGCGGTGGATGATGGGCCCCCTGCGCGAGACGTGCGATTCGGCGATCCGGGTCGTGAAGCGGAGCGGTCTCATCGACGGCGGGCAGGCGCAGCGCGTCTGGGACGAGTTCGAGCGCTCGCCGGACGCTCCGGGATGGTCGGCGGCCCTGCTGCTGTGCGTGCTCGGGATCTATCTGCAGAAGGTGGATGTGTGGCGCGCACCGGGCCCCGAGGGGGGCGTCGCGGCGCTCCTCAAGGGTGCGCCGAAGGGGGCCGCGGCGCTGGAACCGGCGCTCTCGGGCTGACCGAGCGTCAGCCCGCCCCGCGGCCGGTCGCCCGATGGCCGCCTGCGGATCGGTACATCGCCTCGAACTTCGCGATGACCTTCTCGGTGTCCAGAAAATCCATGACCCAGTCGCGCCCGTCGTTGCCCATTCGGGCGCGGCGTGTTGGGTCTGCCAGGAGCGGGGCGATCGCATCGGCGAACGCCGGCGCGTCGAAGCCGGTGATCACCGCGCCGCCGGACCGCTCGAGTTCCGGCCAGATCCCGGCGCCGCGGGTGGTGACGACCGGGAGCCGGCAGGCGAGCGCCTCAACGAGCACGAAACCGAAGTTCTCCTGCGCGGTGGGCAGGACGAAGAGATCGGCTGCCTGGTACAGCGAGACCTTGTCGACGCCCGCGACCATGCCCGGAAAGTCCACGGCCCCCGGAGGCAGCAGGTCGGCGGCAAGGGTCTTGAGCCAGGCGGTGTGCGCCTCGTCTCCCGAGCCGGCGATGATCACGCGGGTGTCGACGCCTCGGTCCTTGAGCAGGCGCGCGGCCTGGATGACGACCTCGGCGTGCTTGCCGGGGTGGAGGCGGCTGAGGAAGAGCAGGAGCGGCGGTGCGCCGGTGATGCGGAAGCGATCACGAGCGCGTCCGGGCCCGGGCAGATCCCGGTAGGGACCGAGGTCCAGCAGGTTGGGGATGATGATCAGGCGGGGGTTGGGCGAGCGCCGCGAGGCCTGGCGATGCTCGGCGTCGGCGGTGACGTGGATGGCGGCGGCATGCTTGAGCCACCGGTTGCCGACCGCGGCAAGGTAGATCTTTTTCTTGAAGGGGCGCTGCTGCAGCGACCAATCGTCGAGCATGCCCCGGACGGAGATGAAGTAGGGGACGCGCAGGCGCCGCGCGATGCCGGCGAGCTGGATGTTGGCCGGCTCCCACATGCCGTGGAGGTGGAGCGCGTCGGCGCCTCTGAGGATGGCGCGGGCCTCGGGCCGCGCGGAGCGGGCGAGGGTGAGGAACTGGCCGCTTCGGAGCCGGACGACTCGGGGCGCGGAGGGCGCGGGATTGCGCCACTCGGGGACGTCGCTGTCGTCGAAGGTCAGGAGGGTGACGTCGTGGCCTCGCCGGGCCATCTGGGCGCACAGGTCGACTGTGGCGCGCGCCGGGCCGCCGGCGGCGAAGCGGACCTCAGTGATGAAGTGCACGATGCGCATCGGACGGATGGCCGGGCGACCATGGGGCGCGGCGGACGCGGCGGGAGCGTACGAGAAAGCGGCCTGTCGCTCTATCGGATCGGGAGGTAGTAGTCCCACCGAAGTGCCCGGCCCATCACAGATCCGGCGGGGAGGGGCGCCGGGAGCAGCGGCGGCGCGCGCCTCGGGAGTTTGACGACGGTCCGGGGCCCCGCCTCGATAGCGGCGGCGAGGAGAGCGGCGGCGTCGGGGTCGTCGCCGACGACTTCTCGGACGATGCGCATCTCGCGGGTGACCGCCGCGGTGCGCCCGACATCGGGGTGCATGGGGTCGATGAGAACAGCGTGGAAGCCGCGCTGGGCGCGGAGCGCGCACCGGGCGTCGTCGGCCACGAGGCTGAATCGCTCGTCCAGGGCACGCCGGACGGTCGTGTGGATCGTCTCGTCGGACGCGGCCCGCGCCAAGGCGTCTTGGATCAGCCTGAGCATGGCGGGGTTTCGCTCGCAGGCGGTCACCCTGGCCCCGAGCGCCAGCAGGTGCATGGAATCGCGGAGCAGGCCGGCGGTAGCGTCGAGGATGTGAGGGGTGTCTCTTGTCGGTCGAAGTCCAAGGGCGCGCGAGATCGGGTCCGTCGGACGGGCCGAGGGGGGAAAGGCGAGATCGATAACCACAGGGCGGGGCGGCGAGTGGTCGCCCGCGAACGGGGCGTTCCGTGCGAGTCCCAACCCGGCCGGGGTGCGGACGAATTCAACCGGGCCGGGGTGTGGGGGCGGGTCTGGCACGGCGTGGCGGCCGACGAGGCTTCGACCCCCGCCGCGCGGGGCCGGGGACGCGGCGGGTGGTTGCGACGGAGCGTACGCTGAGACGGCGCGTCGGCCCCGCGGGTCGGCGCGGCCACGCCGGGCGGCTGGGGGCGCCACCCCGGATCGGCGTGGATCGGGATCGGACCGGCTGGCGTTATGGACGGGTGAGGCGAGAGGCGAGGGTGGGCCGACGGATGCGGATCACGATTCTGACGGGCGCATTCTTCCCGCTCCCACCGGAGCCTTGCGGCGCCGTGGAGATGATCTGGCACGGGCTGGCGGAGGAGTTCGCGCGTCGCGGGCTGCAGGTGACGGTGGTCTGCCGCGAGGGGGAGCGGCAGGGTCGAGACGAGGTGATCAACGGGGTGCGCTACATCCGCCGGGGGAAGCACGTCTCACGGAAGTTCGTGTGGCGGAACCTGATCAATGATTTCCGGTACTCGTGGCGGACGCTGCGGGAGTTGCCCGAGGCGGACATCCTTGTGACCAACACGTTCTGGACACCGATCCTGGCGTCGTGGTTCAAGCGGAGCGCTGGCGCGGTGGTGGTGAACGTGCAGCGCCAGCCGAAGGGGCAGATGTGGCTGTACAACCGCGTCGCGCGGCTGGCGGCGGTGTCGTCGGCGACGGCGGAGGCCGTGGTGGCGGAGGCCGACCGCCTGGCGCGGCGGACGTGCGTCGTCCCGAACCCGATTCTTGTGTCGGTGTTCAAGCCGGTGGATCGTGGCGAGCGGGAGCGCCCGACGACGATCGTGTTCACGGGGCGCGTGAATCCGGAGAAGGGGCTGCACCTGCTGGTGGACGCGTTCAGAATCCTGCACGCGCGGGATCCTCGGCTGCGGCTGCGAATCATCGGCCCGTGGGAGATCGAGCGTGGCGGGGGCGGCGAGTCGTATCTCAAGGCTCTGCGGGCGCAGGCGGAGGGGCTGCCCGTCGAGTTTGTGGGGCCGATCTACGAGCGCGACCGCCTGGCCCGCGCGCTGCAGGACGCCGATCTGTACTGCTATCCGTCGCTCGCCGAGAAGGGCGAGACGTTCGGGGTCGCGCCGCTGGAGGCGATGGCGACGGGGCTGGTGCCGGTGGTGTCCGACCTGGCGTGCTTCGGGGCGTTCTTGCGCGACGGTGAGAACGGCCTGGTGTTCGATCATCGGGCGCCCGACCCCGTGAAGACGCTCGTCGACGCGCTGTGGCGGCTGATCGAGGCGCCCGAGCGGACGCAGCGGATGTCCAAGGCGGCGGCGAGCACCGCGCTCGATTTCGGATTCTCCACGGTCGCCGATCAGTATCTGCGGGAGTTTCGCGCGATTCTGCGTGAGAATGGCTCGCCCGCCGGTGGCGGCGTGAAGGCGCAGGGACGCTTCCCCCGCGATCGGATCAGGACGATGCAGCAGACCAGCCGGTACACTTCCGCCTGGCCCGCGAACGTGCGCATCAAGGTGATGCTCTGGCACATCGTGTGGCTGTTCCTCTTCCGGTTGACGCCCAAGCAGATGAACCGGTGGCGCCTGTTCCTGCTCCGGTTGTTCGGCGCCAAGGCGTCGTCGTCGTCCTATGTCGCGTCCAGCGTGCTGATCCGCATGCCGTGGCATCTCACGCTGGGCGAGAACTGCGCCGTGAACTACGGAGCCGATCTGTACACGCTCGGCCGCATCATCCTGCACCCGCGCTGCACGGTGTCGCAGGAGGCGTATCTCTGCACCGGGACGCACGACCTGTCGGACCCGATCTACCCTCTGCAGGTGGGGGACATCGAGATCGGGGAGGAGGCGTTCGTGGGCGTGCGCGCCCTGATCATGCCCGGGGTTGTGGTGGGAGAGGGCGGGGTGGTCGGCGGCGGCGCGGTGGTGACGAAGGACGTTGCGCCGTGGACGATCGTGGCGGGGAACCCGGCGCGGGTGATCAGGACGCGGGAGTTCCGGGGGGCGAAGCCTTCGAATCCGGGCGCGGCGCCGGAGCGGGAGCCCGGGCTCGAAGCGCGAGTTCCCTCTCCTCCTGCAGCAGCTCGATGATCTTGAGGCCGATCAGCATCTCGTAGGCGGAGATGAAGATCGAGAAGCGAAGGCCCGCAAGCCCGTCGAGGAAGCCGAGTTTCAGCACGTACATGTAGAGGAAGCGGAAGAGGCCCTTGGCGGGAAGCCGGGGGTACACGGCGTGCTTGATCCAGCGCCGCCTCTGCAGGGGGTTGCCGAAGAGCCTGGCGTCGAGCCCGCCTTGGGCGGCGCCGCCGCGCATCACGCGGACGATCTCGCGGGCCTCCAGGGTCGAGTACTTGTTGTGCTTGTCCATGTAGACCTCGAGCCCGCGCCGGTCGTAGTGCTCCATGTGGCCCTTGAGGTAGGCGACGCGTCCGTCGACGACCATGTGCTCGTGGACCTCGCGCTCCTCGTAGCGGGCCTTGCCGCGCCGGAAGAACCGGAGGTTCCAGGACGGGTAGTAGCCGCAGTGCCGGATGCGCTTGCCGAGAAAGATGAAGTAGCGGTTGACGTAGAAGCCCTCGGCCGCGGCGCTGTCGGGAGGGGCGGTCGAGATGGCGAGGAGCTCGTCGCGCAGCTCGGGGAGGATCGCCTCGTCCGCGTCGAGTATGAAGGCCCAGTCGGCGGTTATCGGCAGGCGGTCGATCGCCCAGTTCTTCTGCTTGGCGTAGCCGAGCCAGGGCTGGTGGACCACGGTTGCGCCGAGGCTCTGCGCGAGGGCGACGGTCTCGTCCTTGGACCCCGAGTCGACGACGAACACCTGGTCGGCCCAGCCGACCACCGAGCCGAGCGAGAACTCGATGTTCTTCGCCTCGTTGCACGCGATCATGATGATGGCGATGTTCGACCGGGGCTGGGCGGCGTTCATGCGGCGGCTCCCTCAAGTAGGCCCGCGCTGCGCAGCACGTCGGCGCAGGGCGCCCACCGGTGGGCCTTGAGCATGGCGCGGAGCTTGCCCTCGGTCCCGGCCATCCCGACGTAGCACTTGAAGCGGCGGTGCAGGGGCATCGGCACCCGCGGGCAGTCGGGCGCGAAGTCGCGGGGGTGGAGGTACACCACCGTCGGGCGGCCCTCGGCGGCCTCCTGGGCGATGCCCCGCTCGATCAGCGGCAGGGGCAAGAGCCGCAGGTACCCGCCACCCGAATAGCACAGGCGCTTGGGCCCGAAGCGGGCGATGGACATGGGCAGTTCGGGGATGCGGCGTCCCGAGGGCGCGGTGACGATGTGCGCCCCCAGGGGGCAGGCGTAGCCCCCGTGCCCGCGCTTCGCCGGGAAGAGCGAGGCGTCGTAGGTGAAGCCCAGGTCGAGGAGAGTGTCGAAGGCCCACTCGGCGCCTTGCGTGATGGAAAACGAGGGGGCGCGGAAGCCGCGGATCGCGAGGCCCGGGTCGCTTGCGCCGGCGCGGATGGCGGCGAGGGATTCGGCCATGTCCTTTCGGAAGGTCTCGGGGGTGAGTTCGTAGACCTTGCGGTGCCAGAAGGAGTGGGAGCCGATCTCGTGGCCGGCGTCGGCGATGCGCCTGACGAGGGCCGGGTGCTTGTCGGCGATCCATCCGAGGATGAAGAAGGTGGCGCGGGCCCTGTGGTCGTCGCACACGCGGAGGATCAGGTCGGTGTAGCGCTCGACGAGGGATGACTCGGCGGAGAGTCCGGGCCACAGCGAGGGGTCCTCGACCGCCGCGATCTCGACGATGTGGAACCAGTCCTCGATGTCGAAGGAGAGGGCGTGGGCGATGTCGGGGCTGCGGGGCACGGCGGGGCTCAGACGAACCTGCGCCCCGAGGCGCGGAAGCGGCGCGCGTCCTCGCGCGTGGGCATCGAGAAGTGGGTCTGGTCGGCCTCGTTGTTGTCCATCAGCGGCGGGTTGCCGGACTCGACGAGGCGCACGCACTCGATGATGGCCTCGGCGGCGAGGTCCTTGGAGCGGGCCATGACGTCCTCGAGGGAATCGTGCGGGTGGATGCGGTACCTGCGCTGCACGATGATCGGGCCGTTGTCGAGCCTCGCGTCGACGTAGTGGACGCTGGTCCCGCCTTCCTTCTCGTTGTTGACGAGGGTCCAGAAGGAGGGCATGAGCCCGCGGTACCTGGGCAGAAGCGCGCCGTGGCAGTTGACGATGCCGAAGCGGGTCTGCTCGCGGAGGGCCTTCTTGTACAGTTGCGTGCCCGAGATCGAGACGATGAACTCGACGTTGAGATCGCGGAGGTGGCGCAGGAACTCGGGGCTGTTGACGTCGATGGCCTCGGTGACCGGGATGCCGTACTTCCTGGCGACGGCGGCGACGGAGTAGCACGAGCGCGTGGAGCCCATCCAGCCGTTGACGATCTTGGCGAGGGCCTTGCGGAGCAGGAAGCCGCGGAGCTTCCACTGGAAGTAGCCGAAGCCGTAGAAGCGGTAGAGGTCGAGGGCGGTCTGGAGGACAGTGCGCTTGCCCTGGGCGACCGACTGGATGTTGACGCCGGCGGTGGTGTCGGCGAACTCGCGGAGGTACTTGTCGAGGACCTTGGGGAGGTAGAACGGCTCGTTCTGGATGAAGACGTACTTGGTGATCGGCCGGCCGGGGTTGGGGGCCGGGGGCGCGAGGGCGAGAAGTTCGGCGGCGGAGAGCGGGACGCCCTTCTGGCGCGCCGGGGGTCGGGGCGCGTCGCCGCGAGCGGACGCCGGGGAGGCGGGGGCGATGCTCACGCGGCTTCTCCGGCCGCAGAGGTCGCGGGGCGCGACTGGTCTGCATGGTGGCGCACGGTCTCGTCGAGCACGCGGCCGAAGCGCGGGAGGGTGACGGCGTCGTTGTAGGCGAGGTCGAAGGCGCGGCGGGCGGCGTCGCGGAGGCGGGCGTGCTCGGCCCTGTCGGCCATCAGGCGGCGGATGAACGCCGCGAGGCCGGAGGCGTCGCCGTGGCGGAGCGAGGCGCCGCAGCCAAAGTCTCGGATGGCGTCGTCGACGTTGCTGGTCGCCGGGCCGACATAGGCAACGGGGAGGCGCATGGCGAGGTTGGAGTGCAGTTTGGAGGGCGACATGACGCCGAGAATCTCGTCGCGCAGGGTGATGAGGGCGCAGTCGGCGGCGGCCATGACCGAGGGGGTCTGCTGTTTGGGCACGTACCCGCGCATCACGAAGTTGGCCAGGCCGCGGCGCTGGGCCTCCGCTTTGGTGGGTTCGAATCGCGAGCCGCCGCCGATGAAGAGGAAGACGACGGGCTCGCCGCGCATCTGGTCGGCGGCGTCGAGGACGGTCTCAAAGCGGTGGCCGTAGCCCATGTTGCCGAGGTAGAGGACGACGAACTTGCCGCGGAGGCCGAGGGCCTCGGCGTCGGGCCACGGGGGCGGGGCGGGCGTGGAGGCGGGGTCGGGGAAGAAGGAGGCGTCCTCCCAGTTGGGGATGACGGTGACCGGAAGCGTCTTCTCCGAGGGCGCGTACTGGCTCATGAGCAGGTCGACCATCGCGGTGTCGAGGCACACGAGGTGGTCGATGCGGCGGAACATGGCGCGGTTGAGGAACCGCATGGCGCGGCTCAGGGGCCCGGTGGGGTTCAGTTTTCCCGAGCGCTCGGCGAGTTCCGGGTAGCAGTCCATGTTCCAGAGCACGACGCGGGTCGAGGGGTGGAGGACCTTGTGGAGCAGCGCCGCCCACGCGATGTAGGGAGGCGTGGTGAGCGAGACGATCGCGTCCTGGGGAGGCAGGGTGAGGATGCGCCACAGTGCCAGCAGGTAGAAGGTGGCGTAGTCGATGCAGCGCTTGAGGACGGTGGCCTTGCCCAGGCGGGGCGTCCAGACGCGGTAGACGCGGGGGTTGCCCTCATCGGACCGGCGCTCCTCGGCCGATGCCGCGACGTACCCGCCGCGCGAGGCGACGACGGTGACGGCGTGCCCGTCGGCGGCCATGCGCCGCGCCAGCGAGGCGGCGAGGTGCGCCGTCGGGCTGATGTCGGGAACGTAGAACTGGTTGAGGATGGTCAGGCGCATGCAGGTGGGAAGGCATCGCGGCACAAGGCATCAAGGCATCGAGGCGAGGAAGCCTCAGGCGCGGTGCAGGTCGGTCACGACCTGGATCATCTCGTCGACGATCATCGGGAGGGTGTACTTCATCTTGTAGTTGGGGTAGTGGCTGAACAGCTTGCGCATGTCGCTGTAGTAGCAGATGTGGTCGCCGATGCGGTTCTTCTCCGAGTAGGTGAGCTGGGGCTTCTTGCCCGTGCGCTCGTGGATCATGGAGACGCACTCCATGAGCGAGGCGGCGTTGGCCTTGGCGCCGCCGAGGTTGTAGACCTCGCCGGGCCTCGGGTTCTGGGCGAAGGCCCAGAAGGCGTTGATGACGTCGAAGGAGTGGATCTGGTCGCGGACCTGCTTGCCCTTGTAGCCGAAGATGGTGTAGGGGCCCTCGCGCAGTGCGACGAGCACGAGGTAGTTGAGGAAGCCGTGGAGTTCGACGCCCGAGTGCGAGGGGCCGGTGAGGCACCCGCCGCGGAAGATTCCGGTCTTGAGGTTGATGCCGTCGTAGCGGCCGTACTCCTGGGCGAGGATGTCGCCGGCGCACTTGGAGGCGCCGAAGAGCGAGTGCTTGGTCTGATCGATGGAGAAATCCTCGGCGATGCCGTGCTCGTAGCGGGGGTCGTCGTAGTCGTAGCGTGTCTCGAGTTCCTTGAGTTTGATGAAGTTGGGGCCGTCGCCGTAGACCTTGTTGGTGGAGACGTGGATGAAGGGGGACTCGGGGGTGTGCTGGCGCGTGGCCTCGAGGAGGTTGAGGGTGCCGACGGCGTTGACCTCGAAGTCCTCGAAGGGCTTGGTGGCGGCGAGGTCGTGGGAGGGCTGGGCGGCGGCGTGGATGATGAGTTCCGGCTTGAGGCGGGCGAAGAGCTCGAGGACGCCCTTCCTGTCGCGGATGTCGAGCTCCACGTGCTTGAAGTGCTTGCACTGGCGCTCGAGGCGCTGGCGGTTCCAGGTGGTGTCGCCCTTGGGCCCGAAGAAGAACTGGCGCATGTTGTTGTCGACGCCGGTGACGGAGAAGCCCATCTTGTCGAAGAAGGTGACGGCTTCGGAGCCGATGAGGCCGGAGGAGCCGGTGACGAGGACGCGCATGGGGTTGGCCTTTCGGAGGTGGGGCGTCGCGGCCGCCGTCGGCTCGGGGGCCGAGGGGGGCGGCGGTCGGGGTACATCGGCGTGTCGGCGGCGGGCGTCCATGCCCCCCGCGTGAGGCCGCGGTTCTCGGTCCCGCGGCGGCGCGGGGCCGATGGTAGCGGCCGCGCGCGGGGTGTCCGAGGGGGAGGCGGTTGTACTTTCTGCGCGGGCCGCGAGTTCGCCGGGTGCTTGGGCGCCTGCGCCGGACCGTATACTCTCCGCCTCGCCGGACGGGGTCCGAACGGGACCTTGGGTGGGCGTCGTCATGATCGATGGCGGCGGAGATCGGATGAGCGGCGCCGGCGCGGGGGACGCCGCACGCGAAAGGGCAAGGGTGAGCGGCTGTGTCTCTGAAGCGGATCCTGGTGACCGGCGGCGCGGGCTTCCTGGGCTCGCACCTGTGCGACCGTTTGGTCGCGCGGGGGCACGACGTCATCTGTCTTGACAACTTCTTCACGAGCCAGAAGAGCAACGTCGCGCACCTGCTCGGCAAGCCCAACTTCGAGCTGATCCGCCACGACGTCGTGCATCCCATCTGGCTCGAGGTCGACGAGATCTACAACATGGCGTGCCCGGCGGCGCCCGGGCACTATCAGTACAACCCGATCAAGACCATGAAGACCAGCGTCATGGGGGCGATCAACGTGCTGGGCATGGCCAAGCGGTGCCGCGCCAAGGTGCTGCAGGCCAGCACCAGCGAGATCTACGGCGACCCCGAGGTGCACCCCCAGCCCGAGACGTACAAGGGCAGCGTGAACACGCTGGGCCCCCGCGCCTGCTACGACGAGGGCAAGCGGGCCGCCGAGACGTTGTTCATGGACTACCACCGGTCCAACGGGGTGAACGTCCGCATCGTGCGGATCTTCAACACCTACGGGCCGCGGATGCACCCCTACGACGGGCGCGTGGTGTCGAACTTCATCCGCCAGGCGCTGCGCGGGGAGGACATCACGATCTTCGGCGAGGGGAAGCAGACGCGCTCGTTCTGCTACGTCGACGACCTGGTCGAGGGCATCATCCGGATGATGGACGGGCCGGACGACTTCATCGGCCCGGTGAACCTGGGCAACCCCGACGAGTTCACGATCCGGGAACTGGCCGAACTGGTGATCGAGCAGACCGGCGCCAAGGGCAGGCTCGTGTTCCGGCCCTTGCCGGCGGACGACCCGATGCAGCGCCAGCCGGTGATCGACCTGGCCAGGCGCCGCCTGGGGTGGGAGCCGACGGTGAAACTCCGGGACGGGCTGCGCAGGACCATCGAGTTCTTCCGCTCGGTGGACATGTCGGAATACCGGGCGCCGACGCCGAACTATTGAGCGGCGGGCGCCGAAAAGAGAGTCGCGCCGGGCAACCTCCCGGCCAGGAGCGATCGCGATGCGTCTGACGATGGTGGGCACGGGGTACGTCGGCCTGGTGACGGGCGTGTGCTTCAGCAACACGGGCAACGATGTCGTCTGCTTCGACGTCGACGCCCGCAAGATCGACATCCTCAACAAGGGAGGGTGCCCGATCTACGAGCCCGGCCTCACCGAGATGATGAAGCGCAACGTCGACGCCGGGCGCCTGCTCTTCACCACCGACCGCGAGAAGGCCTACCGCGACGCCGAGATGATCTTCATCTGCGTCGGCACCCCCACCGGCGAGAACGGCGAGACGGACATGAAGTACGTCTGGTCCGCGGCGGACGAGATCGGCGCTGTCATCAAGGCCCTCGGGCCGAAGCAGAGCCCCAAGGTCGTCGTGGTCAAGTCGACCGTGCCGGTCGGCACCACCCTCGCGGTCAAGGAGCGCATCGGGAAGATCGTCGGCGACATCCCGTTCAGCGTCGCCAACAACCCCGAGTTCCTGAAGGAGGGCGCCGCGATCAACGACTTCAACAAGCCCGACCGCGTGGTCTGCGGCGTCGAGAACGACGCCACCGGCCAGCGCCTCCACGAACTGTACGAGCCCTTCGTCCGCCAGGGACACCCCATCTACGTCATGGACATCCTGTCCTCGGAGATGGTCAAGTACGCCTCCAACAACTTCCTGGCCACCAAAATCTCCTTCATCAACGAGATGGCCAACCTCTGCGAGGCCTACGGCGCCAACATCAACCGCGTGCGCGAGGGCATGTGCGCCGACAAGCGCATCGGCAACCAGTTCCTCTACCCCGGCCTGGGCTACGGCGGCTCGTGCTTCCCCAAGGACACCCTGGCCTGCATCATGATGGGCAAGAAGGCCGGCGTGCCGATCCAGCTGAGCACCGCGGTGCACGAGGTCAACCAGCGCCAGCGCGAGATGTTCTTCCGGAAGATCGAGGGGCACTTCGGGAAGCAGGGGGGCCTCAAGGGCCGCACGCTCGCGTTCTGGGGGATGGCCTTCAAGCCCCAGACCGACGACATCCGCGAGGCGCCGGCGCTGACGCTGATGGAGATGGCCAGGGAGCGGGGTGCGCGCATCCGCGCCTTCGACCCCGTCGCGTCGGAGAACGTCGAGCGCGAGAACCCCGGCAGGTACGAGATCAGCGACGGGATGTACGAGACGGCCCGCGGCGCCGACGCCCTGGTGGTCTCCACCGACTGGGACGAGTTCAAGAACCCCGACCTCGAGAAACTCCGCGGGCTGATGAACGCCCCGGTGGTCTTCGACGGGCGCAACCTCTACCGCCGCGAGCAGATGAAGCGGCTCGGGTTCACCCACTACTCCGTCGGGAGGGCCCCGGTGCTCGAGGGCGCCTGATGAGGCGGCGGGGCCAGCACCGGCTTGATCACCTTCACCGCCGTCATGCCTCCGAGCGCGGCGGCGAGCAGCGCCGGGCCCAGGAACGCGAGACGGTGGATGCCCCCGCCGCGAGGCGGTTCTCCGATTGAGGACGGCGCAACCGCCAGCGCCGCGAGCCAGAGCAGCGCGAGCAACACCATCGGCTCGACGTAGCGCAGCCACGCCTGCGCGTTGGCGGAGTGCGCCGCCGCCCAGGCGAGCATGGCGAAGAGAAGCACCGTCGCGTGCGCGGCGCGGCCCCTGTCCGCCGCGGCGTTCCACAGCGCCCCGAGGATCGCCCCCCCCAGCGGCGCCAGGGCGAGGATCAGCAGCGAGCGGTCGGCGATCGCCGGAGCCTTCGCGACCGCCTGCCAGAGCCACCCGTTGTGCCGCCCGGCATCGGGGTTGAAGGCGGTCGGCACGAGCGCCGAGGCCAGGCCAATCAGCGCCCCGAGCGCGACCGGCGCCCGCGCACCGCGCCGGCTCAGCGCCGGCATCGCGACCGGCGCGAAGCACGCGCCCAGCAGTCCGGCGGTCGCGAGCGCCAGCGCCGGGAGCGCGGGGTTGAGCGATTTGCCGTGCAGGTCGCGATAGGCCGGCGGCATGATCCCGCCCCAGATCGAGACGAAGTACGCGAGCAG
>CANJRL010000048.1 GCA_947476675.1 Phycisphaerales bacterium
GATCTTCTTGGCCCGGCCGAGTTCGCTGAGTTCGATGGATTCGAGCGAGCGGCCCAGGTCCTCGGCGAAGAACGTGCCCCCGGTGAGGGTGGCGATGTCGCCGAGCATGGCCTTGCGGCGGTCGCCGAAGCCCGGCGCCTTGACGGCGCAGACCTTGAGCACGCCGCGGAGCCGGTTGACCACCAGGGCCGCCAGGGCCTCGTTCTCGACCTCCTCGGCGATGAGGAGGAAGGGCCTGGCGGCGGTCGCGATCTTGTTAAGGAGGGGGAGCAGGTCGGCGAGGTTGGCGATCTTCTTCTCGTGGATGAGGATCAGGGCGTCCTCGAGCACGCACTCGGCCGACTTGGGGTCGGTCATGAAGTAGGGCGACAGGTAGCCCTTGTCGAACTGCATGCCCTCGACGTACTCGAGGGTGGTCGCCTGTGTCTTGCCCTCCTCGACCTCGACGACGCCCTCGGCGCCGACCTTGGCGATGGCCTCGGCGATGATCTCGCCGATCTCGGCGTCGTGGTTCGCCGCGATGGTCGCGACCTTCTTGTAGTCATCCTTGCCCTTGCACTTGACGGCCATGGCGTCGAGAGCGTCGGCGGCGGCTTGGGCGGCGGCGTTGATGCCGCGCTGCACCTGGACCGGGTTGGCGCCCGAGGCGACGTGGCGCAGGCCGTTGATGAAGATGGCCTCGGCGAGGACGGTGGCGGTGGTGGTGCCGTCGCCGGCCTTGTCGTTGGTCTTCTTGGCGACCTCGTTGACCATCTTGGCGCCCATATTGGCGAAGGGCTCGGTGAGCGAGACTTCCTTCGAGACGGTGACGCCGTCCTTGGTGACGGTCGGCCCGCCGTAGGACTTCTGCAGGACGACGTTGCGCCCGGTGGGGCCCATGGTGACCTTGACGGCCCGGGCGAGTTGCTCGACGCCCTGCTTCATCTCGAGCAGCGCGGCGTCGGAAAACATCAGTTGCTTGGTGGTCATGGTTTGTCTCGCGTGGTTCTGTTGCGTTGCGCCGGCGGCCGGAGAGCGGCGGCTCTCTCTCCTCCCGCTCCGCGCCGGCTCGGCGCCTCGATGCCGTGATGCCTTCCGACTCAGTCGATGATGCCGAAGAGTTCGCTCTCGCGGAGGATGAGGTGGGTCTCGCCCTTGACCTCGACCTCGGAGCCGGCGTACTTGCCGTAGACGACGGTGTCGCCCCTCTTGACGGCGAGTTCGGCGCGCTTGCCGTTCTCGAGGCGCTTGCCGGGGCCGACGGCGACGACGGTGCCGCGGACGGGGCGCTCCTTGCTGGTCTCGGGCAGGTAGATGCCCGACGCGGTTTTGGTCTCGGGCTCGGCGGGCTTGACGAGGATGCGGTCTTCGAGGGGCTTGATGGCCATGAATCGATCTCCGGTCTCGGGGTCGGTGTGCTTGGGTGGTCGGCGCGGGGGTCGCGCCGCGATGGGTCGGTGCAACGCCCGGCGGTTCAGTACGCGCCCGGCTTCTTCTCGCGCTTCTCGTACTCCCCGGCCTTCTCCAACTCCTTGGAGATCACCTTGCCATCCTCGGCGATGGTGATGTCCCAGGCCTGGCCCCCCACCATCGCGTCGGCGGAGTAGACGGTCTTGCCGTCCTTGGTTTCCTTCTCGATCTCGGTGACGGTCCCGCCGGCGGTCTCGCGCTCGAGAGAGGCGCGGACGGCGGGGGGGAGGTCCTTCATCTCGACCTTCTGCTCGGAGGTGCAGGCGGCAAGGCCGAGGGTGAGAGAGGCGCCGGCGATGGCGAGGAGGCGGAGAGCGGTGTTCATGGGGATGGCCTTTCGGTGTGGTCAGGCTGAGGCGTCGGGGCGCTCGCGGCGGCCGCCGCGGGGGTGGTCGGTTGCGGGATTCGCGGAGGTGGTGGCGGAGCGCTCCAGCGCGTCGCGCACCTCGGGCGACATGTTGTCGAGGTCAAGGCCCCGGTCGCTCGCGCAGGCCTGCATCCCGGCCGCCGCGGCCGCGACGGTGAGGATGCGAAGGAGGCGGGTCTTGGTGGGTCCGATGGTGGTCATGGGCGTGCGGTCGGGGTCAGAAGTCCATCCCGCCCATGCCGCCCATGCCCATGCCGCCCATGCCTCCCATGCCGCCGCCGCCACCGCCGTGACCGTGGTCATGGCCGTGGCCGTCCTTCTTCTCCGGCTGGTCGGTGATGACGCAGGCGGCGGTGAGCAGGACGGTGGCGACGCTGGAGGCGTTGTGGAGGGCGGAGCGGTCGACCTTGGCCGGGGTGATGACGCCCTGCTTGATCATGTCGCCGAACTCGAGGGTGAGGGCGTTGAAGCCGAAGGAGGGGTCGTCCTTCTCCGCGACCCTGGCGACGACGACGGTCCCCTTCTCGCCGGCGTTGTCGGCGATGGTGCGGCAGGGGACGGAGAGAGCCTCGCGGACCACGTTCATGCCCGCGGCGAGGTTGAACTTCGCCTGGCCGACGTCGTCGGCGGTGACCTCGTCCTTCTTGCCGAAGACGGCCTTCCACTCCGGGAGCCTGTCGATGGCGCGGCGTGCGCGGATGAAGGAGACGCCCCCGCCAGGGACGATGCCCTCGGCCTGGGCGGCGCGGGTCGCGTGGAGCGCGTCCTCGATGCGGGCCTTCTTCTCCTTGAGCTCGGCCTCGGACGCCGCGCCGACGTTGATCTGGGCGACGCCGCCGGAGAGCTTCGCGAGGCGCTCCTGGAGTTTCTCGCGGTCGTAGTCGGAGGTGGTCTTCTCGATCTCGGAGCGGATCTGGGCGATGCGGGCCTGGATGGCCTTGCTGTCGCCGGCGCCCTCGATGAGCGTGGTGTTGTCGGCGTCGATCTCGGCCTTCTTGACCATGCCCAGCTGCTTGAGCGCGACCTTGTCGAGCTCGATGCCCAGGTCCTTCATGATGGGCTCGGCGCCGGTGAGGACGGCGATGTCCTCGAGCATGGCCTTGCGGCGGTCGCCGTAGCCCGGGGCCTTGACGGCGCAGACCTGGAGCGTGCCGCGGAGTTTGTTGATGACCAGCGTGCTCAGGGCCTCTCCGCTGACCTCCTCGGCGATGATGAGCAGGGGCTTCTTGGCCTGCATCACCTTCTCGAGCAGGGGGACGAGCTTGCTGACGTTCTCGATCTTGTCCTCGTGGACAAGGACGAGGCACTTTTCGAGTTCGACGGTCATGTCGTCCACGTTGGTGACGAAGTTGGGGGACAGGTAGCCGCGGTCGAACTGCATGCCCTCGACGACGTCGACCACGGTCTCGAGGCTCTTTCCCTCTTCGACGGTGATGACGCCGTCCTTGCCGACCTTCTCGAACGCGTCGGCCATGATCTTGCCGATCTCGGCGTCGTTGTTGGCGGAGATGGTGGCGACGTTCTCGATGTCCTTCTTGCCGCTGATGGGCTTGGCCTGCTTCTGGATGTCGTCGCTGACCGCTTCGACAGCCTTCTTCATCCCGCGGACCAGGGCGTTGGCGTCGACCCCGGCGGAGATGTAGCGGAGGCCTTCCTTGAAGAGGGCCTCGGCGAGGACGGTGGCGGTGGTGGTGCCGTCGCCGGCGTCGTCGGATGTCTTGGTGGCGGCCTGCTTGACCAGCATGGCGCCCATGTTCTCCGCCTTGTCGCGGAGTTCGATCTCCTCGGCGACCGAGACGCCGTCCTTGGTGACGGTCGGGCCGCCCCAGGACTTGTCGAGCACGGCGTTGCGGCCGCGGGGCCCGAGGGTGCTCTTCACCGCCCGGGCGAGTTTCTCGACCCCGGCGAAGAGGGCTTGGCGTGCGTCGGTGTCAAAGGCGAGGTCCTTCACAGCCATCGGGGGAGATCTCCGGTCTTTGTCGTCGGTGATTGGTCAATCGGCGGGTGGATCCACCACGCCGGCGCGATGATGCGTGAGGCAATCCGCGCGCCACGATGAACAGCCCCCCGCCGCGGCTCGGAAGGACCGGAATCCCCAGCAATCCGCCGCTCCCCGCGAACAGCGACCCGGGCGCCGGGCAGCCTCGCCCGGCATGACGACGACGCCGGCTGCCAATTCGGCAGTCAGGACGGACCGATCGCGGGCTTCGGCTCGCCGGAGCCGGCGCTCGCGAAGACCTGCCGGTAGCCCGGGCTGGGCATGACCAGCGCCCGCCCGATCCGGGCGCCGTCGACGATGGCGCTCGCAAAGCCGAGCGTGAGCAGGACCGAAGCGGCGAGGATTGTGATGGTGCCGATGTCGTCGACGGTGCCGCTGATGCTCGGGGAGAGCCCGATGGAGGCGAGTCGGAGGCCGTCGCCGATGGCGGCGACGCCGACGCAGAGCGCCATGCCAAGGAGGGTCTGCCGGTCGACCCTGCCCGTGCGCAGCGTGAGGGACCGGGCGACGAGCCGGCGGGCATTGGGCCGAAGCCCGAAGATGATGACCGCGATGCTGGCGCCGATGACGAGGCGGTAGGCGATGCGTTCCGCCATCGGGCCGGCGACGATGTATGGGGGGCCCGAAGCGCGGTCGAGCCCCGCGTGGAGTTGCCAAAGAGCCCAGCAAAGGGGTCCGTACGCAAGGGCGGAGAGGACGGAGGCGAAGCGCTGCGAGGAGCCGCGCACAACCCGGACAAGCATCACCGCGCCGGCCATGGACACCAGAGCGCAGGCGAGGATCGCGGGAGCCAGCCAGGACTGGCGGCTCAGCCCCAGCGTGAACCCGCTGCGGGCTTTCTCGATGAAATCGCAGACGCGCGGGAGCCACGAGAGCAGCGCCGCGGCGAGTGCGCCGCCGGGCCAGAGGAGCAGCCCGAGGGCGTTGGTCCGGGGATTCGGGAGGGGCTGAAAGGCATCCGCGTGGGGATCGACGGCGTAGAGGATCGTGGCGCGGACGGCGGCGCCGCACTCCGGGCACACCCCTCGCACGGAGAGCCCCTGCAGGTCGTACTTGCAGACGAAGCAGGGCAGGGCCCCGCTGAGCCGCAAACCAATGGATTCGGATCGCTGGCGGATGATGCCGGTGGTGTCGTCGTTGGATGGGGGCACGGGGGGCGCCGGCGCGTCGTTGACGCGCGAGACCACCGTCGGACGTTGCTGATCCGGATCGGGGACGACCACTCTGGGTACAGTCTATCGCGAGTCCGCCCTGGCTCATCGGGCGTACCGATCGTTATGAGCCTCCTTGCACCCTCCGCCTCCGGCGCATCCCCCGCGATGCTGAACGCCCAGGAACTGATCCAGCGGCTCCGTGAGAACGTCCGCAAGGCGTTCCTGGGGAGCGTTTCGTCGGTGGATCAGGCGCTGTGCTGCCTCCTGGCCCGGGGCCACGTGCTCATCGAGGATGTGCCCGGGGTGGGGAAGACGGTGCTGGCCACCTCGCTGGCGCGGAGCGTGGATTGCCGCTTCAGCCGCATCCAGTTCACCCCGGACCTGCTCCCCAGCGACGTGCTGGGGGTGAGCGTGCTGGACAGGAACTCCGGGGAGTTCGAGCTCAAGCCCGGGCCGATCTTCGCGAACATCGTGCTGGCCGACGAGATCAACCGGACAACGCCGCGGACCCAGTCCGCGCTGCTCGAGGCGATGAACGAGGCCAGCGTTTCGATCGACGGGAAGGTGCTCGATCTCGAGCAGCCGTTCATGGTTGTTGCGACGCAGAACCCCCACGAGTTCGAGGGCGCGTACCCGTTGCCCGAGAGCCAGCTCGACCGGTTCCTGATGCGGATCTCGCTGGGGTACCCGGCGCGGGAGGACGAGGCGCGGATTCTCATGCAGCGCCCGGGGGCGCCGCGGACGGCCTCCGCGGGCCCCGCCGATGCCTCGGGCGGCTCGCCTCAGATCGGGGCGCTCAGGCGGCTGCAGCCGGTGCTCAACCGCGAGGACGTGCTGGCGCTGCAATCGCGCGTGGACCAAGTGCGCGTCGACCGCGCTCTGGTCGAGTACATCATCAGTTTCGTGACCGCCACGCGCTCGCACGCGGACCTGACGATCGGCGTCAGCCCGCGCGGGGCGCTGGCCCTGGCGGCGGCGGCGCGGGCCACGGCGGTGCTCCGAGGCCGCGATTACTGCGTGCCCGAAGACATCCTGAGCAACATCGTGCCGGTGTGCGCCCACCGCGTGGCCACCCGGGGGCGCCAGTACAACGGCCGGGCCGACGCGGCGCGGCGGACCATCGAGTCGATCGTCGAGTACCTCGAGAGCCCGGCGTGAGGAGTTCTCGGACGCGACACCCGGCGAGAGGATTCGCATGCCCCGCATCGTGACCCACTCCGGGACCGGGCCGATCAGGATCGAGACGCAGGGCAAGCCGGTCTTTGTGTGCGCGTGTGGCCTCTCGGCCAAGTTCCCGATCTGCGACGGCTCGCACAAGGCCTGCGCAGGGGAGGAGGAGGGCAAGACGTACGTGTACGGGCCCGACGGAAGCCGCGCTGAGGCGCCGCCCGTCCCCGGCGTCTCCCCGCGCCCTTGAATCCCGTGGCCCGATCGTTCAGAGTCGGTTAGTCTGAGGGGAAGACCCGCCCGCTCCGAGCGCGGCGCTGCGTGCCGCAACGGGATGAAAAGGACTGCGCGCCCATGGCTGACCCCCGCCTCTCGTCGAACGCCGGCACGCCCGACATCCAGTCGAGGGACGCGGACCTCGAGGCCGTCGCGGAGGCCGGGCTGGCGAACCAGCGGGTCATGCTCGGCCACCCCATGGGGCTGTTCCTGCTCTTCGTGGTCGAGATGTGGGAGCGCTTCTCGTACTACGGCATGCGGGCGCTGCTGGTGCTGTATCTGGTCGCGCAACTGAACCCGGCGCCGGACAAGAACGGGTTTATGAACCCGGGGCGCGGGTGGACGGAGCCGCAGGCGTACTCGCTCTACGGGCTGTACACGGGGCTCGCCTACCTGCTGCCGATCGTGGGCGGGTTCATCGCGGACAAACTCCTGGGGACGCACCGCTCGATGCTGCTGGGCGGGTCGATGATCGCGCTCGGGCACATCGTCCTGGGCATCTCGGGCATTGGCGACATGGCGCACAGCGCCTTGGGGATGAGCGTGTTCATCGCCGGCCTGGCGCTCATCGTGCTGGGGACCGGGTACTTCAAGCCCACGGTGTCGGTGATGGTCGGGCAGCTCTACCGGCCCGGCGACTCGCGGCGCGACGGCGGCTTCTCGATCTTCTACATGGGCATCAACGTGGGGGCGTTCATCTGCGCCTTCATCTGCGGCACGCTGGGCGAGCAGGTGGGCTGGCACTGGGGATTCGGCTCGGCCGCGGTGGGCATGATTCTGGGCCTGGTGGTCTACATCTTCGGCAAGCCGATCCTGCTCAAGGGCATCGGCAGCCCGCCAGCCGGGAAGCCGAATTACACGACGCCGCTCGCAGTTCTCACGCTGGTCCTCGCCGCGGCGGTGGGCGCCGCGTATCACGCCGGGGTGTTCGACATCCTCGGCGATGGGATGAAGTGGCTGACCACGCGGCCTGGCGCCGCGGTGTGGCTGCCGCTGGCGATCATCGGTGCGACCGTCGCCGGCTGCGGGTACTTCATCTCGATCCAGAAGCCCGAGGACCGGGGGATCGTGTTCTGCATCTTCACGTTCATCCTGTTCAACGCGTTCTTCTGGCTGGCGTTCGAGCAGGCGGGGTCGACGCTGAACGTCTTCGCCAAGGAGAGCACCGACCGGATGATCGGCACGTACGAGGTGCCGGCGACGTGGTTCCAGTCGATCAACGCGCTGCTGATCATCCTGTTCGCCCCGGTCTTCGCGGCGATCTGGGCGAAGATGGGCAACCGGAACCCCACCCAGCCGGTCAAGATCAGCCTGGGGCTGATCTTCCTGGGCATCGGCTACATCTGCATGGTCATGGGCGCCAACGGCGCCGTGAACGGCGTCAAGGTCAGCATGCTCTTCCTCGTGGGGACCTACTTCTTCCACACCATGGGCGAATTGTGCCTCTCGCCGACCGGCCTGTCGTTCGTGACCAAGGCGGCGCCGGCGCGGTTCGTCTCGTTCCTGATGGGGCTGTGGTTCCTCTCGTCGTTCGTCGCGAACTACGGCGGTGGCCTGGTCGCGACCTACGTCGAGAGGATCGAGAAGGGCGAGATCGTGCTGCCCTGGTCCTCCTGGTTCGCCGACGGCAGCCGGGCGCCGTTCTTCATGCTCTTCGTGGTCACCTCCCTCGGGGCGGGCGTCGTGATCCTGCTCATGACGCCGTTCCTGAAGGGCCTCATGGGCTCGAAGGTCAACGCCTGAGGATCACCGCGAGCCCCCATCGCCCTCGATCACCGCGGCGATCCTGCCCGCCAGCCGGGCGTTCGCGCGCACCAGAGCAAGGTTCGCCCGCAGAGTCGCGCCCCCCGAGACCTCGTGCAACGCCGCCAGAAGCGCGGGAGTGACATCGCGCCCCCGCGCCTCGGAGGCCCGCGCCTCCGCGGCGGCGAGCCATCGCGACCAGTCCGGGGCCGAGATCTCGTGCTCCGGCGGCACGGGCTGAACCACAAGGACTCCCCGGCTTGTGCGGGCGATCTCCTCGCCGACGTAGGAGGCAAGCGACAGCACATCGTCAAACGAGGCGTCGACACCGGCGCCGCCGTCGCGCAGGTAGAAGGCCGGGAAGCGTTCAGCGCGGAAGCCGACGACCGGCACGCCGAGGGCCTCGAGGGCCTCCCGGGTGGCCGGGACATCGAGGATGGCCTTCGCGCCGCTGGCGACCACACACACGGGGAAGCGGGTGAACGCCGTCAGATCGCTGCTGACGTCGAGGGTCGCCCCGCGGTGGACGCCGCCGAGACCTCCCGTGGCGAAGACGCGCACGCCGGCGCGGGACGCGAGTTCCATCGTCGCGCTCACGGTGGTCGCGGCGGTGCGGCCCCGGGCGATGAGGGCGCCGAGATTCGAGGTGTTCGCCTTGGCGACCCCGCCGCCCGCGGCATCGGCAAGAAAACCGGCGAGTTCGGCATCGGACATGCCGACGATCGGGGTTCCGCGGAGCACCCCGATGACGCAGGGCGTCGCGCCGGCCCCGCGGATCTCGGCCGCGAGGTCCGCGGCGAGCCCGGGGACATCCGCCGAGGGAACGCCGTGGGCGAGGAGCGTGGTCTCGAGTGCAACGCGTCGGGGCGCCGGGCGGTTGATGAGGCTGCGCATGCGCGGGCGAGGGTAGCGGCGACGCGCGTTTGCCGCGATGCTCGCGACGCGGGACAATCGGCGTCCCGCGTCGATCAGAGCAGGTGCGTCCCGTCGCTTCTTGAGAGGTTGCCCAAGCATGCAGCGCCCGCTGACCGTTTCGTTCGTGACGCTGTGCGGAATCCTTGCCGGCGCCGCCGCGGCGCAGCCGTTCGGCCCGGTCGGGCCCGCGAGCCAGGCGATCCACCGCCCGAATCCGCTGGCAGGGCTCAGGTACGACAAGCCGTTCTTCCTGGGCGCCGACGGCAAGCCGGCGCCCTACGACGACAACGTGCCCGCGGGCGAGGCGCTGCTCGGCTACCCCATCGGCGAGCGTGCGGCATCGCACGCGGAGATCGAGCGTTGCCTGAAGGCGTGGGACGGCAAGGGCGCCAACGGCCAGCCCCGCGCGCGGCTGTTCGAGCACGGCAGGACCTGGGGCGGCCGCACGCTCTACCACCTCGTCGTGACCTCGCCGGAGAACCTCGCGCGGCTCGACGAGATCCGCGCCGGCCACGCCAGGCTGGCCGACCAGCGCGGCGTGAGCGAGGCCGAGGCCCAGCGCCTCGCCGACACGCTCCCCGCCGTCGCCTGGATGGCGTACAGCATCCACGGCGATGAGACCAGCGGGGCCGACGCGGCGCTGGCGCTGGCGCATCACCTGATCGCCGCCACGGACGACGCGACCGCGGCTCTGCTGCGGAACGTCGTGGTGGTCATCGACCCGCTGATGAACCCCGACGGGCGCGACCGCTTCCTCAAGATGATCGCCGAGGCCCGGGCCGCCAACCCGAACGTCGACGATCAATCGCTCGTGCACTCGGGATACTGGCCCTACGGGCGCACGAACCATTACTCCTTCGACATGAACCGCGACTGGATCTATGGGGTTGCGCCGGAGACCCGCGGCCGCATCGCCGCCGTGCGCGGGTGGAACCCCAACCTGTTCGTCGATGCGCACGAGATGGGCTCGCAGGACACCTTCCTCTCCAGCCCGGCGCGGCCCCCGATCAACCCCCACTTCGGCGAGCGCAACACGCGATGGCAGTCGCGGCTCGGCGAGGACCAGGCCCGGGCCTTCGACCGCTACGGCTGGCGGCAGTACAACGGCGAGTGGAACGACAACTGGTATCCGGGTTACTCCGACGCGTGGGCCTCGCTCCGCGGTTCGATCGGCATGCTCTTCGAGCAGGCCCGTCTCGCGGAGGACGGCGTGCGGCGCCTCGAAGGAGCGATCGTCACCTATCGCGAGTCGGTGCACCACCAGGCGGTCGCCAGCATGGCCGGGCTCGAGTCCCTCGGCGCGAGCAAGGGAGAGATCCTGCGCGAGCACGCCGCCGAGCGGCGCAGGGCGGTCAGCGGGGAGGGGCTGTATCCGGGCGTCGCGTACGCCTTCCCCCCGACAGGCAACGCGGGGCGCGAGCGGGCGCTCCTGAGCCTGCTGGCGCTCCAGGGCATCGAGGCGTCGGTCACAGAGGCAGAGTTCAAGGCGGACGCGACCGATCGCATGGGCCGCGCTGCGCCCGGCCGCGACTTCCCCAAGGGCACGCTCGTTGTGTCGCTGACGCAGCCCGAGGCGCGCCTGGCCGCCGCCCTGCTCGATTTCGATCCGCGGCTCGGGACGGATTTCCTGGTGACCGAGCGGCGCGAGTTGCTGCGCTTCGGGCGCTCGCGCATGTACGACCTCACCGCGTGGGGCGTGCCGATGGTGTTCGACACCCCCGCCTACCGCCTGAGCAACGCCTCGCTCCCCGCGATGCGCAGGGCCGCTGCTCCGGCGCCGCTTGCGCGCCCGGCGGCCCCTCTCCCCCCTACCACCCTCGGGTGGGCGCTCCCGGGCGAGAGCGACGCCTCGGTCTCGGCGGCGGCGCGGCTGATGGAGCGCGGCGTGAAGTGCCGAGCGGTCGAGAAGCCCGCCACGCTCGGCGATCTCGCGCTGGCCCGGGGATCGGTGGTCGTGCTCCTCAGCGATAACGAGGCGTTCCAGGGCGACTTGGCGGCGACCGTCGGCGACACGATCGCGGATACCGGCATCGAGCCCCGATCGATCTCCACCGGCCTCGGCAAGGGCGATGAGAATCCCGACCTCGGTTCCGAGCATTTCCCGCTGATGGTGAGGCCCCGCGCCGCGATCGTCTCGCGAGGGATGGTGGACCCCAACAACTCCGGCGAGTTGTGGCACGCTCTGGATCAGCGGCTCGGCATCCGGACCTCGGTGATCGACGCCGCGGGGCTGCAGGGCGTCGACCTCCGCCGCTACAACGTGCTGATCCTCCCCTCGTCCTCGGAGTCGTCGCAGTTTCAGGCATCGATGCCGCAGATCGCGGCGTGGGTGAAGGCCGGCGGCACGCTCATCGCCATCGGCTCCTCGGCCGGCGCGATCGCCAGCGGGCCGGCGGAGGCGTCGGGCGCCGCGCCGGGCGCGCCCCCGGCGGGGTACGGGGCGGCCGCGCCGAGCGGCGGAGGGAAGGAGAGCCTCTCCTCGGTGCGAACCCTGGCCGACACGCTCGAGCACCTCGACGACTACGAGATCGCGGTGCTGCGAGAGTGGGAGGCCCGGAACGCCTCTGTCGATGAGGCGACTGCCGCTTCGACGCTCACGCCGTCGGAAATCGCATACCCGTGGGAGAACGCGCCGAAACGGCCGGACAAGGACGAACTGAAAAAGCGAGACCAGTGGAACAGCCTGTTCATGCCGCCGACGGGGGCGTTCCTCGCGGCCCGGGCCGACGAGAAGCACTGGCTGACCTTCGGCATCGATACCTCGATGGAGGCGATGCCGATCGTGTACACCGGGGACACGGTGCTGATGGCCAAGGGAGGGGCGCAGGCGCCGATCCGCTTCGGGTACTACGTCCCCGCGCCGCCCAAGCCCGATCCCAAAGCCGAGCATGCCGACGACGCCGGTGGGAAACCCGAGAGCCCCGCGACGAACCCCGCGAAAGGCAAGGATGGCGAGAAGAAGGGAGAGGGAGAGAAACCGGAGAAACCCGCGAGGACCTCCGCCGGGTGGGCCTCGCTCCCGGAGGGCCGGGCGCTGCACCTCAGGATGTCCGGGCTGCTGTGGCCCGAGGCGGCGGTGAGGATCGCGAATTCGGCGTTTGTCACCCGCGAGGGGGTCGGCGCCGGGCAGGTCATTCTCTTCGCATGTTCACCAACATTTCGCGGGGCGACGCTGGGCACGGAGCGGGTGCTCGCCAACAGTGTGGTATTCGGCCCGGCGCTGGGCGCGAGCGCCCCCATCGAGCCCTGACCCGGCGCGCCGGCGCCGCCCGTCGCCCGATGCGCCTCGCGCCCCCGCCGGCGACACCAACTCTGAGTCTGATCAAGGAACTTCGCCATGCTCAAGCCGTTCGCCGCCCGCTTCGCCGCCGCCCTCGTGTCATCGATTCTCGCGGCGGCCACCGCCTCTGCGCAGGTCGCGCCCGCGGCGGTCGATCCTCCGGTCGCTCGCCCGGGCTCGGGCGCGAACCCCGCGCTGGCGGTTGTGGTGCAGTACTGGGCCGGGGGCCAGATCAGCAAGGCCGCCAACCTGCCCGACGCTCCGGCCGGGCACTACTACCTGAAGCGTTCGATCGACAAGTCGAACAAGACCATCACCGACGAGGTGTACATCGTGCGCCCGGTGCAGCACACCGAATCGTTCACGACCGAGTGCGCGCTGACCACCCTGAAGGAGCAGAGCGGCGAGGCCGCGCTGCGCGACACGGGCGGTCAGTTCTCCGGTACCGGCGCGCTGACCGGGGCGCCCTGGGAGTGGCGCGAGCGCGTCTACACCTGCAAGTACACCAACGATGTCGGCTACACCATCCGCGAGACGCTCTCGCCGGGGGGCGCCATCTCGATCGAGCGCGTGGTCAAGGCGCCCAACGGGCAGGAGGCGAGCAAGTTCGTCGCGAACCTGCGGCCGGTCTCCGCCCGGGAGTGGGAATCGGCGGTGAGAGCGGCGAAGGATCGCGACTCGCAGATCGTCGATCCGGAATGACGACCAGCCCCGGTCACTTGTCGATCTGGCGCTTCTCGATCTGCTTCTCCCCGATCCAGACCTTCTCGTTGCTCTCGATGTCGATGAGCTCGAGGTTCACCTGGTAGTACTGGATCCTGACGCTCCCGCCGCGGCTGACCTGCACGTCCTCGCCCACGCGCCCGATCATCATCAGGTCGGCGCCCACCTCGAAGGCCTTCTTCTTGACCGTCTCGGGGCGGCTGAAATCCTGCATCTCGCGGCGCTCGTCGCGGATCTCCCCGCGCTCGCCCCGGGCCGCGACCAGCCTCACCCGCCCGGAGTTGACGAACGCCCGCTCGATCTGCTTGGTGAACAGCGCGGTGTCGATGTAGTCGCCGGTGTCGTTCCGCACCGTGCCCACGATCACCACCGGCGCGCCGCGCTTCTCCTCGCGCCACCGGTCGAGCCAGGGCCGCGAGAGCGAATCGCCGATCATCTCGTCGGCGACCATGCGTGCGTCGTTCTCGTTGAAGCGGGCCGACAGGTCCACGACCTCCGCCGGATCGGCCCGGATCACCTCGCGCCCGCCGCAACCGGGGGCGACGACCGCCAGACCCATCGCGGCCATCATCCCGATCACCCCGGCCCGTTTGCGATGCATGATCTTCACGCTTGGTTCCTTCTGGAAGAACGCTCCGTCGCCGTCGCGTCCGGTCCCGATGCCTTGATGCCTCGTGCCTCGATGCCTGCTAGTCCCAGTAATACTCGACGATCGTCCGCAGCGTCGGTTCCCCGTTCGGGGCCGGTTCGATGGTCAGTTTCGTGGGAGGCGTGGCGTGCACTACCCCTCCCCCCGCCGACAGCCACTCCACCCTGACGCTGTGCTCGCCCGGCGAGAGGGTCATGACTCGGGCGTGGGCCTGCCCGGGGAGCATCTCCCAGCACCGCAGGTCCGCGTGCTCGGTGATGACCATCAGCGCCAGCCCCCCGATCAGCACGCCGATCTGGGCCCCCGTGCCGCCGCTCCGCTCCGCCGCCTTCGAGCCGAGGTATACCGCGGCGGCCTTGGCCGCGGTGCGCACGAAGGTCCGGGTGTAGATCAGTGGCAGTTGCCGCCGGTGGTTCTCGTTCGCCACCCGGGCCATGCTCTCCACGAAATCCAGTTCGGTCGCCCCGCCGTCGACGACCACGCGCACGCGGGCGACAGCGCTCTCGCGCCACTTGAGCACCGGAAGTTCGAGATAGATCGGCGCTCCCGCGATGATCAGGGGGGGCAGGCGGAACGGGACCTTCCGCGGCCCGCGCCCCGAGAACGCCACGAAGAGCACATCGCCCGGCTTCGGGTCGCGCTCGCCCAGACCTTCGAACGGGGCCGGGTCGGCGGGGCCGATCAGCCCGCGCTGCGCCTCGATGGCCTGCCTCAGCCGCCGCCCGGCCACCAGCTGATCGTTCCGGTCCCCCGCGTGCATGAACGCCACCGCAGAGAGGAACGCCCCGAGAGGCGACTCGACGAACTCGCCCCCGGTGTCGACCGATGCGATCTCGCTGATCACGCCCCTGGGCGGCTCGCCGGATTTCGATTGGCCCCGGACCATCGGCTCCAGTTTCAGATACTCGTCCCGCAGGACGCTGGCCTTGACCGCGGCGCGGCGGGCCTCCACCGTCGCCCCGCCCTGCACCCTGCCCAGTTCCAGTTGCGCCAGCATCTTGAAGACGTTGGCGTAGATGTCCTCGTAGGGCTCTCCCCGGTAGGTCGCGACGCTGTCGTTGATGAGCAGCGAGCCCAGCACGTCCCCGGCGGTCTCCGAGCGGCGCTCGTCCATGAACGTCTCGGCCGCGGTGAACCCCCGGAGCGCCCGGTCGCGGTCTCCGGTCGCGAGCGCCGCCGAGCCGGAATCGAGGTGGTACAGCAGTTCGTTCGTCTCGCCGTAGAGCCTCTCTTGGTTGGCCTTCTCGATCGCCTGAGCCGCGGCGTCGTACCGGCCCTGGGCGTGCAGTTCGCCCAGTTCACGGCGGTGCCTGTCGAGGGCGGTCTCACAGCCGGTTGCGAGCAGCGCAGCCAGCAGCGCGGCGAGCAGGGCCGCGGCGCGGGCGCATGGGTCCGAGGCGCGGAGCGCGGGATGTCCGCCGCGGGCGGTCACAACCGCAGGGTAGACGCCCTCCGGGCGCCGGGGTTCCTCACGGGGCCTTGGGGGGCGCCGCTGCCGCCGGAGTTCCGTTCTTTCCCTTCACGTGCTCATCGAACCAGTCGATCATCTCCGCGAGGGTGTGCATCACCGATTCCTTGGCGCGGTAGCCGTGGCTCTCGAAGGGCAGCATCACCAGCCGCGCCGTTCCGCCGTGCCCCTTGATCGCCGCGTACAGCCGCTCCGACTGCATCGGGAACGTGCCCGGGTTGTTGTCGAGTTCCCCGTGGATCATGAGCAGCGGGGTCTTGATCCTGTTCGCGTAGGTGAACGGGGAGAGGTTCATGTAGATCTGCGGCGCCTCCCAGAACGTGCGCCGCTCGGACTGGAAGCCGAAGGGCGTGAGCGTCCGGTTGTAGGCGCCGCTCCGCGCCACGCCGGCCTTGAACAGGTCGCAGTGCGCCAGCAGGTTCGCGGTCATGAAGGCGCCGTAGGAGTGCCCCCCCACCCCGACGCGCGCGGGATCTGCCACGCCCATCTCCGCGGCCTTGTCGATCGCGGCCCTCGCCGACGACACGATCTGCTCCACGAACGTGTCGTTCGCGGTCTCGGGATCGCCGACGACCGGCATCGTCGCGTTGTCCATGATCGCGTAGCCCTGGGTCAGGAGGAACAGGTGCGAGATCCCGCCGATCCGCGTGAACCGGCTCGGCGAGCCGCTCACCTGGCCGGCCGTCGAGGGGTCGTTGAACTCCTGGGGATAGGCCCACACGATCAGCGGCAGGCGCTCGCCCTCCTTGCGATCCGCCGGGACGTAGAGCGTCGCCGACAGGTCAACCCCGTCGGCCCGCTTGTAGGTCACCAGTTCGCGCCGCACGGCGCGGAGTTCCGGCTGGGGGTCCGGGAAGTCCGTGACCCGCGTCCGCGCCCCGGTCGCGAGGTTGCGCACGAAGTAGTTGGGCGCGTCCTTGGGCGACTCGTAGGACGTCAGGATCACCGGCCCCTTCGGGTCGATGACGTCGATGACCGACTCGTACGAACCGTCGGCGCAACGCCACAGTTCCTTGCGCTCGAAGGTGTCGAGGCCCATGCGGCTCAGGAAAGGCCGCTCGCCTTCCTTGGTCGCGCCCTCGCCCTCGAGGTACACGCCGTTGTCGTGCACCATGACGACGCTGCGCCCGGCCTTGGTTGTCGTGGTCACCGGCGAGCCGGGGTCGCTGTAGCGGTCATTGACGGAGCGGTCGAACACCAGGCGGGGCGCCTCGGCCGGCTTGTCCGGGCTGATGAGCCAGGTGCGCGTCCAGCGCCGGTCGCGGTCGTAGTCGCTCACCATCGCCGCGCCGGTCTCGAGCCATGCCAGGCCGGTGTAGCGGTGCTCGGTGCGCGCGATCTCCGCCGCTCCGCCGGTAAAGGGCGCCGCGAGCATCATGATCTTGTCGCGGTGCGGGGCCTTCTTCTTCGGGTCGCCCCCGTCCAGGGCCTCGGCCCACACCAGCGCCTCCGCGCCCTCGTTGGCGCGCCACTGGAAGGCCCGCGGGCCGGTCGGGACGCCCTCGATGGGCACCTCCTCGCGCAGGGGCAGTTTCGCCACCTCGCGCACGACGTTGCCGCCCGTGTCCCAGATCTGCACCGTCTCCGGGAATGCGCCGGCGCCGACGAGATAGGAGAACGGCCGGGTCCACGCCGAGACCAGGATGTGCCTGCCCGAGGGCGCGACGTCGACCGACGAGTACATCCCCGGCGCGCCCACGGCGGTCCGCGCCCCCGTCGCGACGTCCACGATGGCCAACTGGCTCGTCGCGTAGTGCTCGAACAGCGCCTCGTCGTGCGGCGACTTCAGCAGGTCCTGCAGCGTGCGCACCGGCGCGACCTTCCCGCGAGTCTCCTGCGACACCGGCCCGGTCGGCGCCCGCGGCGGTTCCGGAGCCTTCCCGCGACCATCGGGCGTCAGCCGGACCAGCAGCCGCTTGCCGTCGGGCATCCAGGAATACCCGCGCCCCACCACCGCGTTCACGCGCACGCCGCCAACCTGCTTCGCCGACCCGGTCGCGGTCTCGCACACCCAGAGGTCGATCCCCGTCTCGCGGGTCAGGGTGAAGGCGAAGCGCGAGCCGTCGGGCGACCACGAGTTCCCGCCGACGTTGGCGTTCCTGGGCAGGTCGAGCCGCGTCTCCTTCCCGTCGGCGATGCGCTTGATGGTGATGCCGGTGAACGACCGTGGGCCGTGCGGCCCGCCGGTGTCCGGGTTGATGCGGAAGCCGGCGAGGCGCAGCATCGGCGCCGCCAGATCGGCGATGGGCGGGAGGGTCTCGCGGTCGAGCAGGAGCATCGTCGCGCCGGTGGGGTCGATGCTCACGCCCGGCTGCGCCGGCGCCTCGAGGAGCCGGACGACCGTCGCCGGCGGTGCGCGGTAGGCCTCCTGGCCGGGGGCGGGGGCGTTCATCGAGAGCAGCATGCCAACCCCGACCCAGCACGGACTCGAGCGCATGGGAGATCCTCCTGTGGGCGCCGGCCGACCCTCACGCCGTCGATCTGAACTCGGGTGCGAGCAGCGGGCATCCCCCCAGCGTACCCGGGCCCCCGCGTGCCGCGGGGCTGCCTGACGAGTCAGTGCGCGCTGCTGCCGCCATGGCGGCGCGGCGTGTCGGCAGGCTGGCCCTCCCGAGCGGGAGAATCGCCCGGAATCAGATCCCGGTCACCGCCGCCCCGGGTCCCGCGCTCCGCGGGCGGGCGCCGGAGCGGGCGTCGTCCATCGCCCCGGCGCCCGCCGCGGCCGCCGCGCCGGCCAACACGGCGCTCGCGGCGGCGACAACCCCGCACGTCCTGATCATGCGACGCATGGCGATCACGGTGTGCATCGTCGTCTCCTTCACAGTCGCAGGCCCGCCTCAGCAGACGCGCCCGTAGTTCGCCAGCACGATGTTGAGGTCGAGGAAGTCCACGCGGCCGTCGCCGTTGACGTCGCCGTTCGCGCCCACGGGCGTTGACTGCCCGAAGGACGAGAGAACGGCGTTCAGGTCGGCGAAGTTCACCACGCCGTCGCCGTTGGCATCGGCGCGGCACAGCACAAGGAATCCTCCGAGTTGGGATCCAACCAAGCCCTCGGGCACAACGCCGAGCGCGTCGTAGGCTCCGGCGTCAGCCGAGCGGACGCTGGAGATGGTCAGCGTGGTCGACGCGACGTATGGGGCCGGTCCGAGGGTGGATTGGATCGACACGACCGAGCCCGAAGGCAGGACGCCGGGACTGAGCGCGACCCCGTTGCGTCGCCAGTGCCATTGGGTGATCTGGGGCGACGGCCCGAGCGGAGCAGGAACATAGTCCTGTGTTGCCGTCATTGAGA
>CANJRL010000049.1 GCA_947476675.1 Phycisphaerales bacterium
ACACGCCGGCGCGCTCGGTGCGCACGATCACCAGGCCCTGGCCTTCGAGCGTGGCGGCGAGCACGTCCCAGAGTTGCCGCGCGGTCAGCGCCTCGCGCACGCGCAGCGTGATCCGCTTGGCCAGGTCCGTTGGGGCGTACTCGATCGAGACGCTCGCCTCGCGGGCGACGAGTTCGACGAGCCGGGAGAGTTCGACATCGCCCGAGAGCGTCACCCGGGCCGGCACGGGCTGCGCAAGCGCGGGAATACGCCCGCACAGAAGAGTTAGCGCGAGCGCTGCGCCGATCGGTCTTCTCATCGCACGGTCCGGAAGCACGACACCATTAACCCGCGCGCGCTCCGCGGCGTCAATGGGTTGCGCTGCTTTTCCACACCGAGCGGCCGCACCATGCGGACCATCGTGTTCGGTGTGTGTGCGCATCGCGCGGATGCGCGCAGAAGAAATTCTCCAAAATCCGCGCGGCACACTCTGGCGTTCCTATATCTCGTCGGGTACCTTCCCCTGAGTCTGGGTCCGGTCGGGAAAACTAACCGCCTCCTTCGAGAACGCCCGGCAGATGTGTTGCCCGTGCTGTCGTTCGCCCTACGCGTGGACCATCGAGTGAATTCGGCATCCGTCCCGGGTCTCGGCTGTCGCCGCGCGCCCGCGCCGGAGAAAGCGTGTCGCCCCGGCGTCGCGCGGCTTCCTGCCGCCCGCGCCGCGGCAGAGGTGTCCCATGCGCAATCGATTTTGTATGCATCTCTCACTCTCGAATGCGCGGCGGTTCACCTCCGCCGCGGCGCTGGCCTTGGGTCTGCTCTGCACTGCCGCTGCCGCGTCCCCGCAGGCGACCACGCCGAGCGCTCTGCTCTTGGCCCGGGCCCGGATCACGCCCTCGGCGCTGGCCATCGCCGGCGTAAGCGAGGCCGGCCTGCAGGCACTGCTCAGCGCCGCGGCGTCGCAGCCGGCCTCGCTGCAGACACTCGCCGCCGCGGACGATGCGGTGCTGGCGGCTCAGACAGCGCTGCGGGCAGCCGAAGAGGCCGTCTGGCGCGGCGGGCCCGGGGATGGGCGGGACGAAGCAGTCGCAGCAGCGCGTGCCGCGCTCGCGGAGCAGCAGGCCGCCCAAGCGAGCGCCGCCGCCGCCGCCAGGAGCGATTTGTACGGCGCAGCCCAGGTCTCCGGCGAGACGGGCGCGCTTCTCGACCGGCTCGCAGTCAACGCGGGGCGATCGGTCCCGGATGAGTACAAGGTGCTCACGCTCGGGCCCGAGACGTGGGCGGTGCTCGAGTCTGCATGTGCCAAGCGGCGTCAGAACCAGCCACTCTCCGCTCAGGAATCGGGCGTGTGGGCATCGGCAGAAGCAGATGCTCAGGTCTCGGATGCTCGCGCCCGGCTGAGTGCCGGCCTCGCCGCGCTTCTGGCCGGATACGCCATCTCTCTTCGGCAAGGACAGTGAGCGGCCGCTTCGTAGGTCATAGTCAGCATTTTCCAGTGAGGATGACTCTGTGCGTAAGCCATTGATCATTGCGTTGCTCGAGACGTTCGCCGTGATGCTGCGTGCCGTGCTTCGTTTTGCGGTCGCCTCGTGGGGTGAACGGCGGCGTGGCCTGCCGGCGCTCGCCGCGGCGCTGTGCTGCTCGTTGACCGCGCTGGCCACAACCATCAAGTTCGAAGGGCCGTACAACGGAGACGACGAGAATCTCCAGCCCCCGGGAGACGGACCAACGGGAGGCCCAGACGGTTCGGGCGGATCCACGGGCAAGTCCGGCGGCTGCAAGGGCGCTGGATCGGAGTGGGGCGCGTTCCCGACCACCGGCTCTCCTGTGGACCTCTTCTCGCGGCAAAAGCGGGAGCACGAGGTGGATCTCACGGTGCTCCTGTCGGGGACCCCGCTCACTATCGCCCGGGACTACTTCAGCGGGAATAACAGCAGTGGCCCCGGCGCCGGCTACCGCAGCTTTGCGGGGGAGCGTTGGTCGCTCTCCGTCTTCACGAACCTGGGATGGCGTCAGACCGCGTCGCTACAGTACTCGATGGACGACATCGAATCGGACGATCTAACGGTCAACGCGCACGCGCTCGGTCACACATACTTCAAGCGAAGCGCGGACGGCTCGGTCTGGCAACCGACCGGAGCTACAACACAGCGCATCACCACCGGATCGCTGTCGTTCCTAGACCGCAACTTGCTGTCGCAGCAGGTCGTCACAAGACCGATGTTCGTGCTCGAAGAGCCAGGTGAGTTCAAGCGATACTACTACCACCGCGCACTGCAGGGATCGTACACGAACGAGGGTCTGCTTGTACGTGGCGCGACCTCCGCGAGGAACACTCTCACGGGCCTGCCCGCTGTGGAAGAAGACCCCCGAGGAAATCGGAAGTACTTCGAGTACTACCCGATTCCCACGGACACGCTGGGGCGCCGTCTCCGAACGATCTGGTGCGTCAACAGCGGCGGCGCTCTTGAGGCTAGGGTTGACTTCGTCTGGCAGAGTGTCGGGAGCTCTGGCAGCGAAGCCGGCAGCGTTCGCCTCCGCATGATCCGGGTGTTCCGGATGGCGTCGAGCCCGGCGCCGTCGTGGGTCAATCTGCCGCCGACGAACGGCGGCCAGTTCAACCAAACGGAAACATCACGTGTCGTGTATCTTTACAACAATGATCTGTCCCCCGAGACCAGGTCGGCTAATCCGGAGCTGGGACTCTCCTCGACCAATGTCCCGGGTTATGGCTCTGACGGGGACGCCTTGCTGCTGCAGGTCTGCACCTTCGAGCGCGTCGATCAAGGCGATGGCGTGATGGACGAGTTTGCGCTGTCGCCCACAGCGCTGTCCCTCTGCACACTGGCGTCGGCAAGCGATCTTCAGCAGGCGTTCGCGTTTCCGGGACCCGCGCGTGTCCGGGTGTCACAGTATCGCTATTACGGAGAGCGACAGACCCCGCCAAATACTGGTATTGTACAAAGCAACTGTGCAGAATGCACGACCATTGACCAGGATCTCTCTCCGGCTTTGCAGCCCGGCCAAACCTTGAGCACGTTCTATGGGAATCCGGGCCAGCTGAAGCTTACGCTGAACCCAGCGTCGATTGAGTGGTATGCGCAGCGGAAGAACACGCAGTCGGTAACGCGACTGAGCGTTCTTGAGCGCGCGCTCAGTCTGCTGACGGCGAAGCACACCGACGTTGTGCTCAACCCGCAAGCGTCGGTCGCGGGAAGCGTTGAACTGTCCTCGCCCGAGTTAAGGTTCATCGATCTCGTCGACAAGCTCATCGGATACAACAGCGATCAGTACAGTGCGGACGGCGGCTACGGTGTCAGCGTTCAGTATGGCGCGTCGGCAGGATGCGGCTGCTCCGGAGTCGGCTCGTCGGGGGCGCTGTCCCGTCGCTTCACCTACAAGACATACACGTTCTCTTCTCCCACCAATCCCATCGAGCGCAGCGTCGCGGTCAGCGAGGCGGCTCGCGACGCCAGCGGCGTCTTTGTTGAACAGCGGGTTCGCCGCTGGGATCTTGGCTTTATCGGCAATTCCGGAAGCACCTTTAACACGGGCACGGGTACTATCTCTGGCCAACTGCCCTACGTGATCAACGAAGTGCTCTCCGCGGGAAGTTTGAACTGGGTGACGCATTACGAGTATCTGGAATTGCCGACGCCGCTTCTGGCTAGAAAGTATATGCCGTCGTCCGTCGACAGGTACACCCCCGCCGTTGCCAACGGAGCCACGGGGCCGCAGACGCTGTTCAAAAACAACACCGGAGTGGTGTACCGCTACACCTACAATGGCGACCGTCGCCTGGTGGAGACTCGGGTGACCGACGGCGGCGGAAGCACTGCCGCGGTGTACTCGCTGGTCGAGCAAATCGTGTACCCGGCGACTCCGGGCAGCGGTGAGCGGCGCCATCTGCCGAACGCGATCCGGCGTTTCCGCACATCGGTGTACAACAGCGCCGACGCCTCGCCCGACGATATCGAGGAAACGAGCTACGCGTACGGGTTCTTCCAGAACTCCGACGGCATCGCGTGGATGAGGACCAGCGTCGAGCGCGAGAAGGTGGCTGAGAACGGCCCGACTGCAGGCGGATCGCCGGCCCTCACCAGCGATTCCTTCTCCGTCTTCGACCAGAACGGGCAGCTCTCGTGGTCGGTCGCGCCCGACGGATCGGTCTCGCAGTACCTCTACGCACCGGGATCCGGGCGGCAGGTCGAGAGCCGCCAGAACACCGTCTATGCGGGCCCGACCAGCGGCGACTATGCCGGGCTCGCGTTGGCGTCTGCGGGGTGGGGGCGGGCGGGCGACGGCGGCACGCTGGTCGTTCGGCACGCGGTCGACAACCTGGGCAGGGAGATCGCCTCGACCGGGTCGGATGGGGTCGCGTCCTATATCACCCGAGTTATGCGTGCGGTGCCGGGCAAGCCGGGCATGAGCTATTACACGGAGATCAGGCTCGACGAAACCGTCGCCGGGGCGACGCCGACGCCCGTGGGCGTCCGATCGGTGACGGCCTCCGACGACCTCCTTCTCGAAAGCCAGTTCTCGCTCGGCGAGGGCGGGTACACGCTCGCCGGGGCGAGCGGCGGGTACGCGGGCTCGATCGCCACCATCTCCCTGGGGACGGAGCTCAGCCGGCGGCGCCAGTATTTCGGGGTGAGCCGGCTTCTCGAGGCCTCTGCACGCTGGACGAACCTCGCCGCCGACCGGTCTTCGCTGACGCGGTACTTCTATGACCCTCTCGGGCGGCAATCCGTGACGGTGGCGCCGAACCTGACCGCGACGCGCTCGGTGTTCGACGCGCACGACAGGGAGATCGAGCGGGGAATCACGGCGGTTGCTGAGGCCCAGGTCAGCGCTGCGCTCGTCACGCTGCCTTCCTTGTTCACGCAAACCCACGCCTGGGCGTACGACACCCCGGCCGGTCAGGAATCGGGGGCGGGCCAGGGCGCCGGCGATGGCAAGCTTCGGGTGGAGCGGGTTTTCCCCCAAGGGAATACCGATGTCCGCCTCACGATCCACCGCTACGACGGCCGCAACCGCCGGGTGGCGACAATCAACTCCCTGCCGCCGCACGAGTTCGTCCAGGTGGACAACCTCGATCGACCTGTGCGTCGTGGTCTCTACAGCTCAGACATCCAGTCCGATCCTGCGATGATCGCGGCATCCCTTGCGTCGGAATCGAGTTTCCGCCTGAGCCTCGAGGAGATGGCCTATTCACAGCGCGGCCTCGAGTACCGGGCCCGCGTCGCCCTCAACCCAACCCTCGCGCCCGCGTCGGCGACCTGGCTGGAGACGCACTCCTGGTACGACTCGGCGGGGCGGCGGATCTGCTCCTGGGGTCCCAGCGCCCCCGCAGAGAAGACGGTGTACGACGGCCTGGGCCGCCCCAAGGCGATGTACATCACCGACCGGGGCGGCGACGCGGCCCCCGGGGCCGCCAACAGCTTTGAGGACGCGTCCTCCCTTGCGGGCGACATCGTCTTGGAGCAGACGGAGACGCACTATATCGCCAGCAACGCCCCGCGCAACGCGGGCAAAGTCCGGCTGCAGGCGCAGCGGCTCCGCGCCCACAACGCGACCGCGACCGGCGATCTCGCGGCCGCCGGAGCGTCGCAGTCGGTGACCATGTGGACCGGCTCCACGTACGACGATCTGGGACGAACGATCCAGACCATCGACTTCGGCGCCAATGTCGCGGGCTAGGTGTTCCTCGCCGGCGGCGGGCCGGAGCCGGACCCGGCGAATCCCGGCGACCGCGCCCGCATCGAATCCGTCGCGTTCGACTCTCTCGGCAGGGCGTTCCTGCGGACCGATCCCGACGGCAGCAAGACGCGGTCGATCTACGACGACGCGGGCCGGACGATCGCGGTCGTCGAGAACTACGTCGATGGGTCGATCACGAGCAGCGGTCTGACCTCCCCCGACGAGGCGGCATGGGGATTCAAGCCCGTCCTTGGCTCGAACCCGGGCAGCGCCGATGAAGACCGTTTCACCCTGTTTATCCTCAACGACGCCGACTTCCTGACGCAGCGGGTCGCGGTGAAGGCGGGAGCCGCCCCGACGTATCAGATCACGAAGTACGTCTACGGGGTCGCCACCTCGGGAGCCACGGACTCGTCAAATGTGAATTCCAACGATCTCGTGAAGACGAGCGTCGACCCCCTGGGCAAGACCACCACCTACTCCTACAACGCGCTCGGTGAGATCAAAACGGTGATCGATGCGCGCGGCATTAAGCACACCTACACGCGCGATGTCGCCGGCCGCGTAACGCGCGACGAAGCGGACGTCAGCGGCGCGCTCGAAGGCCTCGTCGACGGCACAATCAAGCGCCTTGGCTACGAGTACGATGCCAGAGGCAACCTCGCGCGCGCTTACTCGTCGGACTCCTCCGGGATCGTGAACAACGAGGTGGTCCGCGCGTACGATATGCGCGGCCGTTTGCTGGAGGTCCGGCAGGGCGTGACCGGGGCGTTTGCAAGCCAGGGGTCCATCTCCGGCGTGGTTTCCTACGCGTACGCCGACGACGCTTCCAAGAACATCTCGCGGCTGCTGTCGATTACCTACCCGGGTCCGAGCACGGCGCGCACGGCGGTCTCCATGGGCTACGGCGCGAACGGCGGCCTCGACGACAGGATCTCGCGCCTCGCCGGGATGACCTGGACCGGCCCGAACGCGGCCTCGAATGGCCTCACCTCCGCCCACGAGGTGCGGTACGCGTATCTCGGCGTGGGGCAGATCGTGAAGCAGCAGTTCCCCCTGCCGGGGCTGCAGATGAACAGCGCCGTCGACCCGAACACCGGGGCCGAGGCGCCATCGGGCCCCGTGGTGTACCCCGGCCTGGACTCCTTCGGTCGCTCGCGCATGGTGCTGTGGACTCCGACCGACGCACAAGGTCGCTGGGACCCGAAAAACCTCGGCGCCGGCAGGTACGCCCCCCCGCTGGTGCAACTGGAGCACTCGTTCAGCAAGGCGGGAGATGTTCGGGTCAGGCTCGACACCCGCGCTTCCGGGCGGGTCACACTCGCCGACCGCGACGAGCAGTACCTCTACGACGGTCTGCACCGCCTGACCCGCGCCGATCGGGGGCGTCAGGCGACGTCGTTCAATGCCAACGCCGGCGCCGCCGCGAAGCAGCCCGGCGGTCAGACATGGACGCTCGACAGCCTCGGCAACTGGCTGTCGAGCACCACCGATGCAAACCACGACGGCGCCTACAGCCCCTTCAATCCGCAGGATCCGTCGGCAGCGCCCGACTTCACCGACGCGCGGACCTTCGACGCGGCGAACCAACTCACGTCCCGCTCGGTATCGCCCCCCGCCCAGGATCTGCTGGAGCTCTCGCCGGTGGTCTTCGACGATGTTGGCAACATGGTCGAGCAGCGGCGGCAGGTCTCGGCGACAACGACGGTTCGCTGGCAGTACCAGTACGACGCATGGAACCGGCTGACGCGGGTCAAGGTCGGCAACGAGTATTCTCCTACAGTCCGCGCTCAGTACACCTACAACGCGCTGGGGCAGCGCGCCACCCGAGGGGCGAACGCGGACGCCAACGGAGTCCCGCAACAGACCGAGTCG
The DNA here is from genome assembly GCA_947476675.1 of Phycisphaerales bacterium. Taxonomy (GTDB): domain Bacteria; phylum Planctomycetota; class Phycisphaerae; order Phycisphaerales; family UBA1924; genus CANJRL01. The sequence goes on from CANJRL010000049.1 coordinate 7,555, forward strand.
TTCTTCTACGACGCTTCCTGGAGGCTGCTGGAGCAGCGCACAGACGGGCTCGGCGGCGCCCAGCCCTCGCGCGTGGTCCAGCGGGTCTGGGGCGCCCGGTACATCGACGAGCTGCTCTACGCGCAGTCCGACAGCACCCCCTCCGACGACTTCGGCAACGCCCTTGCCTGGTACGCCCTGACGGATAGACTCTTCAGCGTGATCGGCCTCACCGACCTTGCCGGCGCCCCCGTCGAACGCGTGCGCTACAGCGCCTACGGCGTGGGCAGGCACACCGACGCCGCGTGGGCCGCGCAGAAGGGCGACTGGAACTTCGACGGCCAGGTGGGCTTTGAGGACATGAACGGGGTTCTCGCGGCGTTCTCCCAGCAGATGTCGGGCGTCGGGCCCTACGACCCCGACGCCGACTTTGACGCCGACGGCCTCGTCGGCTTCACCGACTTCAACAAGGTCCTCCAGTTCCTCGGCCAGTCGAAGGCGCGGCTCGCCGAAGGCAAGATCTCCATGCAGACCGTGGCGAACACGGTCGGCTACGCGGGGTACCTCTACGACCCCGACGTCGACATGTATCTGGCCAGGCGCCGCTGGTACGACGCCGGGCTGGGGAGGTGGATGAGTCGGGATCCGGTTGGCGTCCTTGGGGGATACAATCTCTATGCGTATGCGTCACTTAAACCGACAGGAAATATCGATCCATCCGGTCTGGCGGACTACACGGTCGGTAGAGAGGACCCTCTGGTCCATGGCGACATCGGTTCAGGAGACTGGAACACCGAGCCGGACACCGGCTTGTCCTACGTCAAGAAACTCGCGTTGTGGGGGTTGCTTACAGCCCCAGCAATATACGTCACTATGCCCGACGCTGTGCGTCACATGGCGCATTTCCTCAACAACACTGGTCAAGATCTTCACATCTCACTCGAGAGGTTCATCGGAGAAACACGTGGGGGGAAGAAGGCGAGTTCTATAGAGCTGGAAGAGGCCATGGCATTCGCGGAATCACTCGCGGACGGCACACATCCAATTACTTCTCGATCCACTACGGACAGCTATGTCACCCCCGGGGACAACCCTAACTGGTTCTTTGCTGTCGGTGGTTTTCAGCTGTGGGGGAAGGGGACTGTTAAAGTGTGCGGCGACAACTTCGTGTTGAATCTGACTCTCAATTTCTTCGATCGATACAACTGGGACACTGGGAAGGATGTCTTCGGCATTCCTGTCGATGAGAATCTTCAACCGCTGGTGCATGAGGGCATCGCAAGGGAATACAACGTTCGGGGCGAGTACACAACAACCGTGCGATGGAAACGTGGTTATCGGTTCCCGTCCATTCGCGAGGTCGACGATGCACCTCGGAGGAGAGCCGATCGTCCGGGCCGCCGACGTTAGAGTTTCATTCAGCCAATCGTCTGGAGAGCCATGTGAGACTTCGGTTTCGAAAAAGCTTGCTGGTGCGATGTGGAGTTGTTGTAGCGTTCGTTGCGATTCTGTCAATGCTGGGCGTGACGTCTTGGCGGTTGATGTGGGCAAGATCATTCGTCAAGGAACTCGCAATAGACGTGCTACGATTGGAAGCAGGGCTGACATTGCCGAAGGACGCGGTCCTTGAGTCTTATGATAGCGAATTCGCGATTGTGCCTGATGTGCGCATGGCAAGCTGGCTTCTGTCTTCGGCTCATGAGTTCACGGCGATTCAGGAGAAAGTGCATTCCAATGTTACCGGAGTGCTCAGATCGAAAGCGATCCTTGAGCCGGTACTTCCAACGGGACTGTCGCAACGCACAAACTTGACGGCTGTGGATTGGGATGATAAACAGAAGGACGTGTCCTTCAGTGCGGCCACCTTTCAGTGCCGAGGTCGCTGGTATCTGTATGTTGAGCGCATTGCTCCTAAGGCAGCAGGGCAACGCTAGCGGCGCTTTACGGGATCAAAGCACTTCCGGATAGAGCCCCGATGGTCGGCAGGGCGCGACGCGCCTCGGCCGGCGATATGTTGTGATGAAGTGTCGCACAACGCTCTTTTGTTACGTGATGCCTGAGGATGTGCCGAGGCGAGTGCGTAGCGTGGAGATGGTGCGGTATCGAGACGAAATGTAAGCCGGAAACGCATCGTTGTTGTGAGCTTGCGCGGCGAGCATTTGAGGCACCGGCGGTAGCGGACCAAGTGCACGCCTCACTCTGAGGTCATCTGAGGAACTGAGCGGGTTGCTGCCCGCGATTGATCTTTCAAGCCAACCCGCCCCGCGCGCCGAAACCTCTCCCGAATCGCACGAACGCCCGTACCCAAGAGCGCCGCGCAAGCGCGGCCAGGGGCGGAGCAGGAACACCCTCATGCGCCGCGCAACAGTTCGGCTCGCCCGGGCCCACGGCCCCGGCTGACCCACGCGCGGCGGAGCCCGCGCGGAGACCCTTCCCGCGGAGCGATTCCTGTGATCATCGAGAGTATCCCCGTCGCGCGGCTCAACCCCGCCCCGTACAACCCCCGCCTCGATCTCCGGCCCGGCGACCCGGACTATGACAAGCTCCTCCGCAGCATCGGGGAGTTCGGGCTGGTCGAGCCCCTGGTCTGGAACCGCCGCAGCGGGAATCTCGTCGGCGGACACCAGCGGCTCAAGGTCCTGCTGGCCCGCGGCGAGACCCACGTGCAGGTCAGCGTGGTCGACCTGCCGCCGGAGCGCGAGAAGGCCCTCAATATCGCCCTCAACAAGGTCCAGGGCGACTGGGACCCCCGGAGGCTCGGCGCCCTGCTCGACGACCTGGCCAAGGTCCCCGGCTTCGACCTGGGCCTCACCGGCTTCGACCTGCCCGACATCCGCGGCCTGATCGCGCTGCACGAAGCCTCTCCCTGGGATGGAGCCGGCCAGCATGCGTCCCGCGCGGAAGACTTCGATGTCGAGGCGGCGATGCGCAGCGCCGACGACGCCGCGGGTCCTGCGGTCACCAAGCCCGGCGACCTGATCGTCCTCGGCAAGCACCGCCTGCTCTGCGGCGACTCGACCGACCCGATGCAGGTGCGCCGGGTGATGGATGGCGAGCGGGCGGTTCTCTTCGCCACCGATCCGCCCTACCTGGTCGGCTACGACGGGATGAACCACCCCGGCTCGATCAAGACCGTGGCGCTGGCCCGGAAGAAGAACAAGGACTGGTCGGGCTCCTACGGCGTGACCTGGGACGATGCCGACGCCAACCCCGCCCTCTACGAGCGCTTCATCGCCGCGGCGGTCCAGGAGGCGATCCTGCCGGGGGCGGCGTGGTACTGCTGGCACGCCAGCCGGCGTCAGGCGATGGTGGAGGCGGCGTGGGAGAAGTTCGGGGCCTTCGTGCACCAGCAGATCATCTGGGCCAAGGACCGCCCGATCCTGAGCCGGTCGTGGTACGCGTGGCAGCACGAGCCGTGCTTCTTCGGCTGGGTCAGGCCCAACAGGCCGCCGCTGGTGGACACGCTGCTGGAGCCCGGGCGCGAGCCGCTCTCGACGGTGTGGCGGATCCCCACCGTGGCGGCGGGCCAGCCCACCGAGCACCCGACCTCCAAGCCGCTGGAAGTCTTCGAGATCCCCATGCGTCAGCACACCCGGCCCGGGGAACTCTGCTTCGAGCCCTTCGCCGGCAGCGGCTCCCAGATCATCGCCGCCGAGCGCTGCGCCCGGCGCTGCTTCGCCATCGAGATCAGCCCGCGCTACTGCGATGTCATCGTCCGCCGCTGGCTGGCCTTCGTCGGACCAAAGGCCCCCCAAGACCTCCTCACCCGCTACACCCCCGGAATTAGAGCCCCCGGAAATACAGCCCCCGGAAATACAGCCCCCGGAAGTAAAGCCCCCGGAAGTCCAGCCCCGGGAAGTCCAACAGCCCCCACCAACTCGGCCGCGTTGGCCGCGAAGCCCAAGACCTTCGCCGCCAAGCCCAAACGCAAGCGCGCCGCCAAGCGAGCCGCCCGGCCGAAGACTTCCGCAGCGCCGCGCGCTGCGGCGCGGAGGGTGACCAAGTGAAATCCTCTCACCAAGCAGCAACACGCAAGCGGAAGCAAGCGGCGGCCGCGGACCCCCCGGCGGACCCGCCTGCTCCCGCCTCCAGCGCCCCGACGTGGCAAGAGCCGCTTCCGGGGGCGATCGAGACGCTGCGGCGGATCCAGTCCGGGGCGCTGCTGCCGCGCTCGCTGTCCGCGGCATCGCGTCGGCTGTGCGTCGAGTACCTGGGCTCCGAGGGCCGGAGCGTGCACGAGATCGCGGCCATCCTGCAGGTTGACGAGCGCACCATCGCGCGCGACCGGGCCCGCGTGCGCGAGGACAACGCCGTCGCCTACGACCCGGCCCTGGCGGCCCGGGCGGTGGGCGAGCTGATCCGCCACGCGGGGGAGACGACGGCCGCGCTGCAACGCATCGCCAGGGAGCAAGGGGCCAGCGCCGGCAACCGCATCAAGGCGGTGCGGGCCGCCTGGCGCACGCACCGGGAGATGTTCGCGGCGCTGCAGCGCTGCGGCTACATCCCGCTGCTGGGCCCCGAGGTCCGCGGCGAGCTCACCCACACCATGCAGGGCCCGCCCCCGGGCCTGATCCGCCACCAGATCGCGGAGCTCGAAGCGGCGGTGCGCGACGCGTCGCCAGAAAACGCCGACGCCCTTCAGTTCGTGCAGCGCAGCCGCCGCATCGTCGACAATCTGCTCTCGCACCCGGAAGCATCCCCGCCCCCGCCCCCGCCCCCGGCCCCGCCCCCGGAGCCGGTCCAAGGACTGCGAACCCGGCGCTGCGATGACGCGCCCGATGAAGCGGATCTGGACCGGCGGGCCGCGGAGGGTGAGGAAAGCCGGGGTGCGGCGTGATCGCCTCCGAGGCGCGAGGGCTGCCTGACAGCGGGACTTCAGCGGTTCCGGGGCTTTCGGGGCTTCCGGGGGTTCCCGGGGTTCCGGGGCTTCCGGGGGTGAACGCCCTGGTGGCGGGGCGGATGCTGGCGCAGACGCGGAGGGAGATGGCGGCGCACTCGCTGCTGGTCTTCGCCAGGTTGTATCTGGAGCGGGTCTGCACGCTGCCCTTCTGCGAGGCCCACCGCTGCTGCGCCGCGCTCATCGAGGCGGCGGCGCGGGAGCGAAACCACAGAATCGCTCTCTCGCTGCCCATGCAGCACGGCAAGACAGCGCTGTTCGCGACAGCGCACGCGCTGTGGGCGGTGTGCGCCCGGGGCGAGCCGCACGTGGTGATCGTGCGGGCCACCCCGGCGCAGGCGGTCGAGTCGCTGCGTGATATCGGCCTGGAGCTGGGCTCGGGGGCGCTGCTCGCGGACTACCCGCGGGCGGCGCCGCAGCGGGCGACCTCCCGAGAGATCGTGACCCGGAGCGGGGCGGTGATCCGGGCCGTGGCGTACGGGGAGAGCCTGTTGGGCAACCGCGTGGCGGGCGCGGGCCCGTCGCTGGTGATCCTGGACGATGTCGAGCAGCCCAAAGTGCGCGGCGAGTGGGGCCACCCCGACCACCGGCCGGGGCCCTTCCCGCGGGAGCTCGAGGACTGGATGGAGGGCTGGATGAAACGGCGCCTGGCCCGCGGCGCGAATGTGCTGGTGGTCGGCTCGCTGGTCGATCCGGGCTGCCTGCTGGCCCGGCTCATCGACCACAACATCGACGATGGGTGGCGCCGCTACAGCCGGTCGATGATCGGCGCCTTCGGCGCCACGATCCCCGAGGAGCTCAAGCAGATCAAGCGTCAGGGCAAGACGTACCGCGGGCATCACGGGATGATCGCGTGCGTCGAGTACCTGCTCGACCATCTCCCGGAGATCTTCCCCGACGCCCGGGCGACCTGGCCGGAGCGTCTGGCGTGCGGCGAATTCCGCGGGCTTGTGCGCGAGCGGGAGCTCGCCTGCGCCGGCGTCGGCTGCGAGCTGACCTGGAACCACGGCACGTCCAACGGCAGCGACGGCGGCAGCGAGCGCAAGGGCTGGAGGAACCACCGTCGCCTGCCGGTGTTCGAATGCGTTGCGCGGCCCGCCGACGGGGGGCGGTACGCCGTCACGCTCGACCTCGACCGCAAGCGCTGGCCATCCCACGCCGTGCACCCGCCGCTGCTCATGGTCTTCGAGCACCCCGGCGAAGAGATCCGAGCCGCCCCGCGGTGGGGAGATGGGCGGCTCATCCATCCCCACGACAACTTGAAGCACCAGACCCTGACGGACCTGCGCTCGCTGCGCTGGATGTGGGAGGAGGAGCTCGAGCGCCGCGAGCGCGAGGCCGCCCGCGACAGCGACGCCGCGGCTCCCGCCTCCGCCCCGACCCCCGCGTCAGCGGAGGGAGCAATCGAGAACCACCGCCACGATCCGGCGGCCGAGCGTCCGTGAGAGCTCATCTGCCTGCCGAGCCAGCGATTCCCGACACTCGCCGATGGACTGCCCGAGACTGCCGCCTCGTCCCTCGACCCCTCCCCCGGGACTTGCGAACCAGCCCACGACATAGATTCCGGCCGTGCCTTCGGTCCGAGCCACGTACCGGTCGGCGAGCTGACTCTTCATCGCTGTGTCGACCTTCCGGTTCCAGGATCCCTTGACCTCGATGAAGACCTGAGCGGCCCTATTGCCTTCACCAACGTGAGCCGTGACTACCAGATCCCCCCTTGCGCCCGGCACATCGTTGCTCGGTGGTCTGATCTGCGGCTCGCGATGCGCGCCGGCGATTCGTCCACCTAGATGCCTTGCAAGGTGAGCCCGGAGGTTGTCGGAGAAATGTTCTTCGTTCTTATGCTCCCAGTGGCCAGGCCGCGTCTCGTCCCACAGGTTCCTCGCGATTCCGGCCTCGCCCTGCAAGTCTGACTCGAACTCCTCCAAGGACTCCGCGATGAGATCCGCGAGTTCCTCACTCGAGCGCACGAGACGCCGCTGATGCTGCTCGGCGAGGTCCCGCAGCTCGGCGATCGATGCTTTTCGCCACGCCGATCGCGCGAAGGCCTCCTCGGCTTCGAGCACGAACCCCCTCAGCCAGGCGTCGGCCGGATCGCGGCCGGCGAGCAGGCGAAGAGCGGACACGGACTCGGGCGAGCCGCGCTGCGCGCAGGTGTGAAGGCAGTTTGGCAACAGGTCGATCCGCGCCCGCTCAATCGTGTAGATGCCTGAGTGCAGCGCCTCGATCTCGTGCCGCGGGGTCCTCTGGTGCAGCCAGCCGCCCAGACGGCACAGATGCTCTTCGGTGAGCTCGTCCAGCGGGCCCCATTCGCGATGCATGCCGTACGCCCAATGGCCCATCAAGTGCTCCCCCCACTCCGGAGACGACTCGGCAGCCCTCATGACCGCGCCGAAATGCTCGCCCGGGCTCTCATGGAGCAGAGCCAGCGCCGCGGCCTGGGCGCGTTCGCGTTGGGTGTGGTCGCGGGATCGCGCGTGATCAAGAAGAGACAGCGCATACTCGGCCGCGCCCGGCACTCGGCCGGCGAGCAGCATGCCGAGCAACCCGATCAGCGACGCGGAAGGATGGCTCGCCGATCGCACAAGCGACAGCCACCGTGCGCCGCACGCGCCGACGAGATGTGGCAGCGCGCGAAGGAACTGGGCAAAGCCTGGATCGACAGAACTCGCGATGATCCGTTCCGCCGCGCGATAGAGCGGCTCGCGCGCACGCTCAGCGGCGATGCGGAGCAAACGGCGATGGGACTGTCCGTCGCTATGCGTGGAGCCAGAGGCGAGCGCCGATGGCGCCAGGTCGGCCCACGTCGCGTTGGACATCGCGCTCAGTCGATCGGGCGACTCCCTTTCGAGCAACTGGAACGCCAGATGGTCGCGGTGGTCTCCGAGTTCGGCAGGCCACCCTTGCTCATCGCTCCGGTTCGCAAGGAACGGGGCACGGACGGACAGCCATCGCGCTGCGCAGTCGAGGATCGGCTCGCGAACGTCCGCAGGCGCCGAGGCCCAGAGAGAGCGCGAATTCACAGGTTCGAACGAAGTGACTTGCGTGACCGGTGCGTCCCAGGACGTCGCGCTGCAAAGCAGCGCGTTGAGAACACACTCCCATGCCGAGGAGGAACTGTCGGCAGCCACACCGAGTTCACGATTGAGCCAATGACGAACGAACTCGTCGACCGTGCGAGAGTTCGGCTCATCTGCGTTGCTCCTGCTGAGCGCTCTGCCTTGTCGCCATCGTGCGGCGGCTTCCGTTGTCCATTCATCACTGAGGACCGAACGTTGCCAATCGCGAAACGCGGCCGGACATCCGCCGCGGTCGATAGTCTCGCGCAGCAGATCGGGCAACGAGGAGTCGAAACCGTCGTACGGAAGCAGCCCAAGGCAGATCTCAACCCACCTGTCCTGCAGGTCCGGCGACGCCGTGCATGCCTGGTCGATGCACCACCGCAGGTCGTCAGGCCCGAGCACCGCCGGGCCGTGGAGCGGATGCGCGACCGCGCTCCGGTCCGAGTGAGCGTCAAGGTGGGGCACGAGGGCAGTGGCGAGCGCGCGACGCGCCTCCATGTTCTCAAGGACTCTCGGCGCCGCCGCGCGCAGGTTCGGAGTCTGCCACTCAGGGATTGTGTCGGGGCCGGGGATGGGGGCCTGGTGCCTCCGGATGCGCGCCATGGCGATTCCGACCAACGGCGCGCGCACCCCGGGGAGCATCGGCGTGTTCGTAAGCATGGCGCAGCACATGATCTAGAAAGCGTCTCAGCGCCCCGTGCTCCTGGGCACGCGGCTCGACCTCCCTGATGTTGACGAGCAACGCAGCAAGCTGTTCGCCGGAGAACATCGACAGGTCGATATCGCTGTAGAGAAACGTGTCGTACGCACCGAAATATCTACCACCATCAGCGACCAAGGCCCGTCCGAGCTCACCAGCGATGAGGTGAGCCGGCCAGAGCGCTCGCAGCAGCACCCCGCGGAGGTCGCGATCCGGATCCTCGCCGAGAGCGCTGAGCAGCAAGGGCCGGAGCCTCTCCAGGTCGCTTGCCGCGCCGATAGCGTGCAGGTACCGGACAGCCTCGCAACGGAGTTTGTTCGGAGCGTCGAAATCGAGCGCGATCGAGACGCATTCCTCGGTCAACCCGGGCGCCGCTCCCCGGGAGCAGGCGCGCAGCGCGAAGTACTTCGCCTCGCTCGCCGGCGATGCGCTCCGCACCGTGGCATGAAGCAGATCATCAACCTCGGGGCATCGGAGCGCAGCGGCGTGGTCGCCCAGTGTGTAGCCAAGCGATCTTCGCGCCGGGTCCCACTCGGCGATCGTCAGCACCTTCCGGCACAGCGAGGCCCGTTGCGTCGCGGTGAGGGAGCGCACATCCCCAAGAAAGATCGCCTCCGGCTCCACGTCGAGCAGGACATCGAACATCGCTGGAGAACCCTGCGCCAGCCACGCCGCTGTATCCCGGAGCTGCGGCGGCACACGGGCAGCGCCGGCCGTGTCTACGACGATGAGGCTCCTTTGTTGCTGCGGAGAGAGATTGGCGCTGATCCAGCGTGCCGCAAGGTACTCCGCGAACGATTTGTGCGCAAAGACGAGCCCGCTGCCTGAAGCGGTGAAGACTCCAGTGCGCCACGCGGCTGCGATCAGACCCTCCGACGGAGCGCTGCGGCATGACGTCTGACCATATGCTCCGCACACATCGGTCAGCAGAAGCTCCGCACTCCCCCCAGGGGCCCCGGAATATCTCGTGAAGCGGGGCCTGCCCCCGAAGATTGAGGCCGCCGCGAGCCACTCGCACACCGGCATCAAAGTCACCTCATTATGCTCCTCGAGCCCGCGCCTCTGTCGCTCATCCGTGGGGTGAAGAAGCGCCCGAAGGCCCCGTTGATACGCTTCGCTCCTCGTTGGTGGCAGAGGCTGTCCGTCTTCGGCCGATTGGACCAGAAGCAGCAGAGTCTGCGGGTTCGCGGCGAGCGGTTGGAGAGCCATTTCCTCGACGTCCCTGACGAACGCGCCGCCGTCGACTCCGTGATCGTTCGCGGCATGCTCGGCGTCGCGCCGGCGGAGCGGGGCCAGGCGGAGGACGCGAACACCTTCGCCACCCGAGTTCCGTTCACCCTCTTCAGCACTCGGTTGGAAGGCTCCCTCCAGGTCTCTCGCGTAGCTGGAGAGCCACGATCCTGGGCGACAGGCGATCCGCAGCCGCAGGCGGGAGAAGGCGTCAGCGCCCGCCTGCTTCAAGACACGCATGATCCGCGGCCACGCCTGCGGCACGGGGATCAACGCCTCATCGAGGCTGTCCAGGATGAGCTCGAAGTTCGAAGCGCCGGACTGCCACGGTCCAAATCCATCAACGCCGCAGATCGCACGCTCAAGAGAGTCGCAGGTGTCGTAACCGCCTTCACCCAGGTCGAGAAAGCCGCGGGGCCACTCGATGTCGGCCGGACGATCAAGAAGGGACTTCATCTCGGTCGACTTTCCGATCCCTGCCTCCCCGAGCAGCACAAGGCACGGCGTCGATGCGAGATCAGCAAGTGCGACAGGCGTGGACTGGCTGCGGTTCCCCGCCATCTCCCAGTCCGGGCAGAACCCGTCGCCATCGAGCTGTTGATCTGAAGCAAGCCAACGGCGTTTCCACGACAATCTCTGCCCAGGCATCGTCAAATGTAGGCAACGATGGCCCCAAATGTGGGCAAGTGCCTTCGCCTTGCTATTCCCCCGCCCCCTCGCCCTAGTGGCTCCCACGGCCCGCCCCGGAACTGAACCCCGCCAGGTCGGCGGGGCCCGCGGCGGGCCAGCAAGGAGCCACCCATGGCATCGCTGCAGA
>CANJRL010000050.1 GCA_947476675.1 Phycisphaerales bacterium
CTGCTCGAGTTCCCGTTCGTGCACCCCGACGACCGCGAGCGCGTCGCCGCCGGCGCCGCGACGATCACCAGCCGCGAGGGCAACCAGCACCGCACCAGCAACCGCAATCTCCGCAGGGACGGCGCCGTGGTGCACTGCGACTGGAGCAACTCCCTGCTCCGCGACGAGCGCGGGCGGGTCCGCTCGATCCTGTCCGTTGCCGCCGACGTGACCGAGCGCGAGGCCGCCAACGCCGCGCTGCGCGAAGCGCACCTGCGCCTCTCGGCGCACGTGGCCGGGAGCCCGCTCGCGGTCATCGAGTGGGACCGCGACCTGAGGATCCTGCAGTGGTCGGGCAGCGCACAGGCCATCTTCGGCTGGTCCGCGGAGGAGGCCGTCGGAAGGACTGCCGCCGACCTTCGCCTCGTCTACGAGGAGGACCAGGACCGGGTCGACCGGGTCGTGCGCAGCCTCGCCGACACCTCGCGCAACTTCGTCGATTCGGCGAACCGCAACCGCCGCAAGGACGGCGCGGTGCTCCACTGCCGCTGGCACAACTCCATCCACCGCGACGAGCAGGGCCGCGTCATCACCGTCCTTTCGCTCGTCGAGGACGTCACCGAGGCCCATCTCGCGCTCGAGGCCCTCCGCGAGAGCGAGGCCCGCTACCGCATGTTCGTCACCACCACCCAGGAAGGCGTCTGGGTGATCGACGAGAAGGGCCTCACCACCTTTGTCAACCCCATGATGTGCGGCATGCTCGGCGTAGCCGCCGATCGGATGATCGGGCGCTCCTTCCTCGAGTTCATGGACGCCGAAGATCAGGCCACCGCCCGCGAGAACCTCCGCCGACGGGAGATGGGCATCGCCGAGGCGCACGACTTCCGCTTCCGCCGCGCCGACGGCACGAGCATGTGGGCCATCGTCAGCACCAACCCCATCTTCGACGGGCATGGGGCGTTCCGAGGCGCCATCGGCCTGGTCACCGATATCACCCAGCGGAAGCGCCTCGAGGGCCAGCTCGCCGGCGAAAACCGCATCTTCGAGCACATGTCGACCGGGGCCGACATCGCCGAGGTGCTGCGCGATCTGCTCCGGCTGTTCGAGACAACAACCCCGGGCGCCGTCGGCTCGGTCATGCTGCTCGACGATGACGGGGTCACCATGAGGGGCGTCGCCTCTGCTCTCCGGCCCCTCCTCAGCGCGTTCGACGGCATGCGCATCGGCCCGGGCGTGGGGACCTGCGGCGCCGCCGTTTTCCACGGGCGCCTCACGATCACCGCGGACGTCGAGCGCGACCCGCGGTGGGCGCCGTTCCTCGGCCCAGCGCGCTCGCTCAACCTCCGCGCCTGCTGGTCGTGCCCGATCATGAGCCGCGGCGGCCGCGCCATGGGCGCCCTGGCGTTCTACTTTGCTCGACCCCGCGAGCCCACGGGCGACGATCTCGCCACGCTTTCCCGCGCCGCCCGGCTCGCCGCGATCGCCATCGAGCGCGCCGCCGCCGAGCGCGACCTCCGCGAGAGCGAGGAGCGATACCGCCTCATCGCCGAGAACTCGATCGACATGATCTCGCGCCACGCGCCCGACGGCGCCTTCCTCTATGCCTCCCCGGCCTCCGCGGCGCTCCTCGGCTACACGCCCTCCCAACTGGTCGGAGTCAACCCCTACGACGACATCCATCCCGAGGACCTGTCCACCGTGCGGCGCACCCACGAGCGCGTGCTCCAGAACGCCCCGAGCGAGGTCCTGGCCTACCGCCGCCGCCACAGCGACGGCCGCTGGGTGTGGCTCGAGAGCACCGTCAGGCCCATCTGCGCCGCGTCGGGCGACATCAAGGAGATCCTCGCCGTCTCACGCGATATCACCGGCAGGAAGGCCGCCGAGGATCGCCTCCGCCTGCTGAATCGAGAGCTCGACCATCGCGTCAAGAACAACCTCGCCGCCATGCTCGCGCTCGCCGAGCAGAGCCGCATCAAGCCCGCCTCCGTCGACGAGTTCATCGGAGCGTTCCGCGGCCGCATCCACGCCATGGCGCGCATGCACGACATGCTCCGCATCCCCGCCCACCGCATCTCGCTCGAAGCCCTGATCCGCCGTTCCCTCGAAGTCCACCTCATGGGCGAGGCGCCGCAGATCGCCCTCTTCAGCGGCGGCGACGCGGTCCTTGAGGCGCGCGCCGCCTTCATCGTCAACATGGCTCTCTACGAACTTGCCACCAACGCCATCAAGTACGGAGCGCTCTCAACCCCCACCGGGAGGGTCGAGATCCGCTGGGAGCGGCTCCCCGACCACGCCCTGAGGATCGTCTGGGCGGAACGCGACGGCCCGCCAGTCGTCGCCCCGGCAGCCCATGGCTTCGGCGCCCGGATCGTTCTCGACAGCGTACGCTACGAACTCGCCACGGAGCCCGTGTGGGAGTTTCATCCCGAGGGAGTGCGGTGGGAGGTCGTGATCCCCGCCTCCGTGGTCGCGCCCGGCGCGCCGAGTCAGGGCCCGGACGAGCCGCTTCCTGATTGATCCTTCCTCGGGAGACGCCCCATGCGCGCCCACCTACTGCAGGTCGACATCGCCTGGGAAGACAAGCGCCAGAGCCGCGCCCGCGCCGAACGCCTCCTGGACGCCGCCGAGCCCGTCGACGCCGGCGACCTCATCGTCCTCCCCGAGATGTGCGAGACCGGCTTCTCCATGCGCACCGACCTCACCGCCGACCGCGATGGCTCCGGCGCCGCCTGGCTCGCCGGCATCGCCCGCGAGCGCCGGTGCTTCGTCATCGGCGGCATCACCGTTGCCCCGCCCTCGGGTCTCGCCCTCAACCGCGCCTGCATCTTCGGCCCCGACGGCGCCGCCATCGACCAGTACGACAAGGTCCATCCCTTCTCCTTCGGCAAGGAATCCGGCCACTTCGCCGGAGGCGTGCGCGCCGCGGTGGTCGCGGTAGGGGGGCTGCGGCTCGCGCCCGCCGTGTGCTACGACCTGCGCTTCCCCGAACTCTTCCGGGCGGGCCGAGCCCTGGGCGCCGAGGCCTTCGCCGTCATCGCCAACTGGCCCGCCGAGCGCGCCCACCACTGGCGCTCGCTCCTCATCGCCCGTGCCATCGAGAACCAGGCCATCGTGCTCGGCGTCAACCGCGCCGGGGCCGACCCGCACCTCCGCTACGCCGGCGGCTCGATCGCAGTGGGGCCAAGGGGAGAGGTGATCGCCGAGGCCGGCGAGGCCGAGACGGTGCTCCAGGTCGCGCTGGATCCGGCCGCGGCCCGGCAGTGGCGGGCCCAGTTCCGAGCCTGGGACGACGCCCGGCCCGGGCTGCTTCCCCGAACGGATGCGATGGGACGTTTTCCGGCCGGATGAGCCCCGAGGCCCCCGCCCGGCGGCTCTCCCAGAGCCCCGCGCCGGTGCAGAAATTCCGGCCGGAAAAGTCGGCAAGGCCTTGACGAACCAACCCGTGGTGGTACATTCCCACCGTTGAGTAACGCCCGGGGCCCGAAAGGGCGCTGGGCCGAGAAGAGAGTAGGGAAGCAAATACGCCTACTCGACATTTTGCAGAACAGCCGGAGGGCTGTGCTTTTCTTGTTGACTCCTCCGTGGCGTGTGCGGCTGCGCGGTGTAACGCCGATGTGGCTGCGCGAAAAAACCACGGATTCCCTGTGCCCGCTTCGTCGGCGGTAAACGTCGACGAAGCGGTTTGAAGATCCGGACGGCGTGGCGGGACGACGGGGGAGCGTCCCGCCACGTCTGCCGGTGACCAAGGGCCCTGCCCAGCGGCCCGACCGAGTGTGGACCGTTCGCCCAGAGGGTGCGACAGGTTCCCGCCATCGTTTTTGCGCCGAACCGCTTGACTGCCGCCGGGCAGAGGCTATCTTTCCACGAGTCACGGCTGTCGCACAGGGCGGCCGGGATTCTGGTCGAGAGAGAGGGCTGCAGTCAGGGTATCCGGGACACCGGTTAGCCTGGTTTTAGGGCGGTCACCGCCCAACAACCTGCCACACTCTTGGAGGAGTCAACGCCGTCGCCCGGGAAACCGGACGACGGCGTTTTTCGTTGGGATCGGCGTCACAGACCGTGCTCCCCCCAAGCACGCGTCCCGCTTCCAGAGGGCTCGAATAGACTCGCTTCATGCCCGAGGACTTTGAGTCAACACAAGACGTGGGCTCGCTCCCGACTGCCGATCGGGGCGCTGAGGAACACCCTCGAAGGGTCGCGCCCGACTCGGGCGCTGTCGAGCGCGCAGGAGACTCGATCGGCCAGTACCGGCTCTTGCAGATCATCGGCGAGGGGGGCTTCGGCGTGGTCTACCTCGCCGAGCGCCGCGAGCCCATGGTCCAGCGCGTCGCCCTCAAGGTCATCAAGCCGGGGATGGACTCAAGGTCCGTCATCGCCCGCTTCGAGCAGGAGCGCCAGGCCCTGGCGGTGATGGATCACCCCAACCTCGCGAAGGTGCTCGACGGCGGCGTGACGCCGACCGGCCGCCCGTACTTCGTGATGGAACACGTCAAGGGCGAGCCGATCACGGCCTTCGCCGACCACCACCGGCTGACCATCAACCAGCGCCTCGAGCTCTTCATCTCCGTCTGCGAGGCGGTCCAGCACGCCCACATGAAGGGCATCATCCACCGCGATATCAAGCCCTCCAACATCCTCGTGGCCCCGGGCGGCGAGGGGCACACTCCCATCGTCAAGGTCATCGACTTCGGCGTCGCCAAGGCCATCAGCCACACGCTCACCGACAAGACCATCTTCACCGAGCGCGGGCAGATCATCGGCACGCCCGAGTACATGAGCCCCGAGCAGGCCGAGATGGGCGCCACCGACATCGACACGCGGACGGATGTCTACTCCCTCGGCGTCGTCCTCTATGAACTCCTCTGCGGCTCGGTGCCGTTTGATTCCAAGAGCCTGCGTGCCGCGGGCTACGCCGAGATCCAGCGCATCATCCGCGAGGTCGAGGCGCCCAGGCCGAGCACGAGGCTGAGCACCGCCGACGACGCGACCGGGGCATCGATCGCCAAGGCCCGGCAGGCCGACCGCGAGCGGATCGCCGGGGAACTGCGGCGCGAACTGGAATGGATTCCCCTCAAGGCCCTGCGCAAGGATCGGGCACGCCGCTACGCCAGCGCCGAGTCGCTGGGGGCCGATGTGCGGCGGTACCTCCACGGCAAGCCGCTGGAGGCTGCGCCCGAGAGCCGGGCGTACCTGGTCCGCAAGTTCGTGCGGCGGAATCGGGGGCAGGTGCTGGCGGCATCGGCGGTGGCGGCGGCGCTGGTGGCGGGTCTGGCGGGCACGGCCTGGCAGGCGCGAGAGGCGGCGCGGCAGCGCGACGCGGCGGTGCTGGCCGGGCAGAAGGAAGCCCATCAGCGGGCCGAGGCGGAACAGCAGCGGGCCCGCGCCGACGAGCGGGCGGTCGCCGCCGAGACCGCCGAGAAGGCGGAGAAGGAACGCGCCGACCAGCTCAAGAAGGTCTCTGACTTCCAGTCGGGCATGCTCGGGCAGATCGACACCAAGGCCGCCGGCGAGGGGCTGATGGCCGATGTGCGCGAGCGCTTCGCCGCCGCGCTGGAGAAGGCCGGCGTGCCGGAGGCCGAGCGAGGCGCGCAGGCCGCGACCCTCGGCGACCTGCTCAAGCGTGTGAACGCCACCGACACCGCCGCGGCGATGATCGATCGCACGATCCTGAAGCCCGCGATCAAGACCATCGATGCGCAGTTCAAGGACGATCCCGCGACCGACGCGAGCCTGCGCCAGGCGCTGGCGACGCTGTACTACGAGCGCATCGCGTTGTACGACGCGGCGTTCCCGTTGCAGGAGTCTGCACTGGCGACCCGCCGCCGCGTGCTGGGGGAGGAGCACCCGGACACGCTCGCCTCCTTGAGCAGCATGGGCGTCCTGCTCGAGTCCCAGGGCAAGCTCGCCGAGGCCGAGCCGCACTACCGCGAGGCCCTGGAGAGGCGCCGCCGCGTGCTGGGGGAGGAGCACCCGGACACGCTGATCTCCTTGAGCAACATGGGCTTCCTGCTCCGGTCCCAGGGCAAGCTCGCCGAGGCCGAGCCGTACTACCGCGAGGCGCTGGAGAAGTTCCGCCGCGTGCTGGGGGACGAGCACCCGGACACGCTCGTGTCCATCAACAACATGGGCTTCCTGCTCCGGGCCCAGGGCAAGCTCGCCGAGGCCGAGCCGTACTTCCGCGAGGACCTGGAGAAGAGCCGCCGCGTGCTGGGGGAGGAGCATCCGCACACGCTCACCTCCTTGAGCAGCATGGGCTTCCTGCTCCAGTCCCAGGGCAAGCTCGCCGAGGCCGAGCCGTACCTCCGCGAGGCCCTGGAGAAGCGCCGCCGCGTGCTGGGGGAGGAGCACCCGAGCACGCTCGGCTCCATCAACAACATGGGCTTCCTGCTCCAGTCCCAGGGCAAGCTCGCCGAGGCCGAGCCGTACTTCCGCGAGGACCTGGAGAAGAGCCGCCGTGTGCTGGGGGAGGAGCACCCGGACACGCTCACCTCCATCAACAACATGGGCTTCCTGCTCCAGTCCCAAGGCAAGCTCGCCGAGGCCGAGCTGCACTACCGCGAGGCCTTGGAGAAGCGCCGCCGCGTGCTGGGGGAGGAGCACCCGGACACGCTCGGCTCCATCAACAACATGGGCTTCCTGCTCCGGGCCCAGGGCAAGCTCGCCGAGGCCGAGCCGTACCTCCGCGAGGCCCTGGAGAAGCGCCGCCGCGTGCTTGGGGAAGAGCACCCGGACACGCTCGGCTCGGTTTCTCTGATGATGCGCCTGAAACTTGATCAAAACAGGGCCCGAGAAGCCCTCGACCTGATCACGCCCTACGAGCCTGCGGCCCGCAAGCAGTTCACCGGGGGCAACGCGCGTCGGCTGGCGGATTTCCTGACTGGCTCCGGCCGCGCCCGCGTCGGCGTGGGCTACGACGCCGACGGCTTCAGACTCGCCGAGGCCAACCTGCTTGAGGCACACCCGATCTACGTGGCGGCCAAGGACCGCGGCCCGAGGCACAAGGACACGCTGGCGTGCGTGCAGGCCCTCGTCGATCTCTACGCCGCGTGGGGCGCCGCCGAGCCCGGCAAGGGCTACGAAGCCAAGGCCGCGGAGTGGAAGGCGAAACTCGACCCGGCAGCCGCCGAGAAGCCCGATGCTCCCGCGCCGGGGCGATCGAGCCGGTAGAGAGCGCCGAGCGCATAAAGAAGCCCCGAGACATTGATCCCGGGGCGTGGTTGTTTGCGCTTGGCTGCGTGGGAGGTGGTACGCTCGGGGTCTTATTCCTTCACCTTGTACTCCGCGTCGATGACGTCATCCTTCGGCGCAGAAGCCCCCGCCGCTCCGGCTGACCCGGGAGCCCCGGCCCCGGCGCCAGCCCCGGCCCCGGCGGTCTTCTTCGCCGCCTCCTCGTAGATCACCTTGCCCAGTTCCATCGAGGCCTTCTCGAGCCCGCTCACCGCGCTCTCGATCGGCGCCTTGTCCTCGCCCTTCAGGGCGGTTTCGAGGGTGCTCATGGCGCTCTCGATGTTGCCGCGGACCTCGGGCGACACCTTCCCGCCGTGCTCCTCGAGGGCCTTGCGGGTTTGGATGAGCATCGCGTCGGCGCGGTTCTTGAGGTCGACGACCTCGCGGCGGCGCTTGTCCTCCTCGGCGTGGGCCTCGGCGTCGCGCTTCATCCGCTCGATCTCGTCCTTGCTCAGTCCGCTCGATCCCTTGATCTCGATGTTCTGCGTCTTCCCCGTCGCCTTGTCCGTCGCCTTCACGTTCAGGATGCCGTTGGCGTCGAGGGCGAACTCCACCTCGATCTGCGGCATGCCGCGCGGCGCCGGGGCGACGCCGGTCAGTTCAAACATGCCCAGCGTGCGGTTGTCCCTGGCGAACTGCCGCTCGCCCTGCAGGACGTGGATCTGCACGCTGGTCTGGTTGTCCACGGCGGTCGAGAAGACTTCCTTCTTGCTGGTCGGGATCGTGGTGTTGCGCTGGATAAGCGGGGTCATCACGCCGCCGAGAGTCTCGACGCCCAGGCTCAGGGGAGTCACGTCGAGCAGCAGGATGTCCTTGACGTCGCCTCGCAGGACGCCGCCCTGGATGGCGGCGCCGATGGCGACCACCTCGTCGGGGTTGACGCTCTTGTTGGGCTCCTTGCCGAAGATCTCCTTGCACACCTGCTGGACGCGCGGCATGCGGGTCGAGCCGCCGACCAGCACCACCTCGTCGATCTTGGACGGGTCGACCTTGGCGTCGCGGATGGCCTGGAGCACGGGGTTCTTGATCCGCGCGAACAGGTCGTCGCAGATGCTCTCGAACTTGCTCCGCGTCAGCGACACCTGCAGGTGCTTCGGCCCGCTCTGGTCCGCCGTGATGAACGGCAGGTTCACCGTGGTCTCGAGCACGGTCGACAGTTCGATCTTGGCTTTCTCGGCGGCCTCCTTGAGGCGCTGGAGGGCCATCGCGTCCTTGCGGATGTCGATGCCCTCCTTCTTGCGGAACTCCTCGGCCAGGAAGTCGATCAGTTTCTGGTCCCAGTCGTCGCCACCCAGGTGGGTGTCGCCGTTGGTCGAGAGCACCTCGAACACGCCGTCGCCCACGTCGAGGATGGAGATATCGAAGGTCCCGCCTCCGAGGTCGAAGACGGCGATCTTCTCGTTCCGCTTCTTCTCGAGCCCGTACGCGAGGGCCGCGGCGGTGGGCTCGTTGATGATGCGCTCCACCTTCAGGCCCGCGATCTCGCCGGCCTCCTTGGTCGCCTGGCGCTGGGCGTCGTTGAAGTACGCCGGGACGGTGATCACCGCGCGGTCGACCGCCTCGCCCAGGTAGTCTTCGGCGGCCTTCTTGAGCGACTGCAGGATCATCGCGCTGACCTCGGGAGGGGTGTAGTCCTTCCCGCGCACGCGCACCTTCACCGGCTCTTCCGCGCCCCCGACGATCTCGTAGGGAACGAGCTTCTCCTCGCCCGCGACCTCGCTGTGCCGGCGGCCCATGAAGCGCTTGATCGAGTAGACGGTGTTCCTGGGGTTGGTGACCTGCTGGTGCCGCGCGGGCTGGCCGACCAGGCGCTCGCCCTTGTCGGTGAAGCCGACGACCGAAGGCGTGAGCCGCGAGCCGTAGGAGTTGGTCAGCACCTTGGGGGTCGTGCCCTCCATGATGGCGACGACGGAGTTGGTGGTACCGAGGTCGATGCCGATGATTTTGGACATGGGGGTTTTCCGGAAGGGCAATCCGAACGAGTCGCGGCCCGAGGGTTCCGGGGTTCCGGGGGTCCGGGCGAGAGTGGTCGGCGGGGTATGACTGCGGTGAAACGGTACGCGGACCGACCGCCGGTCCGCGGCGCCGACCTCGCGGGAGGGCGTCGGGGTCGAGAGGTTGCAAGCCGCGCGCCACGGCAGGACGGCTTCGACAGGCCACCTGACACACGCCGCAGCCCCGGATGCCGAGGCCGGACGGTCGCGGCTGCCGAAATGACAGGAGAAGCGGTCTGCGGCTTTCCCGGACTGCGCTTCGGCTCTGCGGCTCGCACCCCGGGACCCTACTCTCCGCCCATGCCCGCCAACCGCAACGTCTTCAACAACATCCCCACGGTCTGCGATATCCCCGGCAACCCCGGGGTATACAACGCCATCATCGAGATCCCCAAGGGCCGACGCAACAAGTTCGAGATCGACAAACTCACCGGCATGATCCGGCTCGACCGCTACCTCTACTCCTCGTCGATGTACCCGGGGGACTACGGCTTCCTGCCGCAGACCCTCGCCGAGGATGGCGACCCCATCGACATCCTGGTGAAGGTGAACGAACCGACGTTCAGCGGCTGCCTGATCGAGGCGCGGGTGATCGGCGTCTTCCGCATGAAGGACAAGGGCGAGAACGACTTCAAACTGCTCGCGGTGCCCTACACCGACCCGCTCTTCGCCCAGTTCCACGACCTGCACGACGTGCCCAAGCACTTCCTGCGGGAGGTGGAGCACTTCTTCCAGACCTACAAGCAGTTAGAGGGCGCCCACGTCGAGAGCAACGGGTGGGGCGACGCCCGGGAGGCCGCGGGCGAGATCCACAAGTCCATCGCGCGGTTCCAAGTCATGACCTGAGCGCCGCGCGCCTGTGCACGAGCCGAAGGGCTCAAAGCACGACCAAGGTTGGGTAGCGGGTGCAGATCGCTCGGCTGGCATGCCCAGTCTTTGCTGGGCATGCGGCTCAGCGGGAGGCCGTCGACGTCGAGGGGCCCTTGGACTTGCCCTTCTTCGAGCCCTTCTTGCCCGACCCCTTGCCCTTCTTGGCGTGCTTCTTCTTGCTGGCCTTGGTCGCCTTGGCCTTGCCGGAGTGGGAGGCCTTGTCGCCGGTTGCGACTGACGTCCCATCCTTGGAGGGCGAGGCGGCAGGCGCCGCGGCGGGCACGAAGGGGTCGTAGACCGAGGTCTGCGGGGCGTTCCGGGTCGAAAGGGCCATCGCGGGCAGGGCGAGCACAGCAGCAGCGGCGGCGGCAACGACAACGCGGCGGGTCGACATCAGCAGATCTCCCGAGGGGACAAAGGGTTAGGCCTCGCGGCGGGCTCATGCCGGCGCGGCGCGAACACCGTACCGGGAGCCATCGACCAAAGCGGAGCGGCCGATCGAGTTTCCCGAAAAATCTTCTTTGTTCGACTTGCATTCGGTGTGTGATGCCGTATAGTTCCCAAACGTACAAAGACCTATCAGGATCGCGATGCGGAACATGAGGATCAGTCCATGGTGAAGCCGTCACGATTGGTCCGTCTGGCAGAAGATGGCAGGTTTGAGGCGTTGATGGCCCTCGTGGTGGCCAACGGCCGCCCGATCTCCGAGCCGGTCCGGCGGAGATTGGCGTCGCCGGCGGCCCTGCCCGCGGTAGCCATCGGGCTGGCGCTTCAGCGGGCGTGCGAACTGTCCTATGTCATCGGCGACGACGCGCTCCGCCTGGGCGACCTTGCCTTGGAGCGCCTCGCCGATGCGCCGCTGGAAGGCGCTGCGGCGTGCGCGGCGGGGCTTCTCTCGTTGGCGGCCCTTGCGGGCACGGGGCACCCGTCCGCAGCGCCGGCGCGAGCCGCCGCGCACGCCGCGCTCGCCCGCGTCGCTCGATCCGGGGTGCATGCCGACGATGCCTCGGTCGTGCGGTGGCTGGGGGCCGAAGTGCCGGCGCTCATCGGTGAGGCGGCGATGCCCTCCGTCGAAGCGAGGTTCGGCCATGATCGCCGCACGGCGGCATAAGACCATCCGCGCTCCCGCGGGATGCGGGCGAACCCGCGGGAGCGCTTCGATCGATGAGAGAGAGGGACGGCGCGGGAGGGGGCCGGGTCAGTTCTTGGGCATGGGCCGCGGGTGATCGCCGACGATCTCGCCCCACGGCCACACGGGGTCGACGGGGCGACGGTCGGGCTCCGGCTTCTGCGGCCGGTTCTTCGTGCCGCTCGCGGTCGGAAGCGGCGGGGTGGGAACGGCCGGGGCGGGCGCGATGCGATCGCACGCGGCGTCCATGAAGAGCGTGGGGCCCTGCGCCGCCCCGGGTGTCGGGTCGGCGTGAAGCGAGAGCGCAAGGCTCGCGGTAACGCGGTCGGCGGTGCGTGATTGCAGCGTGACCGCTCCTAGCGCCGGGAGAAGTCGCCTCCCGCCGGGCTTGCGCTCGTGCACCCAGGCCTCGACGTTGTCATCGCCGACGCGCAGAGGGCGGCCGAGGTCCGCTTCGCGCGGGAGCGAGACGATCCACGTGTACCGCCCCGCCGGCCTTCCCGAGGCGGTCGTGCCGTCGGTCACGAGCACGAGCATGTCGCGGGTTTCGTCGGCGCGCACCAGCATGGTCTGCTCGCGGTCGATGGCGACGAAGGTCGGGGCGGCGCCGGGCGTCCAATAGCCGGTCGCTATGGGAGAGGCCGCTCCTGCGGCGGCGGCCAGATCCTCGCCGCCTCCGGCGCCGGGCGATGCGCACGCGCCGATGATGGCGGCGGCAGCGGCGGCGCAGGCCACAACTCCGATGCGGGTGACGGCGATTGCGAGCGGACGGTTCGGCATGGTTGGGGCTCCCGCGCTGATCAGGTGCTCACAAGGTATCGGTTGCGGGGCGGGCGCACGGTCAGCGCCTCGCGGGCTTCTCGCCAGCCATCGCCAGGATGGCTCGGGCCAGGCCCGCCGGCACGGGCATGACACTGAGCCGAGACTGCCGCACCAGCGCAAACTCGGCGAACCGTTCGTCGGCCTTGATCGCCGCCAGCGTCACCGGAGAGGCGAGGGGCCGCACCGGGGCGATGTCCACCGCGGCGCGCCTCGGGTCCGCCGGTTGTACCGCCGGGTCCGGCCGGGGTTCGCCGACCACTCGGGCAAGGCCGACCACGGCGCGCTCGGCGCCCGTGTGGTACACGAACACCTCGTCGCCGATGGCGCACGCGCGGAGGTGGATCAGCGCCTGAGGGTTGGTGACTCCCGACCAGGTGGTGCGCCTGTCGCGCTCGAGGTCGGCGAAGGAATATTCGCCCGGCTCGGTCTTGAAGAGGAACGTGGCCATGGCGGCATTGTTGGCCGCCCGGGTTCGCGATTGTTTCGCGACGGGGCGTCGGCCCGTCGCGGGGCTCACTGCCCGAAGCCCTCCCACGGGCGGGGCCGCGCAGGCGGGTTGCCGCAGGGCGTGCCGTACGCCGCCAGCACGGCGGCCATGTCGGCGAAGTCCACCCTGGAATCGCCGGTCACGTCGCCCGCCAGGGGTTGCGGCGCGGGGAAGAGCGACTGCGAGCCGTACGACGACATGACCGCGAGGAGATCGTCAAAGTTGACGACGCCGTCGAACGTGGCGTCCCCGGGGCACAGGGGCAGGGTCGGCAGCCCCGCGTCGTTGAGCATCGCGACTTCGAGCGCGGTCAGCCGGTAGCGCCGCCCATAGTCAAACGACACCCCGTTCATCACGCTGGTGAGCAGATCCGAGCCGATGCTCGGCCTCTGGTTGCCGACCGCGTAGATGCCGCCGAACGTCAGCGGCACGCCCCCGGGAACGATCCGCGATGAGCGCGGGCCGAGGAACACGACGCCGTCCCACCGGACCGAGATCCGCTCGTCGAACGTCGAGCAGTAGGTCGGGGGGAGAGACGCGGCGGCATGGTCTGCCCAGCCGTTGAACGCGAAGGCGTGCAGCAGTTCGCGGGTGAACACCGAGACCGCGTCGATGCGGTCGGGCGGCACAGCATGGACCCTCACGCGCGGCAACGGGTCGTACCACAGCGTGTCGCGGGCAAACACCGGGTTCAGGGCGATCTCGATGTCCGCGGCCGGCGCGATCAGCATCTCCACGCCGAGGCACTTGGCGGCGGCCCCCTGCAGGTACACGTTCCGCCCGCCCCGCCGGCAGAGCAGGGCGGCCGCGGCGCTCCGCCCCGTGGCCCGGGGGACCGACTCATCGGCCCGCACCAGGATGGAGATGGTCGCGTTCGAAGGAAGCAGGGCGCCCAGGGCGTCGGCGGCTGCGCGAAGATTCGTCCTGATCGGCGCCGAGGCCTCGGCGAATCGCCCCGCGGGGTCGTCGAGCGCGATGGTGAAATTCGGCGCAGCGCACGCCCGCCCCCAAAGCACAAGCGACGCAAGAAGTGCGCCGAAAAATCCCCGCGAAATTCCACGCCCACGAGGGAGCATCAGCCCGAGCCTACGAACCGTCCGGGCCGAATCAAGAGGAATCGCCCCTCGCAACCAAACTTTGACCGACCGTGCGTTTGGCGTCCGGCAGCGAAAGCGATGAAAAACCCCGGCCCTGGGGCCGGGGTCCGGGCGTGGTTCGGTTGGTCAGGATCTTCGTGGTCAGTTGGTGCGGGCCGCGACCGCCTCGGAGGCCTTCTCGGTGCATGCCGACTTGCCGCTCTCGGCCTTGACCTGCTGGCCCTTGGCCTTGGCGGAGCAGCACCCCGACTCGGAGGCGGTGGGGGTGGTAAGGGCGGCGCTGCTCAGGACCGCGGGAACGGCGATCGGCAGCATCCCGCCGCGGAACGCGATCAGGCGCATCGTGGCGGCCGTGGGCTTGGCGGCGCAGGCCGAGGCGACGGCCTCGGTCTTGGACGCGCAGCACGAGGGCTTGGAGGCCGCGGCGGTCGCGGCGGCCTTCTCAGCGCACGCCGGGGCCTTCTCGGAGGTCATGGCGACGGGCTGAGCCGTGGGGGCGGCGGCGGTTGCCTCGCCGGGGCAGGCCAGCGCGGGGGAGGCGAGGCCGGCGAAGGCCAGCACGGCAAGGGCGGACAGGTGACGCATGGCAGTTCTCCTCGGAGTGAGCCGCCGGGACGGCGGAGATCACAGTATGCAGGGCTTTCGGAGGGTTTACCAGTTAAATCCGGTCAAGGTTCCGGGAACTGGGATGTCGGGTGCGGCTCCCGGGTCACCTCGCCGAAAGCGCGCCGGCCCGCCACTTCACCCGAACACGATCCCCTGGGCCAAGGGTAAGTCCTTGCCGTAGTTGACCGTGCAGGTCTGGCGGCGCATGTAGGCCTTCCAGGAGTCGGAGCCGGATTCGCGGCCTCCGCCGGTGTCCTTCTCGCCACCGAAGGCCCCCCCGATCTCGGCGCCGCTGGTCCCGATGTTGACGTTGGCGATGCCGCAATCGCTGCCGTCCTCGGCGAGGAAGCGCTCGGCGGCGCGGACCGAGTCGGTGAAAATGGCGCTGCTCAGCCCCTGGTCGACGCCGTTCTGGAGTTCCATGGCCTCGTGAAGGTCGGCGCACTCGAAGATGTACAAGATGGGTGCGAAGGTCTCTTCTTTCGTGATCGCCGGGACCTTCCCGCGCGGGACCTTGATGATCGTCGGCTCGACGTAGTTGCCCGGCTTGCCCTTGAAGCGGTCAAGGCCCGGGAGGCCCCCGGCGAGCACCTCGCACCCGTCCTTCATCGCCGCCTCGATGGCGTTTCGCATCTGCGCCACCGCGCCCTGGTGGATCAGCGGGCCCATGAGCGTGCCTTCCTTGAGCGGGTCGCCGATGGGCACGGTCTTGTACGCCGCGACCAGCCGGGGGGTGATCTTGGCCGCGGCATCGCCCACGCACAGCAGGCGCCGCGTGGTGGTGCATCGCTGCCCGGCGGTTCCCACCGCGCCGAAGAGCACGGCCCGCATGGCCATCTCCATGTCCGCGTCGGGCATGAGGATGATGGCGTTGTTGCCCCCCAGTTCCAGCAGGGCGCGGCCCAGGCGCCTGGCCACCACCTCGCCCACGCGCCGCCCCATGCGGCACGAGCCGGTGGCGCTGATCAGCGGCAGGCGGCGATCGGCGATCATCGTCTCGCCCACCTCCGCGTCCGTGCCCATGACCAGCGTGAAGACGTCCTCGGGCTGGGCGTCCTTGCCGCACGTGCCGGCGGCGTGGGTGAAGAGGTCCTGCTCGCGCATCACGTCGCGGGCGATCTTGTTCGCCGCGACCGCGGTCAGGGGCGTGATACCGGAGGGCTTCCAGATCACCGTGTCGCCGCAGACCGCGGCGAGCATGGCGTTCCAGGCCCACACCGCGACGGGGAAGTTGAACGCGGTGATGACGCCGACGGGGCCCAGGGGCCTCCACTGCTCGAACATGCGGTGGCTGCGCCGCTCGGAGGGCATGGTCAGCCCGTAGCACTGGCGCGAGAGGCCGACGGCGAAGTCGGCGATGTCGATGCACTCCTGCACCTCGCCCTTGCCCTCGGCGAAGATCTTGCCCATCTCGAGGGTGACCAGGGCCCCGAGGTCATCCTTGAGGTCGCGGAAGCGGTTGCCGATGCGGCGGACGATCTCGCCCCGTTGCGGCGCCGGGAGGAGGCGCCAGGAGCGGAAGGCGGCCTCGGACCGACGGACCACAGCGTCGCACTCGCCTTTTGACATGAGCCGCACGGCGGCGAGGGGCTCGCCGGTCGCGGGGTTGTCGGAGACGACGGCCCGCCCGGCGGCGACCTCCGGCGCGGCCTTCGAGGCCGAGAGGGCGAGGGGGTCGGAAAGGATGCCGAGGCGGTCGAGGATCGAGGCGGGGGAGGGGGTCATGAGGGGAGGATAGCCGAGGGGTGTCGGCACCCCCTCTCTTTCGTGGGGAAGGGCGGGACGGCAAGTCTGCCATGGCTCGGGAAGGCCTCTGGTCGCGCGTAACTCCAAAGGCGCGGCATCTGCCGACTCAGATGGCGTTCAGGTCGCAGAGCCCTTCCTGCGCGGCCCCCATTCTCGAGGTTGTGCAAGATCGGAGTCTTTCTTGAACGCGGGCCATCCGTAGAAGTGTGCCCGATGCCGCACAAATTCTGGAACCAAGCGCGGCCGAAAACGAACAACCTCGCTTGAGGTGCTCGTTGCGCCTCGCGAGGTCAACCATGAATTCTTTGTTAAGAAGGAGAAAAGGGTGGTCCCAGAGCACAGACAGATTGCGGTAATTTATTGCGACGGCGGAGAAGGCAAGAGGCTTATCGTAAATGTTAGGAAGGGCTTTGACGAGAGCGAAGCAGAAGAAAGTGGGCTGAATTTCCTTTCCTCTGCACCGCCGGCGCTGCAACAATCTCAGGTCTTTTGCGTGTATAGCGAATCAAGCAGAACCAAAAGTCTTGATGTCTTCGTCGGCAAAGAGATCGGTGTGGGCATCGGTTTCTTGGTCGCGGCGTGCATCGCGTTCTTCGGCGGACGATGGGCGATTGCCCACAGACGAATGGGCGTTGACCGCGCGCACCGCTGACGCTCGCTAAACACTTAGGCCCGTCGATCTTACGGATTGCCGGGCTATTTCATTGTCATCCGAGAAACGTCAATCCTCGGCTTCGGAATCCTCGGCCCCATCCCCTCCAGGGTTTCCCGCACCACCCGGCCGATGGCCCAGCGCTGGAGCCACTTGTGGTCCGAGGGGATGACCAGCCAGGGCGCAATCGGGGTCGAGCACCGGGTCAGGGCGTCCTCGTAGGCGGCCTGATAGTCGTCCCAGTGCTTCCGCTCCTCGATGTCGGCCTCCTGGAACTTCCAGCGCTTGTCGGGGTCCTCGAGGCGGTCCTTGAGGCGCCGGCGCTGCTCGTCCCGGGAGATGTGCAGGAAGCACTTGACGATGGTCGTGCCGCCGGAGGCGAGGAGGGATTCGAAGGCGTTGATGGTTTCGTACCGGGCCCGCCAGATTGGCTCGGGGACCAGACCGTGCACGCGGAC
Organism: Phycisphaerales bacterium; assembly: GCA_947476675.1. Classification (GTDB taxonomy): domain Bacteria; phylum Planctomycetota; class Phycisphaerae; order Phycisphaerales; family UBA1924; genus CANJRL01. The sequence goes on from CANJRL010000050.1 coordinate 17,068, forward strand.
GACGAGCACGTCCTCGTAGTGAGAGCGGTTGAAGATGCCGACTTCGCCCCTGGCCGGGGTCGCGGCGTGGATGCGCCAGAGGAAGTCGTGGTCGAGTTCGATCTCGGAGGGCTTCTTGAAGGAGGTGACGCGGACGCCGGTGGGGTTGACGCCGGAGAAGACGTGACGTACGACGCCGTCCTTGCCCGAGGTGTCCATGCCCTGGAGGATCAGGAGCAGCGCCCGGCGATTCTCCGCCCAAAGGCGGTACTGCAAGTCGGCGATGGCGGCGATGTCGGTTTCGAGGGCGGCCTGGGCGGCTTCCTTGCTATCCGGGGCGCCAGTGTGTTTCTGGAGCCGGTCCTTGCCGCGGGGGTCAAGGTCGGCGAGGCGGAAGGGGGTTCCGTGCGGGACGGCGAGGTGATCGGCGAGGGGCATGAGGAGAAGGTAGGGCGCACGGACGGAAACAGCGACGCCCCACGCAAACACCCCGGCGGTGACGCGCGGGGTGAGAACACAGACGGGCTTGCGGCACTCAGCGCCGGGTCACTCGTCGCCGATGGTGCTGATGGCGTTGAGTTGCATCGCGACATCGCCGGCGTCGATGACGCCGTTGTTGTTGAAGTCGACGGGAGTGGCGAACCACTGGATGGCGTCGCCCATGGTCAGCAGCCCGTCGCC
>CANJRL010000051.1 GCA_947476675.1 Phycisphaerales bacterium
CGCAGACGCCTGCGATGACCGAGGGCGGCGGAGGAGGCGGCGGCGGGAAGGGTGGCGGGAGGGGCGGCGGAAGGACGTCGGGCGGCGACCAGGTGATCGAGATCGCCGGGGACGTGCTGTTCGGCTCGGGCAGCGCGACGCTCAAGCCCGAGGCGAAGTCGGAACTGAACAAGATCGCGAGCCAGCTCAACGGCAAGTACGCGCAGTACAACATCCGGGTCGAGGGCCACACGGACTCCGATCCGATCAAGAAGAGCAAGTGGAAGACGAACGAGGCGCTGTCGGAGGCGCGGGCCCGTGCGGTGGCGGATTATCTGTCGTCGCGCGGGGTGTCGGCGGGGAGGCTGTCCTCGGTGGGGATGGGCTCGAGCAAGCCCAAAGGCTCCAAGAAGGAGAGCCGGCGCGTGGACATCGTGATCCTCGGCGCGGGCTGAGTTGAGCGAGCGCAGCAGCGGTTTCACGGCGGCCCGGAGCGCATCCGGGCCGCCGTCGTTTTGCGCGTATGCTCGCGGGGTGAGCGGCGAGACGGTCCAGCGCGGTGAGGCGCTCGCGGCGGCGGTGGCGGCGCTGCCGGGCGTCGGCCCGCGCCGGGCCGGGGTGTTCCAGCGGCTGGGGCTGTCGACCGTCGGGAGGCTGCTGCGGCATTATCCGTCGCGGTACGAGTGGGAGGAGGCGGAGTCGCCGATCTCGGCGCTGGCGCCCGAGGCGGTGGTCTCGGCGCGGGGCGAGGTGACGGCGACGCGCTCGGTGATGCGGGGGAAGCGGCGCTTCGAGGCGGTGCTGAGCGACGGGACGGGGCGGCTGGACCTGGTGTGGTTCAACGGCACGTATCTGAGGGACCGGATCAAGCCGGGGGTTCGGCTGCGGGTGCAGGGCAAGGGCCGCAGGTTCGGGCCGGGCATCCAGATCGTGAACCCGCGGTGGGAGGAGATCAAGCCGGAGCGGGAGGAGCCGTCGGCGAAGCGGGCGCGTCTGAGGCCGGTGTACCCGGCGACGGAGGACCTGGGATCGCGGGAGATCGAGGCGGCGGTGCTGTCGGCGTTGCCGGGTGCGCTGGGGGGCGTCGCGGACCACCTGGGGGAGGCGTTCCGGCGCGAGCGGGCGATGCCGGGGCTGGCCGAGGCGGTGCGGATGATCCACGCGCCGGAGAGCGATGAGGAAGTGGCGGCGGCGCGGCGGCGGCTGGCGTACGACGAGTTGCTCCTGCAGCAGCTCGCGGTGGCGCTCAAGCGGGCGCACCAGCGGCGGACGACGCGGGCGCCGGCGCTGCGGTGGAGCAAGGAGATCGACGCGGCGATCCGGCGGCGGCTGCCGTTCGACCTGACCCCGGGGCAGGAGGCGGCGGTGGGCGAGATCGTGGCGGACCTGACGCGCGAGGCGCCGGCGAACCGGCTGATCCAGGGGGACGTGGGGTCGGGGAAGACGGCGGTGGCGGTGTACGCGATGCTGCTGGCGGCGGCGTCGAAGAAGCAGGCGGCGCTGATGGCGCCGACGGAGATTCTGGCGGAGCAGCACTTCGCGTCGATCACGCGGCTGCTGGAGGGATCGAAAGTGGGGATCGACCTCCTGACGGGGAGCCTCCCCTCCTCGGAGCGGGAGGGCGTCGTGGCCCGTGCGGCGTCGGGCGAGACCGACCTGCTGATCGGCACCCACGCGCTGCTCACCGAGGGCGTGCGGTTCGCCGACCTGGCGGTGGCGGTGATCGACGAGCAGCACCGGTTCGGGGTGCACCAGAGGGCGGCGCTGCGCGAGAAGGCTGACGATCCGTCGTCGGCGCCTCACGTGCTGGTGATGACCGCGACGCCGATCCCGCGGACCCTGTCGCTCACGGTGTTCGGCGACCTGGATGTGTCGCTGATCAAGGGCCTGCCTCCGGGGCGGATTCCGGTGACGACGCGGGTTGTGGGGCCGGACAAGTCGCGCGAGGTGTACGCGTATGTGCGGGGCAGGCTGGACCGCGGGGAGCAGGCGTACGTGGTGGCCCCGGCGATCGACAGCGGGGACGACGGGGGTGCGGCGGACGTTCGCTCGGTGATGAGGCGGCTGGAGGAGGGGGAGTTCGCGGGGAAGCGGCTGGCGGCGCTGCACGGGCGGCTCAAGCGCGAGACGCGTGAGCGGATCATGGAGCGGTTCCGGCTCGGGCAGATCGACGCCCTGGTCGCGACGACGGTGATCGAGGTCGGGGTGGACGTGCCCAACGCCTCGGTGATGGTGGTTGAGCAGGCCGACCGGTTCGGGCTGTCGCAGTTGCACCAGTTGCGGGGGCGCGTCGGCCGGGGGAGCGCGCGGAGCCTGTGCGTGCTGATCGCGGCGCCGGCGACGGCGGATGGCGAGGCGCGGGTGGCGGCGATGGCGGACACGACGGACGGCTTCGCGCTCGCGGAGCGCGACCTGGAGTTGCGGGGACCGGGGGAGGTGCTGGGGTCGCGGCAATCGGGCGAGGCGCCGTTCAGGATCGCGGAGTTCCCGCGGGACGTGGACCTGCTGCTGATGGCGAGGCGGGACGCGCAGGCCTGGGTGGAGCGATCGCCCCTGCTCGACCTGCCGGAGGAGAAGTTGCTGCGTGCGCGGCTGCTGCGCGCGCACGGGGATGAGATCGGCCTTGCCGACGTCGCGTGAGGCGGCGCGGCGGCTTGCTTGTTGGTATCCGATTGCTGAGAATGAGTCGAATGGAATCGTCCGCGCTCCATGATCGGCTGCGCGAGGTCGCCGGCGACCGGACGTACCGCGCCGTGGGCGATCTCACGGGCCATCACCCCGAGACGGTGAGGCGGTACATGCAGGGTCAGGCGCCAAGCGTCGAGTTTCTCGCGGCGGTCTGCGCGGCGCTGGGGGTGTCCGCGGACTGGCTGCTCACGGGGCGCGGGCCTGCGCGCATCGGCCAGGCCCGCGAGCAGGGCGGCGCGGGCGCAGGCCCGGGCGATGTGCTCGCGGCGATGGCGGGCGTGCTGGAGTCGCTCTTGGGTCGGGTGGATCGTCTGGAGGTCTTCGCGCAGATGCTGGAGACGAGGGTGCGATCGGGGCGGAATTGGCGGCCTCCCGCGGGGCCGGAGGGAGCGAGTGATGGAGCGGAAGTCGTCGCCGGTTTCGGCAGGCCTGATCCGGGCGCCGCGAGGCGGAGGGCGAGATCCGTCGCCGATGCCGTCGCCCGACGACCACCTGCGGATGCTCGTTGAGTTGCTGCGCCCGGCCGGGCCGGAACTGGGCCGCAGGTGGCTGGCGGCGCTGCTGCTGGCGCCGGCGTCGGAGCGCGAGGCGCTGGTCGAGGCGGTGGAGCGGCGAATGAGCGAGGAGTACGGGAGCGGCGGGGCTCTCCTGCTGGGCGAGCCGCCGGTGCAGCGTCAGGGGCACGTGGAGCAGGTGGTTCGCTCCTATCGGCGTGCGAAGCCCAGGGCGGCCGAATCTGATTCCGATCGGGCGGCTGGCTGAGGCGGCGACCACCGATGAGCATGAACCAGGAGATCGCGTCGCGGCTGCACCTGATGGCGGCGCTGCTCGAACTGACCGGGGCGGATTCGTTCCGGGCCAGCGCCCACGCGAGGGCGGCGCGGGCCATCGACGACCTGACGGTCGACCTTGGCGAGATCGCGGGCGACAGGAAGCGTCTGCTGGCGATCGAGGGGATCGGCCCGAAGATCGCGGACAAGATCGCGGAGTTCGCGGCAACGGGCAGGGTGCGCGAGGTTGATGAATTGGCCGCGCAGGTCCCGGCGGGGCTGCTGGAGGTGATGCGGGTTCCGGGGATGGGGCCGAAGACCGTGAGGGCGGTGTGGCAGACGCTGGGGGTGACGGACCTGGCCTCGCTGCGCCGGGCGATCGAGGACGGGAGCATTCTGACCGTGCCGCGGATGGGGAAGAAGGCGGCGGAGAACATCAAGGCGGCGCTGGCGTTCATCGAGGAGTCGGGGTCGCGAGCGCGGCTGGGGGAGGCGCAGCCTCTCGCGGAGACGATCGTGGCGCGGATGCGTGCCTTGCCCGGGGTGAAGCGGGCGGAGTTCGCCGGGTCGATGCGGCGGGGGCGCGACACGGTCGGGGACGTGGACGTCGTGGTGGCGGCGAGCAAGGCGGCAGGCGCGGCTGCGGGGGAGTCGTTCCGCGCCATGCAGGAGGTCCGGCAGGTGCTGGCGGCGGGCGAGACGAAGAGTTCGGTGCGCGCGTCGATGGGCGGCGGGCGGGCGATCCAGGTGGATCTGCGCGTGGTCCAGCCGGCGTCGTTTGGGGCGGCGCTGCTCTACTTCACCGGGTCGAAGGAGCACAACGTCCGGCTGCGGCAGAGGGCGCTCTCGATGGGGATGACCCTGAACGAGTACGGCCTGTTCCCGGAGGACGGTGAGAAGGCCCCGCCGCAGGAGCGGGGCGTGAGGGCGGTTGCGGCGGAGACGGAGGAGGGCATCTATCGGGCGCTTGGGCTGCCGATGATCCCGCCGGAACTGCGCGAGGACCACGGCGAGACCTCGCTCCCGGTGGATCACGACTTCGGGCTGATCGAGATCGGGCAGATCAGGGCCGAGCTCCACGCCCACACCACTGCATCGGACGGGTCGATGAGCATCGAGGAACTGGCGGCTGAGGCGAAGGCGAGGGGGTTCCACACGATCGCGGTGACGGACCACAGCAAGAGCCAGCCGCTGGCGAACGGGCTGACGGTCGAGCGGCTGGCGGCGCACGTCGAGGCGATCCGGGCGGCGGCGCGGCGGGTCGAGGGGATCGCCATCCTGGCCGGGAGCGAGGTGGACATCCTGCCCGACGGTTCGCTGGACTATGACGACCAGACGCTGCACGGGCTCGACATCGTGGTGGCTTCGCCGCACGCGGCGCTGAAACAGGAGCCGGGGGCCGCCACGGAGCGGCTGGTGCGGGCGGCGTCCCACCCCCTGGTGCACATCATCGGTCACCCGACGGGGCGGCTGATCAACGCGCGGGAGGGGCTGAGCCCGGACATCGGGGCGGTGGCGAGGGCGGCGGCGGCGAGCGGGACGGCGCTGGAGATCAACGCGAACTCGCACCGGCTGGACCTGCGGGCCGAGCACGTGCGGATGGCGCTGGAGGCCGGGGCGAGCATCGCGATCGACTGCGATGTGCACACGCGGGCGGATTTCGAGCAGCTGCGGTTCGGCGTGGCGACGGCGCGGCGCGGGGGGCTGACGGCGGAGCGGTGCGTGAACGCGTGGCCGGCGGAGCGGCTGCGCGCCTGGCTGGCGTCGAAGCGTTGAGGCCGGCGGGTAGACTCTTCGGGCGATGACGCAGAAGCACGGGAATGGCGACGCGTCGGTGTCGATCATGGAGCCGCTGTGCGCGGTGTTCCGCCGGCGGCTCAAGCAGGAGGGGCTCAAGTACACGCCGGAGCGGGCCCAGATCCTCGACGCGATCGTGGGGCTTGACGACCTCTTCGAGGTGGACCGTCTGCAGGAGACGCTGAGGCGGGGCGGGTTCCGGGTGAGCAAGGCGACGGTGTACCGGACGATCCGGTTGCTGCAGGACGCGGGGATCATCCAGCAGGTGCTGTTCGACGCCGATCAGGCGCACTACCAGTTGGCGTGGGGGCGCAGGCCCCGCGACCTGATCGTGCGCGTGGACAGCGGCGAGGTGCTGGTGATCGAGGCGCCGGGGCTGACGGAGATGTGCGAGCGGCTGTGCCGCGAGCGAGGCCTGGCGATGCAGGGCCGGCGGCTGCAGGTGTTCGCGACGGGGCCGGGCGGAGCGGCTCAGGGCGGCGGCGGCGCGGCGGCCTTGGCGAGGCCGACGCCGGCGAAGCCGGCGCGCTGACAGAGGTCGTAGACGCGGATCACGTCCTGGTAGCGCGAGGCCTGCGCCGGCTCGATGACCACGTGGACGGACTTCGCCGCGCCCGACTTGAGGTACTCGTCGAGGCGGGCCGACAGGGCGTCGATGCCGGCGTCGGCGAGTTCCAGCCCGGTGACGACGGTGGCTCCTGAGGCGTCGGTGCGGAGGCGGATGACGGTGCGCGCGGTGGGCAGATCGAGCGAGGGCTCGGCGGGCTTGGCCGCGCCGGCGCCGGGCGCCATGCCCACAGTGAGGAACCACTCCGGGCCGATGAAGGCCGAGCCGGCCATGAAGAAGATGAGGATGACCATCACGATGTCGACCATCGGGGTCATGTTGGGGCCGAAGTCGCGCGAGGCGAGCGATGCCGCGTCGCGCCGGCGGAAACCTCCGCGGGGGTTCACGGCCGCCCTCCCGGCGCCGCGGCGCGGTCGGTGGCGAGGCGGACATCGCGGACGCCGGCGGCGGCGGCGGCCTCGATGGCGGGCTCGATGGCGCTGTACGCGGCGTCGCGCGGGGCGCGGATCTGGACGGTCACCCGCGGGTTGCGCGCCAGCCGCGACTGGAGCAGCGGGGTGATGCCCGCGAGGTCGGTGGTCTCCGATTCGATGACCACGGAGGGCGGTCGGTCGGGGCCGCTCGGCACGATGTTGATCACGAAGGAATCGGGGGGCATCTCGGGCGCGCCGGAGGCGCTGTCCGGCAGGTTCATCGGGGTTCGGCGGGTGGCGGCCAGTTTCCCCACGATCAGGAAGAACACGATCATGCACAGCACCACGTCGATCAACGGAGTGGCGTTGACAGCGGTCGCGGGCTCGGAGGGCGGGATGAGGATTCGTCGGCGCATCGTGCGGCTCAGACGCGGTGCGCGGAGGCCGGGTGGGCGAACACCTCGTCGGGGAGCGCCTCGAACATCTCCGCAGACACGACCATGGCGCGCGTGCAGTGGCGGTCGATGAGCGTGCGGTAGTAGCCGTACGCGAGCAGGGCCGGGATGGCGAGGAGCAGCCCCAGAAAGGTGTGGAAGAGGGCCTTGGAGATTCCGATCGAGAGTTCGCCGGGGCCGGCCTGCCCCCCGGTTGCGCCGAGCGCGGAGAAGGCGATGATCATGCCGTAGACCGTGCCGACCAGTCCGAGCAGAGGGCCGAGGTGGCCGATGACATTGAGCAGTTCGATCTTGCGGAACCATCGCGCGCACTCTTCGGAGGCGGTGAGCTCGGCGGCTTCTCGGGCGCCCTGGCGGCCGCCGCGCTGGGGGCGGAGCGCGGCGGCGAGGACGCGGCCGGCGAAGGAGCGGTCGGTGTCGACGAACTGTCGGAGCCCGGTCCAATCGCCGCGCTCGATGCGGGCCCGGATGGTGTCGACGGAGGAGGCGGGGAGGAGGGCCGACTCGCGGATCTCGATCACCGCGCGGACGATGATGGCGACGGCGATGAACGAGGCGACCACGATCAGCCCGGTGAAGGCGTCGGCGGACTGCCAGAACAGGGCGGTGACGTTGGCGGCCGGCGCGGCGCCTTCGGCCGCGAGCGCGGGCGCCGCGATCGTTGCGAGAATCATCGCCGTCGCGAGGCGGGTGGGCGTCGTTCGTGTCGTGTGCATGGGGAGGGTCGAGGGTATCGGCGCGGGGGATCAGCCGCCAGCGGCGCGCTGATCGCGGGGGGAGACCGGCGGCGGGTTTTCGAGGTCTTCCTCCCTGATCTCGCGCGAGACCACGTAGTCGCCCCGGAGCCACTTGCCGAGGTCGGCGAGGCGGCACCTGTCGGAGCAGAAGGGGAACGAGTCCGCGTCGGGGCCGGGGGCCGGGCCGCCGCAGGAAGGGCATCGCCGGAGCGCCCGGGCGTGTGGCCGCGTGCTCATCTCTGCGATGGTATGCGGCCGAGGCGGGCGGCCCAGGATGATCGCGGCGCGGCCGCGATGCGGAGCGAGCGCGAGGTCTCGGACACGATGGCGAGGCGAACGCTCAAGGCCTCCGAGGGGAGCGCGGCGGCGATGCGTTCGGGCCACTCGATGGCGATGACGGCGCCCGCCTGTCGCATGAGGTCCCATCCCAGGTCGTCGAGCGTGTCGCCCTCGTCGAGGCGGTAGGCGTCGATGTGGATCAGGGTGGGGCGAGAGGCGTCGTCCGGGGCGTACTCGTTGGCGAGCACGAAGGTGGGGCTGTGGACGGCGCCGGGGCGGATGCCCATCCCCATGGCGATTCCTCGGACAAGTCGGGTCTTGCCGGCGCCGAGGTCGCCTTCGATGGCGATGACGTCGCCGGGCTCGCAGAGCGCGCCGAGGGCGGAGCCGAGGAGAGTGGTGGCGTCCTCGCTGTCGGTGATGCGCTCGAGGAGGGTGGGGCTCATGCGCCGTGCTCCCAGCCCATGTCGGCGGCGTCGAGGTCCGAGCCGCCGGGCGCGGTGATGAAGCATCCCCTCCCCTCCTCGACGAGGCCGATCCGGGTGACGGGCACGCCGGTCGGGCAATCGGGCGGCGGCGAGGCGGAGGCGGTGAAGAGCAGTTCGTAGTCTTCGCCATCGGTCGCGGCGCGGCGCCAATCCGGGCAATCGTCGTGACGCGGGATGCTCATTGCGTCGATGGTGATGCGCACGCCGGAGGCGGCGGCGAGGCGGCCGGCGTCGCGGCCGAGCCCGTCGGAGACGTCCATCATCGCGGTGAGCCGTCGGCCGAGGGCGTCGCAGAGCCACGCGCCCTCGCGCAGCCGCGGCTCGAAGGTGAGGTGGCGCCCGGAGGCAAGCGAGTTGCCGAGCCGGCCGGTGACGAAGACGCCGTCGCCGGGTTTAGCGCCGCGGCGGCCGACGAAGCCGCGAACCGGGTGCGCTGCGCCGAGGACGGCGACGGCGATCACGGTGGGGCCGCCGACTCGGGCGATATCGCCCCCAACCAGAGGGCAATCGAAGGATTCCGCGGAGCGGCGCAGGGCGTCGAACAGGGCGTTCTCGTGGGCGAACCCGTCGCGGAGCGCGGCGCCGACGAGGGCGGCGAGCGGCCGCCCCCCCATCGCGGCGATGTCGGAGATCGCCCGGCACACGGCCTTGCGGGCGATGAGGTCGATCGGCGTGGTCTCCGGGTCGTAGTGGCGCCCTTCGACGAGTTGGTCGACCTTGGCGAGGGCGACGGCGCCGAGATCCTGAGCGCGGAGGCCGGCGCAGTCGTCGCCCGGACCTGCGATGACGATCGGGAACCTCCGCTCCAGACCGGCGGACCGCTCGTAGACGTGGCGGAGCAGTTCGCTCTCGGTGCTCACGGCGTCCCTCGGGAGGGCGCGCGGGGGAGCATCCCCAGGATGAGTTCGGCGTGGCGTTCGGTCGCGCCCTGGTGAGCGCGGACGCACTCGCGGGCCCGGGCCCCGATCCGCTCGCGCTCGGCGCTGTCGCGAACGAGTCCGGCGAGGATGGCCGGCAGCGTGTCGCGCGTGGCGCGCGCGAGCCCCCCCGCCTGCTCGAGGGCGTCGACGGCGGCGCGGAAATCGGCGAAGGCCGGGCCCATGACGATGGGCTTGCCCATCCCGGCCGGTTCCATCGGGTCGGAGCCGTGCAATTCCCCGAAGGAGCGGCCGATGACCACGATGTCGGCGAGGGCGTAGGCGGCGCGGAGTTCGCCGATGCTGTCGAGCAGGAAGCGGTCGGCGCGGGTGGGGCGCGACGAGCCGCGGGGGTTCTGGGTGCGGCGGATGCAGCCGGGCATCGCGGCGGCGGCGGGGCCGAACCACTCGGGCCGGCGCGGGGCGCAGAGCAGTTGCGCGCCGGGGGGCGTGGCGGCGTGGAGCAGGCCGTGCTCGTCGGGGGCGGTCGAGCCGGCGACGATCAGGGGGCGGGACGGGTCGATGCCCATCTCGCGGGCCAGGGCGTGCGCGGCGGGGTCGGCGCGCGGGTTGTCCTCGATGGCCGCGGCGTCCCATTTCATCGATCCGGCGATGCGCACGCGGTCGGGGGGCGCTCCGGCGGCGCGGAAGCGTTCGGCGTAGGTCTCGTCCTGCACCGCGGCGAAGGCGAGGCCCGCGAAGGCGCGGCCAAGGATGGGACGGGCCATCGCGTAGCGCCTGTGCGAGCGGTCCGAGAGGCGGCCGTTGATGATGGCCAGCGGGATGCCGCGGGCGCGGCACTCGGAGGCGAAGTTGGGCCAGAGTTCGAGTTCGACCATGGCGGCGGCGTCGGGGCGGACGGCGTCGAGGAAGCGGCGCACGCTCCACGAGGCGTCGAGCGGGTAGCGGACGAGGCGGGCCTTGCCGGCGAAGAGGGCCCTGGCGCGCTCGGCGCCGGTGTCGGTGGTGGAGGCGATGACGACCTCAGCGTCGCGCGCGAGGCGGTCGACCAGGGCGCGGATGAGGTTGGTCTCGCCCACGGACACGGCATGGATGAGCACGCGGGGGCGGGTCTTGGGGGGCAGGGGCGGGGCGTTACCGAAGCGCTCGGCCCACGCCCCCCGCTTCTTGCGCAGCCACCACGGGGCCGACACGGCGGCGAAGACGAGATACGCGGCGTCGAGGGCGAGGTTCATCGGTTGCCGAGGAAGTAGGCGGGGAGGGACTCGAACCCACGACCCTTCGCGTGTAAGGCGAATGCTCTAGCCGGCTGAGCTACCCGCCCGGCTTGACCGATCGTAGCGGCGCCGGGCTGGCCGCCTCAGGGGATGATGGCGACCTCGTGCGGGCCCTGGGGGACGCCGATGCGCACCCCGGTGAACGCCGCGCGGGCCGAAGCGCCCTCGCGGGCGATGCGCCAGACCTGCAGCGCGCCGTCCTCGAAGTCCGGGACGAGCAGTGCCTCGCCCCTCGCGTCGAACGCGAGGCCCTGGGGGCCGGCGGCGCAGGGCCACTCGCCGAGCACGCGGGCCTCGCCGGTGCGGCGGTCGACGGTCACAAGGTTGAACGAGCCCCCCCGTGTGAAGCGGGGGTCCGAGGCGGGCAGGAACGAGCGGCGGAGGTTGCCGATGGCCAACAGGTCGTGGTCCGCGTCCGCGCCGAGCGGGCTGACGGCGAGGCCTTCGTTTCCGACGCCGACGGCGACCTGCGAGGTCAGCACGTGCGCGGACTCCGGCGCGTCCTCGTCTCTGAGGCGGATGACGCTGAGGCCCCCGGGCGGGGCGTTGATGAGGTCGTAGGCGCCGGGCTTGCCCCAGTTGAGGTCGCAGGTGAAGAAGTGGCGGCCGTCGCCGGACCAGGCCCCGTTGAACGGAAAGTTGCCCACGCGGACCGGCGGCCCCCAGGCGCGGATGCCGAGGATCCCCTGGTCCCTGATGAGCCGCAGGAAGAACACGGCGTCTTCGCCCAGCACGGTGACGGCAAGGGCCGCGCCGTCGGGGCTGAACATCGCCGAGCCGAGCGCGACGCCGGGGCCGGGCTTGACGTCGGTGAAGGGGATGCGCGTTGCGATCGAGAGCGCGGAGGGATCGATGCGCACGAAGACCAGTTCGTTCAGGTCCGGCGTGCTGCGCGCCACGACGGCGAGGTCACCCGCGCGGTTGAGCGAGAGGCTCGAGACACGGGGGCCCAGGTCGATCGATGCGGCGGTGAACGGGGAATTGCCGGAGAGGTCAACGAGCGAGAGCAGGCCGCCGGGGGGCAGATCGCCGATCGACGCGGCGGACTCCGGCGCGGGGCCTCGCGTGCTGAGGACAAGGGCGCGGGAGCCCCCGGGCAGGATGGCGAGCGTGCGGGGCGGGCCGAGAGCGGAGTTGGACACCGGCGCGGAGAGGTACGTTGCAGCGGCCTTTGCGCCGGGCGCGGAGCCGGGGTCGGGGATGGGCAGGCGGATGATGGAGAGTGCGTCGGCGGCCGGAGCGAAGCCGGATGGTCGGAGGGCGCCGTCGGCGATCACGCTGTAGGGCATGTCGCCGTCGGACAGGGCGACGATGGCGGATCCGCGGATGGTCGGAGCGCCTGGCGAGGCGGATTCGGCGGCGGGGGTGGTCTCGCACCCGGCGAGGGAGAGAGGAACGGCGAGGAGCGCTGCCGCGAGAACATGGCGAGGAGCGCGCGGTGCGGTGCTGGGTGGCATGCCGCGGATGATACTGGGGGCGCGCGAAAGCCCCCGCGGGGTTGGCCGCGTGGGCGCTGGAGAGTTCGAGGCCGAGTCCGGGACGGGGAGCGAGCCGTGTGCTCAGCACCCGCCGCCGAAGTAGGTGAGGACGAGATTCAGATCGGCGAAGTCGACCACGCCGTTGTTGTTGACGTCGCCGGGGAAGCCGAAGCCGGTGGCGCCGAAGTTGGTCAGAACGAGGTTGAGGTCGGTGAAGTCGACGCGGTGATCGTTGGAGGCGTCGCCGAGGCAGGGGGAAGGGATGGCGCCGGCGACGAACAGGTCGGAGAGATCGCTGGCGTTGGCGGCGTCGGCGAGGAAGCCGTTGCCCGCGGTCCCACGCACGACGAAGAGCTCCTGCATGGTGCGCAGGTCGGAGGAGTGGGTGTAGCGGACGGTGCTGTTGTACGCGTTGCCCTTGGCGAGCCTGGAGATGACGATCTCCATGACGGTGCGGCTCGGGTCGTCGCCGCCCTCGGTCTCGTCGTTCCAGATGATGATCGTGCCGTTGCGGTTCTGGAACGCGTCGGAGGCGATGATCTGCGGGACGAGGATGGCGAGGAAGTTGTCGCCCTGGGCGATGTTGGCGGCGTCGCCGGTGTAGGTCGTGCCGTTGTAGGTGAAGGAGCCCAGCGAGGTGTGCATGTCGTTGAACTGGTTGGGCGTGATCCAGTTGTAGCGGGAGTAGTTCCCGCTGTTCAGGTCGGTGAGGAACTGCTGGAGCGGGGCGTAGTAGAGGCGCGCCGGGTTGGTGGCGGTGGTGTTGTTCCCGCCGTTGGTGTCGGTGAAGAAGGCCATGGGGTTGTGCTTGACCGCGTAATCGAAGCGGCGGCTGCCGTTGTACGCGTTGGCGACGGTGGTGTAGGTCCCGGAGCGGTTGGTGATGGGGGAGATCCACTGCGCCTGGGGGAGCACGTTGCCGGCGGCGTCGGTGTCGATGTCCTCCTGGTAGGACTTCCAGGAGATGCCGGCCTGGAGCAGCAGGCCGCAGAGGTGCTGGGTGGTGTTCTGGTTGGTGCCGCCCGAGCCGTAGGGGGTGTTGTCGTTGAGCACGCCGAAGTTGGTTCCGGCCTCGGCCCAGATGTAGGAGGGCTCGGAGGGGTGGATGCCGGGCCCGACGTTCTGGCAGTTGCTGGCGTAGGAGACGTACTGGGCGTTGGGATGGCCCGGGGTGACGAGGCTGTTGATGTAGGGGGCGGCGGGGTTGTTGTAGACCTGCTGGGGCGAGGTCTGGGACGCGGGCTGCGTCCAGTTGTGGTTCTCCATGGCGATGACGAAGACCGGGCCGATCACGCCGGAAGCGATCGCGCTCCCCGCGCAGGCAGAAAGCGTCATCGCGGCGGCTACGGCAGAGAGACGGGGCATGGCGATTCCTTGTGTTCGGATGGGAGGGCCGCTGCGCAACCGTGCGATGCGGGCCTCAAGCAAGTCCGACGCTACCTGCCGCGCGCGGCCGAAAGGCGCGTGAACGCGCGAGCAATCGGCCAAGACCGGCGCTGGGCGGAGCCCGCGAGAGCATTCCCTCGGACCAGGGCCCGGGGATCACAGGACGCGATCCCGAGGGCGTTCCCTTCGTCAGCCGCGGGGCGCCTCGCGCATGAACGCTTCGATGTCGACGGTCGAACCCGGAGGGGACGCGGGGCCGAATCCGTCGCCCGTCATGCGGTGGCGGCGCAGGGCAAGGATGAGGGCGCGAAGGTCGTCGGGGGCCGGCGCGGTGAAGAACATCGGCGCGTCCGTCGCGGGGTGGCGGAAGCCGAGCGTTGTCGCGTGCAGCGCCTGTCTGGCGATCAGCGGTTCGGCGCGGCGCTCGCCGGCGTTGGGCCCGGCGGCATCGCCCAGGAGCAGGGGCTTGCCGCCGTACATGTCGTCGCCGACCAGGGGGTAGCCGCGGTGGCTCATGTGCACGCGGATCTGGTGGGTGCGGCCCGTCTTGAGTTCGAGTTCGACGAGCGTGAACCCGCGGTAGCGCTCGCGGACGCGGCAGATGGTCACGGCGGGCTTGCCCTGCTCGTCGTGGCGGACGACATACTTCTCGCGGTAGCCCTTCTCGCGCGAGGGGTGGCTGCCGATAGGCAGGTCGATGGCCTCCACCGGGGGCTCGACCTCCCCGTGGACGACCGCGAGGTAGCGCTTGTCGACCTGGCGGCGCTCGAACTGGTGGCCGAGCCTCCAGTGCGCCTCGTCGCGCTTGGCGAAGACGATGACGCCGGTGGTGTGGCGGTCGAGCCGGTGCACGACGCCGGGGCGGGCGAACTCGGCCCCGACTCCCGAGAGGGCCCCGCCCTTCGGGGAGCGGCGCTGGAAGTGGAACGCCAGCGCGTTGATCATGGTGCCCTTGAGATGCGAGCGCGCCGGATGCACGATGATGTCGGCCTGCTTGTTGAGAACGATGATGTCGTCGTCCTCGAAAAGGACATCGAGGGGGATGTCCTCGGGCTGTATCTCGCTGGGCGGGGGCGGGGGCAGCAGGGCCTCGACAACGTCGCCGGCGCGGACGACGGTGGAGGCCTTGGCGATGCGCGCATTCACGGTGACCGCTTCGGCGTCGATGAGCCGCTGGAGTTGGTTCCGGCTCATGAACGGGATGCGGTCCGTGAGGTAGCGGTCGAGGCGCTTCTGGAGGTCGCGCTGGAGGACGAAGCGCACGCGCGTCGGCGCGTCGTCCTCCCCCGGCGCGAGCATGGACTGCGCAGCGTCGGCGTCGGAGGCCGAAGGATCTTCGGTCGGGGGCAGCCCCGCAGCGGCGCGCACCAGGGCCGGGTCGACCCGCCCATCGGCGCCGAGAAGGTCGCGCGACGACCGCGGTGCGTCGGGATCGGGCCGCGATGGACGGGCCAAGGCGTTCTCTCAGTGCTTGGGCGGCTCGGCCGGAGCGGGCTGCGGAGCGGGTTGGGCGGCAGCGGGAGGCCCCGGCGTCGGCTCGACGGGCGACGGGATCGCCGGCCCCTCGGGCATGAGCGGGCCGACGGGCGGCTGCATCGATGGCATCGGCGCCGGCTCGGGCTGAGGCTTGCGCGACGGCGCGAGTTCAGCGCTGGAGCGCGGGGGCGGGAGCGAGGCGAACTGTGCCGCGTCGGCCTTGTGCTTCTCGGCGATGCCGGCGAGACCCGTGAAGTTCGCCTTCTTCGCGGCTGAGGCGGCGCGCTCGTAATGCTTCTGCGCGTCCTCGGCCTTGCCGAGAGTCTCCGCGACGGCGGCGAGCCCGAACTCGGCGGCGACCTCGTGCA
Organism: Phycisphaerales bacterium; assembly: GCA_947476675.1. Classification (GTDB taxonomy): domain Bacteria; phylum Planctomycetota; class Phycisphaerae; order Phycisphaerales; family UBA1924; genus CANJRL01. The sequence continues at coordinate 15,038 of CANJRL010000051.1, forward strand.
GGGCCCACGCGGGCCGGGCGGCGGCATTCTCCGCGGCCTGCTGATAGAGCGACCTGGCCTGTTCGAGATTGGCGGCCCGCTGCTCGTCGTTGAGCGCGTCCTCGTCCTTCCCCGGAGTGCCGCCGGGGGCGAGGCGGGACAGAGCGGACTCGTAGTAGATGTCCGCCGCGCGGAGCGACGCGAGCACCGCCACCGCGCCCTCGGCGCCCTGCTCCCGCGCGACGCGAATCAGGCTGTCGGGGCTCTTCGATTCTTCCGCGGCGGCCAGTTGGACGTAGGCGTCGTTGAGCTTCTTCGCCTGCTGCCTTTCCAGCCATTGCCAGCCGGTGTACCCGAGGAACCCGAGGGCGATCAGGATCAGCGCCGGAGAGCCCCACTTGCGGAGCCACTCGATGAAGTCCTGGTTGAGGCGGCTTTCTTCGAGGCCGGCGCCCTCGACGATCTTGCTCTGGCCCTTGATCTGCCGGATGTCGTTGGGGTCGGTGGTCATCGCGCGGGCGTCTCCGCCTGGTGAGGTTGGCTGAACAGAATGCGAAGCGCGAATTGTAGGGAGAGGCCCAAGGGCCCGCAACGATCGTGTTTCACCCCAGCCCCGAATCGAAGCGCCAGGGGCCGGGCCAGCGCAGCGCCGCAGTTGGGACGAGCGCTTCCCGGACGGCGTCGGACAGTTCGCGCACGCCGCGGCGTTCGATCGCCGCGGTCTCGACATCGGCCCCGGCGAGCGCCCCGCGGTCGGCGCGCAGTGCCGCGCGGAGGATGCGCGTTGAGGAGGGCAGCGCCTCGGGGGGCAGGAACCCCGACGCAGCGTCGCCGCAGGAGACGATCAGATCGGCGTGAGCCGCGAGGGCGCGAGCGGCGGCCTGAGCCTCGAGTTCGATCGGGTCGTCGGTCGCGCGGACGCCGGGCGTGTCGGCCCATCGCGCGACCAGGCCGCCCAGGTCGAGCACCGCGCCGACGTGGTCGCGGGTGACGCCCGGCTCGTCGAGCACCAGCGCGAGCGGCCGCCCGGCGAGGGCGTTGAGCAGGGTGCTCTTGCCGATGTTGCTCGGGCCCACCGCGACAACGAGGGGCGGATCGAGCAGGCGGTTGAGGGCCCGCGAAACGGCGTCGATCTCGCTCGCGGGCGGCGATCGGCGGTCCCGTTCGCGCCAGCGGCGCGGCTGGTCGAGCAGCAGGTCGATCGCGAGCGGGCTCGCCGCCCGCGACAGTGCCGCGAGCATCATCGCCTCGGCGTCGTCGGAGGCTTCGGGGAAGGCCTCGCGGGCGCTCACCCGGTCGCGCTCGGCGACCCCAGCGGCGCGCAGGCGCTCGGCGAGTTGCGAGCGGATCACGCCGCCGGCGTGCGGCATCAGGTGGGCGACCTGCGGCGTCCACCGGGAGACGAACATTTCGATATCGCCCGCTCGGCGGAGCCTTGCCTTGCCGACGCCGACGCTGCTCGCGCACAGCCGGGTCAGGGCCCGATCCAGCATCTCCGCATTCGCGGCCGACACCCGCGCCGCCGCGACCGCCGCCCCGCCCGGGCTCACCGGCGCGGTGTCCCAACAGAACCACGCCCCGCCGGGCTTGCTCACGCGTCGCCGCCCGCCCTCGCGTAGGCGCCCCACGCCAGCGCGATGCCGCGAAGCGTCAGGTCGGGGACGATCGCCTCGATGAGGTCATCGCCCTCGAAGATGAGCCGCGCGTCGCCGCCCGTGGCGATGATCTGGGGGTACGCCTCATAGAACTCGGCGTACCGCTCCGCGAGCGTTCGGGCCAGCCCGCGCACGGCGAATACCGCGCCGTTGAGCATCGCCTGATGCGTGTTGCGCCCGAACGGCCCGGCCTCGAGGCTCTGGATCGAATCGGGCCGGCCGAGGTCGATGGAGGGGAGCGCGGAGGCGTGCTCGTGAAGCGACCGGAGCATCATCCGGGCGCCCGGCGCGATCGCGCCGCCGTGGAACACGCCCTCGCCGTCGACGAAATCGACGGTGACCGCGGTGCCGGCGTCGATGACCACGCAGGCCTGCTTGATGACCTCGAACGCCGCGAGCGCGTTGAGCAGCCGGTCCTGGCCGACGGACAGGGCTCCGCTCTCGTCGAGGGTGTGGCGCACGGGGATGGGCACGTCGTCGTTGAGGAGGAGCGCGCGGTCCGGTCCCAGGGCCTGCCTCAGCGCGCCGAGCAGCCGGTCGGAGAGCGGCCGATTCACCGTGGCGAGCACCGCCGGCGCTCCGGCCGGCAGCCCCCGCGCGTGAGAGAGAATGGCCCCGGCGAGCGCGTCGACCGGCTCGTTGGGCATCGCGTGCAGGTGCTCGCGCTCGTCGCCGGAGGCGACGCAGAACGAGGTGCGCGTGTTGCCGACGTTGACCGGGAGAATCGTCTCTGGGGCGTCGGGTTCGTGGCCTTCGTCCATGAGGCCCAGTGTAGGGCCGAGGTCAGGCGCCGACCGCGGTCGCCTCGGCGCGGATGGCGCCGACGAGGGAGGCGAGCAGCCTTCGCGCCGCCGGGCCCGCGGCGCCGTCGCCCACCGGCCTGCCGTCGAGCGCCGTCACCGCCGTGACCATGGTCGAGGTGCCGACCAGCATGACCTCGTCGGCGGCGCGGAGCTCCG
>CANJRL010000052.1 GCA_947476675.1 Phycisphaerales bacterium
ACCGCCGTCACGGCCGACGCCTCCGCGATCCGCGCCGGGCAGATCCTCGTGATCCCCGGGAGCGTCCAGAGCAACGGCACGCTCGACCCCGCGTTCATCGGGGCCAACGACGTCTGCCGCGTCGTCCGCTTCGTCGAGCGCCAGGTCCCCACGCCCGAGTACCGCGGCTATCTCGCCGCCGCCCCGATGCACGACGCGACGGCGGCGTCTCCGGCCGGGCCCTTGCTCCCCGAGGCCCCGCCCGCGGGCGCCGCCAACGACCCGGAGATCACCGTCGGCGTCTGGGCCCTCCAGCCGACGGTCAAGGGCCTGCTCCCGGCGGGATCGACCACCCAGCGCGCCTTCCGCCTCACGCCGCTCGAAGGGAGGGTCTTCCTTGTCGACTGACCCGCGTCCGCGCGGCGCCCGCGGGGCCCGCGCCTTCACGCTGACAGAACTGCTCATCGCCGTCGGCGCCGTCGCCATCCTCACCGTCGGCATCGGCCAGATCTTCCGCTCCGTCTCGCGGCTCACCAGCCAGTCGCAGGCCCTGGCCGAGACCGACCAGATCGCGCGGCAGGTCGAGCGCGCCTTCCGCGCCGACATCGAGGCCTTCAACCGCGTCGCCCCCGAGGACAACTTCCTCGTCATCCGCATGCGCGAGGTCGGCGACCTTGACCGCAACAACACGCTCGATCTCGGCGCCGGCGACCGCCCGATCTATATCAGCCGCGACGACCTCGACGCCGACATCGCCGCCGGGCTTGCGCCCTACCAGTCCGCCACCATCGGGACCGGCACGGACAAGCGCACCAGCCGCGCGGTGACCACCCGCGTCGACGAGGTCGCGTTCCTCGGCCTCGCGCCCCCGGGCAAGCCCTACCTCTCCGCCCAGCCGATGGTCGACGTCTACGACACCACGCTCATCAACCGGCTCGACCCTCCGCCGCCGGCGCCCAGCGCCCCCGCGGCCCGCATCCAGTGGGGCCACGCCCTCCGCACCCGCGTGGTGCGCGACAGCAACCGCGACGCCAGCAGCAACCCGGCGGTCACCGCATCGATCCAGCGCGAGTGGCCCTGGGTCCCCGACGGCGATTTCGGCTCCTGGGCCTTCCCGTACTTCGGCGCCTCCGCCCAGGTCGAGCAGGTCACGCCCCGCGCCGGGACCCCCGCGCGCTACCAGGGGGTCACCGTGCAGCCCTTCCCCACCGCCGGGCGCAACCAGTTCGCGGGCAACTGGCTGCTCGCGCGGCAGGCCCTGCTCCTGGTCGGGGGCAACGCCGCGGGCGAGGTCGCCCTCAACAACACCGTGGGGTACCCGACAGGCCGCTCGCGCACCTACGCGCCGACCATCCGCGACCTCGACAACTGGAAGCGCTTCGGCATCGCGCTCGACCGCTACAACCCCCCGACGACACAGAACCCGCTCAACGGCCCGGCCTCGGACTCCCGCGCCGCCATGATCTTCCAGGGCCGCACCGACATCTGCGCCCAGACCCTCGAAGACGCGAAGCGCTGGCTCGAGGGCGAGGCCTTCCCGGCGCCGTACCCGGTCTCAGGAGGCGCTACCAACTGGCTCCAGCCGCCGTTCGCGGCGACCTACTCGTCAGGCCCTTACTGCGCCGATGTCGGCGGGCTTGGGCCCGTATCCGGCACGTTCCTTACCAATCCGGGCGCGCCTCCTAGTGGTGCCCCTTCGACGCTCGTTGTCGACGTCAACAAGCCGCTGTGGCAACGCTCCAGGGGCCGGCCAACCACCGTGCCCGACAACGCCCTTGGGCTGCGCAGCGCCGTCGCCGGCGTTCTGGGCCGCCTGCTCCAGGATGCCGAGCCGCCGCCGATTTACCGCGTGCTCAACACCGCGTCGACCGCGACGGTTCCCCCGGCCGAGCAGTCGTCGATGGACACGCACGCGGTCTTCGCCGGGCGGTGCAGCCGCTTCGAGGTCGCGTGGTCCAACGGGGCCCGGGCCAAGGCCGACATCGTCTACCCCAACTCTTCGCCGCCACGGATCATGTACCGCGCCGGCGACCTGATCTTCTTCGATCTGTCGACGCTCGACCCGTTGCCCGGGGTCGCCGGCACGCCCCGCATCCGCAACACCTACGACTTCTGGCTCTTCCATCCCGACATGCAGCAGGCCCGCGACCGCACCGTCGGCCTCACCCCGCGGACGATGGCGTTGAACGCCTCCAACTACCCCGCCGAGAGCCCCCGCGCCGAGATCCCCAGCGGCGTCTACCGCCGCACCGGCAACCCCGCGGATGCGCCGATCACCGCGCTCATCAACCGCCTCAACCTCGGCTCGGCCGTCAACCGGAGCGACGTCGGGGCCTTCTACGACCCCGTGCTGAGCATGGGCGACCCGGGCGCCGGGGCCAATCAGCCGCTCAACGAGGTGCTCGCCGTCTGGCCCTTCCGTGTCCCCACCCCCGACGGGGGCCTCGGCAAGGCCTGGCCCAAGCCCACCCACCTCCGCGTCCGCGTCACGCTCCACGACTCCCAGTTCCGCCTGCAAGAGACGGTCACCCTGCCCAACGGCACGACGACCACCAGGAGCGGGCGCACGTACGAGTACATCTTCACCCTCGGCCCCGACGGGCCGGCCTGAGCGTCGCCCGCGCCCCGCGCCGCGCGCTCCACACGGGGAGACCAGCCGATGACTACGCCCTCGCCGACAACCGCCCGCCGCCGCACGCCGTGGCTCCCGCGCCGGGGCAGCGCCCTGCTCCTCGCGGTGGGGGTGCTCGCGGTGCTCGCGATCATCGCGATCTCCTACGCCGCCTCCGTGCGCACCGAGCGCGCCGCCACGGTCATCTACGCCGGGACCTCCGAGTACCGCACCCAGGCCGACGCCGTCGCCGACGAGATCGGCGCGCTCATCACCGCCGACCTCTTCGGCAACAAGATCGTCACGGCGGATACGCCGCGGTGGATCGGGCCCGTCCTCAACCCCAACCCCGTGCCGGGAGTGGCGCCGCCCACCCCCAACCCCTACTTCCCCGTCTGGCCGACCATGTTCGAGGACGGCAAGTTCGCCACCATCCCCCGCACCGACGTCAACCAGGCCACCCACACCTACCGCAAGAACAGGCCCGGCGAGTTGTTCACGCTCAACGGCAACGGCGCGCCGACGACCGTCGGCAACGCGGGCGTTGTCCTCTTCCCCCAGCCTGCCGGGGGCGGGTTTGTGCCCTCGGTTGCGCCCTCCCCCGAGTCCGCCTGGCTCGCGGCGTCCGACCCGGTCGATTCCACCGCCTCCCTCGGCGGCGCCTGGGACACCTGGCCCCAGATCACCAACCTGCGCAGCGCCTACCGCCTGTACCGCGGCCCCGACTTCGGCGCCACCAACATCCCGTACTTCTGGATGCGCGACGACGGCCGCTACGCCGACCTCGCCCAGTTCTTCCTCTCGCGCAGCGCCCGCGAACTTCGCAAGGGCGACCCGTACGCAGACCTCGCCGATGCGCCGACGGTGTTAGATCCGAATCCGCCATACCGGTACTGGCGCTTGGCTCAAAGGGATGCGCCGTTCCTGGGCGTCAATCAGGCCGTCTACAAGTGGCCGATGGCCAGCCTCTCGGAGGCCTACCACAACGCCGGCACGACCGGCCCGGCCAGCATCAACATCGTGTTCCCCGACGACTCCGTCGACCCCACCTACCCCCGAGAACCGGACGCGCTCGACGAGCGCTTCTGGGCCGACACCGACGGCGACACCCGCCCCGACGCACGCTGGCAGGTGCTCGACAGCATCGACGGCCGCTTCGGCCTGCGCTGGGTCGTCGCGGCACGCATCATCGACAACTCCTCACGCATCAACGTCAACACCGCGATGGATTCGGGGTACGTGCGCGACACCACGGCCGTCGCATCCTCCGGCTCGACGCTCGGCTACACGCCCTTCGTGCTCGATCCTGCGAACAGCAACAACCAGATGGCCCGGCCCCTCGCCATCCGCACCACCATGTCGCGCAGCGGCTCTCCCGCCGACATCGACCTCTTCCGCTTCCTCTACACCGCCAACCTGACCTCGAACCTCAGCGCCACGATCCCCACGACGAACCCCCCGGCATTCACCGGCTCCAGCGGCGACCTGCTTATGCAGGTCGACCAGCTCGACTGGGGCTTCAACCGCCCCGCCTGGCGCCGCCACCTCGACGCCGCCCTCCGAACCACCGACCTCGTCAACCTCGTCGAGCCCACCGTGCTCCCGCCGACGCAGTCGTTCCTTGCCTATGGCACGAACATCGCCGCCGGCGACAACCGCTGGCGCTACACCGCCGGGGAACGCGAGCGCATCTACAAGAACTTCGGCGTCAGCGGCGCCGGGCTCACGGGCGATGTCACGCCCTACGGCGAGACCGAAGAAGTCGACCTCCGCACCTACGACGGGCTCAACAACGACCGCATCCTCAGCCGCCTCGAGCAGCGCCTCGACTTCGGCTACCTCCCCAGCGACCCCAACACGCTCGGCGGCCGCGCCCTCGACCGCACCGGCCCCCTCCGCGCCGCCAACCCGACCCTCCGCGAGCGCAACCCCGGCGTCCTCGGCTCCACGAACGCCGCCGACCAGCCCCGGCCGACCGCCACCGAGGTGCGCGATTCCGTCCGCCGCTACCTCACCACCGTCAGCGGCGTCGCCGACTTCAGCCCCGTGCCCGTGCTCAATCGCGGGCTGTGGCCCTCGACCACCGCGGCGCCCTCGGCCGCCCAGGCCGGCACGCCGATCTTCCCGCAGAGCGCCAACCGCAAGGTGCGGCTCGACGATTTCGTCGGCAAGCAACCCACCGCGACGGCCGCCGACGCCGCCTCCTTTACCCGCCGCGCCGACCTGGTGAAGCGATCCTTCGAATCCTTCGTGTGGGCCCTCGCGCCGCTGGCGACCGACAAGCCGCTGATCCCGGGAATGGCGCAGGCGACGCTGAACGGGCTCAAGCCCCCGGCCGCAACGGCGGCCGCCTTCGATCCCTCGAACGTGCGGCTCAACAACTTCTCGTCATTCTGCTACGGCGGCGGCACCGTGCTCAGCCCGGCGACGCTCGCCACCGCCGCCACGCCCGTGGAGTTGGACGGCCCCGCCGCGGCGATCGGCCGCGCCAACGGCGTCGACATGGGCGCGTCGTACGCCCTCCTCCGCGCCGCGGCCCTCGCGGTGAACCTCGCCGACGCCGTCGACAAGGAGACCGACGCCGGCGCGCCGCCCGAGATCCCGACCATCGCCCGGTTCTACAACCGCGTGTACCTCAAGGGCGATCCGAACGGCCGCCCCGACGCCGCGGCGCTCCCGGGCGTCATCCCCCTCACCGCCCGCTTCTCGCAGGGCGACATCGCCGATCCCGCGAACGGAGGGCCGCACCTCGGCCTGCTCCCGGACCGCTACGTCGGCGCGCCCGACGCCGGCGTCACGCTCATCGGCCTCGATAAGCCGCTGTTCCTCCGCGAGGCGGCGTCCGTCGCGGTGTACCAGGACGCCAACGCGCCCAACGGGAGCCTGCCGCCCGTGCAGGTCGATCCCTCGAATGTCAGGTGCGAGCGCGGCTCCCTCGTCGCCTTCGAGATCGGCAACCCCTGGCCCGTGCCGGTCCCGACGAACAACTACCAGGTCCGCATCCAGAACTCGCGCGGCTCGATCGAGTTCACGCTCCCCGCCGCCACCATCGGCGCGGGCAAGGCCGTCGTCTTCTTCTACAGCACGCCGGCCGGCTCCGCCACCAACCCCGACAACTCCTGGCAGGATTTCCTCGACACGTGGCGCGCCCATCTCGGCATCGACGCCGCCGGGGTGTCCACGCCGATCACCGCGGCGCCCACGCTCACGACGGTCAGCGGAGGCCCCGCCGCCTCGCTCTCCCCGGTGATGTACCAGCCTCTGATCGGCTCGGGCGAGCCGTGCGTCGTCGCGCTCACCTACGGCGCCGGCGGAGGGAAGGTGGTCATCGACCGCATGTCCCCGGAACCGACCCGCGGCGGCGAAACCTTCCCCTCGGGCATCTGGGAAACCAAGACGATCCCGTACGACCTCGTGAACTGGGGTCCGCCCGCGCCAAGCCCGCCGGCGCCTCCCCCGATGTGGTCCGGACGCGTGGCCGTCGCATCGTCGATCTTCCGCCCGACCGGCGCCCCGACGGCCCCGGGCGCCACCGCCCCCGCCGGCTTCCCGGCCTACGTCATCGAGCACCGCGCCGCGAACTACGTCAACCGCGTCTCTCCAACCAACGATGGCGACAACATGTGGCTCCAGCGGTGGCTCACCTCCGCCGGCCAGGTCGATCCGGGGCCGGCCGCGCTCATCGGCAACAACACCGGAACGAACAGATTCCCGCCCGACTTCAAGGGGACGGTGACGGCGCCGACCCCCGGTATGCCCCAAGCCCGCCCGGTCGGCATCCACTTCCTCGGCCAATCCAAGGGCCTGCTCAACGGCATGCCCAGTTTCCAACTCTTCTCCCCCGACGCCCCGCTGACCAACATCAGCGAACTGGGCATGCTCAGCGCCTTCTGCACCATGTACGTGCACGCCGCCGGGGAAACCGGCGTGCCGCCCATCACCCCCACCAACGTCGTCAACATGCTCCTCGCCGCCAACGCCCTGCCCAAGGTGCCTCAGATCACGACCGAGGGGTACTGGCTCACCCTGAGCGAGCAACTGGGCGACCCGGCCAACTTCTACGCCGGCCTTCCCAGCACCGGCGTGCCCGCCAACGGCTTCACCTCGGGCACGGACGAGCCCCCCGCCAACGCCTCGCTCGGCACGCTCGACCTCAGCCGCTATGCGCTCCAGCAGTTCGGCGCACCTCCATGGGCGGGGCCCGGCCCCGATCACGGCATGCGCCCCGTGCCCGTCGACATCGGATTCCTGCCGCCCAGCCTAAGCCTCCCGCTGGCCGCCCGCGTCTTCGACGCCTTCGAGTCCCGACCCACCGGCGCCGACGCTCTGGCCCGAGGCGTCATCAACATCAACACCGCGCCCCTGCGCGTCCTGCGCATGCTCCCTTGGGTCTCGCCCTGGCACCCGATCTTCAGCGAGGGCTACGACGGCTGGCTGAACTCGGCGGAGCGCCCGGGCGTGCTCAATCAGAACGGGGACCGTGCAGCCCTGCTTGTGAATTACCGCGATTCGCTCATCAACACCTCCAATCCCAGTCCGAGCGACCGCTCGATCTACTTCGTCCTCCCGGGAATGCGAACCGCCGGCATCAGCGCCCAGCCCATGCCCTACGACCGGAACCCCCCGAACGCGGGCGTCGGACCGTCGCCCGGCGTCGCCAGCCTGGGCGAGATCCCGCTTCTCACGATCTGGGGCTTCAACGCGACCCCGAGCCAATCGACCACGGGCCAGCGCGTCGTGCGACCCTTCAACAACGGCAACATCGACGGCTTCGGCGACCTCGCCGCCGGCCTGCCCGGCAACCCGAACACGCGCATGAACCCCGGCGTCCCGGCCACCCTCACCACCGGGGTCGTCGCACCCGACGGCGTGCTCGGCAAGTGGCCCCATGTCGCCTACGACGCCGGCGGCGGCCTCACCGGCGTCACCGACCCGGTCGACGACGCCGAGCAACGCCTCGGGGTGTTCCGCGGCATGGCCAACGCCGTCAGCACCCGGAGCGACGTCTTCACCGCCTGGTACATCGTCCGCGCCTACGACCCGAAACTGATCGCCTCGATCGATGTCCTGGCCCGCGCCCCATCGCCCCTGGAACTCCGCGACGCCATGGCCCGCAACCAGCCGGTCTACGAATCGCGATGGATGGTGGTCTACGACCGCTCCAACGTCCGCACCCCGGCCGACCGCCCCCGCGTGCTTATGAAGGTCGAACTGCCGCTGCGCTGATTGCTCACGAGACGCGACCGTGAGGGAGCGCGGGAGGCGCCGCGCGTCGGCACACACGCTCCTGATTCGAGCGACGTGGGGTGACGCTCCCTGACGGTCGCGTCTCGTCAAGGCACGCGCGCTCGCGGGTGGCATGCCCGGTCTCCGCCGGGCATGGTCTCCGTGCGGCGGTCAATACCTGGGCACGCCCGGATCGATATCGATCGACCACAGGTCGATCCCCCCGGCCATCGAGCGCACGTTCTCGAAGCCGTTGGCGCGCAGGAACTGCGTCGCCTGCATCGACCTCCGCCCGTGATGGCAGTGGACGATCACCGTCTTGTCCGCGTGCGCGAGCAACTCGTCGAGACGGGCGCCGAGTTCCTGCAGCGGCGCGAGGATCGACCCGTCGATGCGCGCCGCCGCGTGCTCATCGGGCCTGCGGCAGTCGATCAGCACCGCCCCCGACGCCGGGTCCGCGAGCATGGCCCTGGCTTCGCGGGGCGTGACCTCCCATTCCGTGTTCAGCGGGTAGCCGGGAGGGAGGCCGCGATCGTCGAGCGGTGGGGGGGCCATGCAAGCCTCAGGGTTGGGGCGCCGGGGAGCGCTCGTACGACCCGCCCGGGCTCGAGGCCTCCGACCACGGAGGCCCCTGCGCCGCGCGGAGCGGGAACAGCACGATGTCGGACGCCGCAACGAAGGGCTCGGCCAGGGCGTCCAGCGCCCGGTCGCCCGCGTCGCCGCTCACGTCGACGGACGATTCGGGCGTCGGGAAGGCCCCGCCGTGCCGCGGCGCCGGGCGCGAGAACAGGCCCGCCGGCGACGTCGCGTACGTCGGCTGGTGCGCCACCGTGCCGACCGGCACGACGAGGGTGGTGCGGTTCCAGCGCGAGCGGTCGGCGCCGCGCGACACACCGAGCGAGAGGTCCGCCGTCGCCTCGCCTCCGTCCACCGCCTCGGCGACCGAGACCCCGTCCACGGTCCAGAGTTGATTGGCCGGCGTGGAGCACCCGGAGAGGCACGAGGCGATCGCCGAAGGCAGGGCGAGCATTCGCAGGAGGGGGCCGCGCGGAGTCATATCAGGGATCATACGAATCGCCTTCCGGGAGCGCCACGCCGCGCTCGGCGAGCGCTGCGCGCACCGCCTCCTCCGCGGACGCCGGGTCGAATCCCCGCCTCGCCAGCACCCCCAGGATCCGCCGCGCCGCCTTTGCAGCGTCGGCCGAGCGGGCCAGCGTTGCCGCCTCCGTCCTCGCGAGCGCCAGCGCACCCTCCGCGTCCGACGAGCGAGCAACGAGCGGGGCGGCCTCGGCCTCCAGCCCGCGGCGGCGCAGCCGGTCCTCGATCAGCGCCGCCCCCGCGGGGGCCTTGGCCTGCGCCTGCGCGACGACCTCCCTGGCCAGCGCCGCATCGCCGACCAGTCCCGCCGCCCGGAGCCTGTCGATCGCCTCCGCGACCGCTCCCGGCGCGTGCCCCTTCGAGCCGAGCCACTCCCGGAGTTCGGCCTCGGACCGCGCCCGCCTCGACAGCCGCTTGAGCGCCGCCTCGTGCGCCGCCTCGGTCCGGTGCGCTGCCCCGACGGCGCCGGCCATCTCGGCCGTCCACGACTCCCCGGCGCGCACGCCCAGGCGCTCGGCGACCTCCGGAGGCAACCGCCCCGCGCTCCGTCTCCCAACGATCACGCTCACCAGGCGCCCCTCGCGCCCCACCGGCCTCACCGCCGTCACCGTCTCGGTGTTCGCCGCCCCAGCACCGCCTTCACCGAACAGCCCGCCCATGCGTCAGCCGATCTGATCGAGGTACGCGGCGATCTCGCCCGCCGCCTTGGCGTCGCCGAACCGCTGCGCCGCCGCGGCGCCCTCGCGCAGCGCGGCAACCGCCTCCCCGACCCGGCCCGCGCCCTCCAGCGCCCGCGCCTTGTGGTAGTGCGCGTAGCAGTAGTCGGGCCTGGCCGCGAGGCACCGGTCGAACCACGCGACCGCCTCCCCGACATCGCCGGCCTTCGCGAACTCCTGCGCCAGCATGTACATCACGTCGGCGTCGGAGGGGTCCGCCGCGTGCAGCCTCCGCAGTTGCTCGACGCGGCTCACGCCTTCCTCCCGACCGGGGCGTTGCGCCGCGCGGTGTTCTTCGCCGGCTTGGCGCGCTTCGGCGACCCCGCCCTCCGCATCGCCTTCGCGTTCGAGCAGAAGCGGCGGCAGATCTCGTCCTCGGCGCAGAGCGCCCCCCGCGCCTTGCACACCGCCCGCCCGTGGGCGATGAGCAGGTGCGACAGATCGGTCCACGACTCCCGCGGGAACAGCGCCATCAGCCGCCGCTCGATCGCCGCCACCGTCGACTTCGCCGGCGCGAGCCCCATCCGCTTGCTCAGCCTCTCGACGTGCGTGTCGACCACCACCCCCACGTTGATCCCGAACGCGTTGCCCAGCACCACGTTGGCCGTCTTCCGCGCTACGCCCCGCAGGGCCAGCAGATCGTCCATGCGTCGCGGCGTCTCACCCCCGTGGATCGTCGCCACCTCGGACATCGCGGCTTGCACCGCCCGGGCCTTGTTCCGGAAGAACCCCAGCGAGCGCACGTACGGCTCGATCTCCGCCGCCGTCGCCCGGGCGTAGTCCGCCGGCTTCGGGAACCGCGCGAAGAGCGCCGGCGTCGCCTTGTTCACGCCGATGTCCGTCGTCTGGGCGCTCAGAATCGTCGCGACCAGCAACTCGTGGGGCGCGGTGTAGCGCAGGGCGCACCTCGCGTCGGGGTACCGCTGGCGAAGTGCCTTGAGCAGCGCCGCGGCCCGCTCGCGCTGCGCCCCCGTCACGCGCGGCAGATCGAACGGGATCTCCCCGCCCTCGGCCTCGATCATCGCCCGGCCTCCGCGCCCCGCCCGCACGCGCGCAGCGCCAGCGCCATCGCCCCCATCATGCCCAAGGCTCCGAGCCCCAGCACCCGATTCGCCGCCGGGTGCAGCGCGTCGAACTCCGCCCGGGCCTCCCGCGCCTCGGCCTCGCGCCCGGCCCTCGCCGCCTCGTGGAACACCCCGAGGTGCGCGGTCATCCGGGGCGTCAGCGCACAACTCTGAAACCCCAGCAAACCCGCCGCGGCGCCCAGCATCAGGATCCGCCCGACCGGCGGTCTCGCCCTCAGCCGCCGCGCCGCGAACCCGGACGCCAGCAGCAGCGCCAGCGCCGTCCCCGCACACACCAGCGCCGCCCACCCGACGATCACGAACACACGGTGCATGACGGCGCCCGCCGCGATCACCCAGTGCAGGTCCGGCGCCGCGGCATAGCCGGGGATCGCGACCGACATCGCGCGCATCCGCGGGAAGAGCGCCATCGCCGTCACCGCGGCGGTGGCGATCGACGCAAGCCCCGCGGCAAGGCACACCGCCTGCACCGCGTCGAGCAGCCGCGATGACCCGGCGGGTCCGACCTCCGGCGATGCAATCCCGGCGGACATGGACCCATCCTAGTCGCGGCGCCGGCGGCGCACCGCCCCCCCAAACCGTCTACAACCAACGCCATGACACCCGGCTTCCCACCACCGCCGGCGCTGGGCGTGTCGCTCGCCGGGCTGTCGTTCGCGACCGTCCCGGCGCTCCTTCAATGGGCCGCCGACGCCGGCTTTGCCGCGCTGCGCTTCGACGCCGCGGCGCCGGGGATGCGCCCCCGCGATCTCGACCGTTCCGCCCGGCGCGACTTGGCGGCCAACCTGAGGCGCCGCCAACTCCGCTTCGCCGGGCTCGACCTCTGGATCCCACCCGAGCATTTCGCCGACCCCGCCCACGCCGACCGCGCCGCCGACGCCGTCGCCCAGGCCGTCGACCTCGCTTCCGACCTTGCGCGGCTCGAGCCCGGCGACGCCGTCGTCTGCGTGTCCTTCCCTCCACGGAGCGGTGACGCCGACCCGGCCGAGCAGGTGCTCACCTCCCTCGCCCACCACGCCGACGCCGCCGGAGTCGATCTCGCAGACTTCGCCGTTCCCTCCCGGCCCGCGCACGACCATCTCAGGCTGGGGCTCGACCCCGCGGCTCTGCTTCTCCGCGGTCTCGACCCCGCCGCCGAGGCCAGCCGCGCGGGCCCCAGGCTCGCCTCGGCGCTCCTCACCGAGTTCGACGGGGTTACCCGCCGCGTGCCCGACATCGCCGCCGGCTTCAGCCCCGTGCCGCACTCGCTCGCGATCGCTAGACCGGCCCTGCCCTCCCAGCGACGGCTCGACCTGCCTTCCTACCTCGTCGCCCTCGCGACCGCCTCCTACACCCGCCCCCTCGTGCTCGACCTCCGCGGCGTCGCCGCCCAGCGCCCCTCGGCGGAGGCCTTCGCACGAGCCTGGAACGACGCCCTGCGCCCTCTCTGACGCGCACCGCGCCGCCTCAACCTACGATGCACCTTGATGGCCCGCGCCCGCGATTACTACGCCGTTCTCGGCATCGACCGCTCCGCAAGCAAGGACGACATCCGCGCCGCCCACCGCCGCCTGGCCCGCGAACTCCACCCCGACGTCAACAAAGCCGCCGACGCCTCCAAGCGCTTCGCCGAGGTCCAGGAGGCCTACGACATCCTCTCCGACGAGGAGAAGCGCAGGGTCTACGACCAGGTCGGCCATGAGGCGTACGCCAGCGGTGTCACAGGGGCCGGCAGCCCCGGGAGCGCCGGCGCCCACGCCGCCCGCGGAGAGTGGGGGCCCCGCGCCGGCACGTACACGTGGACCAATGTCGCCTCCCCGGGAGGCCAGGGCGCCAACCCCTTCGAGGGCGAGGACATCGGCTCGATCTTCGAGGAGTTCTTCGGCCAGCGCACCGGCGCAGCCGACGACGAGCCGCCATCCCGACGCGCCCGCGCCAAGGCCCCGGGCCGCGCCCGCGAGGCCGACATCGAGCACGCCATCGAGATCCCAGTCCTCACCGCGATGGAGGGGGGCGTCACCACGCTCCAGATCGATCGCGGCGGCGAGACCGAAACCATCGACGTCACCATCCCCCGCGGCGTCGCCGACGGGGCCAAACTCCGCCTCCGAGGCCAGGGCCAGCGAGGTCGCGGCGGGCGCGGAGAGCTCATCCTCACCATCCGCGTCCAGCCCCACCCCACCCTCCGCCGCGAGGGCCTCGACCTGATCACCGACCTGACCATCTCGATGTTCGATGCCGCTCTCGGAGGCCGGGCCAACGTCGACACGCCTCGCGGCGCGGTCGAGGTCACCATCCCCGAGGGAGCGGCCAGCGGCGCTCGTCTGCGGCTCCGGGGGCGCGGCATCACCGCCGCCGACGGGAAGAGCGGCGACTTCTACGCCGTCCTGCGCATCGCCCCGCCCCCGCGCGGCGCGCTCACCGATGAGGAGAAGCAGGCCCTCCGCGCCATGCGCGACCGCCTCAAGGGCTGACGATCCGCCTCACTTCTTGCGGCGCTTGATCAGGTCCTCGATGCCCTTCCCGATGTCCTCGATCACCTTCTCCGGGTCCTTCTTCACGTCCCCGAGAGCGTCCTTCAGGATCAGGTCCGGCGCGGGGACCGGCACGGCCTTCCCGAACGGCCCCTTCACCCGGAACGGCACGTTCGCCGAGTTGTTCAGCCCGGGGACAGAGCGGAACACGCCCAGGAACTCGTCCGCCACGCCGACCAGCGGCACGTAGACGATCAGGTCCATCTGCTTCGCCGCCAGGTCGACCTTGCCCCGCGTCTCGATCGTGAACTCGCCGACCGGGAACACCGTGCGGTCATACTCCGCCACCCCGTTGGTCACTCGGACCTCCAGAGGCGGGAAGCGGTTGAACATCGAGCCCTTCTCCTTCACGTCCGGCACCAGGCTTTTCAGATTGAGCATCCCGGAGAGCAGATCGCCCGAGTCGTACCGCACCGGCCCAAGTTCAAGACGGATCAGCCCGTTGAGTTTCCGCAGGTCCACCTCGTCGGGCGGCCCTCCGGGCTTCGACGCGATCTCGGGCTTGATCGGCAGGGCCAGGTCGGTCACCGTCAACCGCGCCGGCCCGTCCTCGCGCCGCTTCTCGAACTTGGTGAACAGAGGCAGCGCCTGCTCGATGGTCAGTTGCGACAGCCTCGGCGTGATCTCGCGCACCGTCGCCGTGATCGGCTTGCTCGAGCGGAACACGCCGTTCTCGATGCGCCCCTCCACGGCGGCGTCCGCGCGCGCGGCGCCGACCGTCGCGCTCAGCGTGCCGCCGTTCTTCGAGAGGCCCCGCGCCTGCGCCTTCACCTGCGTCGTCGTCCCGAGCAACTCGTTGATCTTGTCGCCCCCGCCGCCGAGCGCGTCCACCAGCGCCGTCGGCAAGCGCCCGTCCGCGTCCAGGGTCACCTCCGCGGACTCGGGCAGCGGCTTCCCGGAGGCATCCGCGAATCGCCCGACCGTCCCGCTCGCCTTCATCTCCCCGGCGTCGCCCTGCCCCTCGGGGCCGCTCACCCCGCGAAGCGACACGTCAAAGCCGAGCGCCTGATCGGTGGCGGCAACGCCGACGGTCCGGATCGTCGCCTCCGCCGCACCGATCTTCATCGGCAGGTTCTCCGCGGTCACGAGGGCCACGTTCTGCAGGCTCGCCTTCGCCGCGATCTCGAACACCCCGGCGCGCAGAGGGCCGGATCCTTCGCCCGTCGCGATCGCCAGGCGGTCGACCCTCACCGTCAGCGGCGCATCCGCGCTCAGCGCGACCGCCGGAGGTCTCCCGCCCTCCGAGGGCGTCAGATACCTCGAAGCCCACCTCTTATCGATGGCCCAAGACACGTCCATCGGCTTGGTGAGCACGGCGCGGTCCTTCCGCACCTCGACCGCCGCGGCGGTCGTGAGCCGGGGCGACTTCACCCCCACCTCGGCCTGCTGGGCGCCATCCGCGCCGAGAGGGCGCAGCGTCGCGGTCAGCGCGGCGGGGGACCCCAGCGAGAGCGACGTCAGCCCCGGCATGCCCAGCGTCTCGTCCAGCCGCCCGGTGTCGATCTCCGCCAGGTCCACCGCGACCTCCGGCGCACCCTTGCGCGAGAGATTCGCCCTCGCCAGGAGCAGAGCCACGGGAGCGTCCCCGCGCGGGTCGAACACCTGGGCCCTCACGTTGCCCTCCTTGGGGCCGTTCTCCGCCAGCGACCACGCGGCCTCCACCGCCAGGCCTCGCACCCCGATGTCCGCCGTGCGCTCCCCGCCAAGGTCCAGCCCCCGCATCGCCAGCGGCGCGGCAAGCGTCGCCTTGGCCTTGATCGGTGTCGCGTTCGCCATGTCCGCCTTCCCGCCCTTGAGCGGGATCGCCATCGGCCCCACCTCGAAGTTCAGCGGCGTCGGCTGCGCCAGCGTCGGACGCTGCTTCAGGTCTTTCGCGTAGGTCTCGATGATCCGGCCGAGGAGCGCCGGGGAAAGCACCGCCGAACCTGTCACGCCGCGGAGTTCCACCCGCTCCGGCGTCAGCCCCGCGCTCGCGTTCGTGGTCAGCCCACCGGCCTTGAGATCCGCCACGATGTCGGTCCCGCCCTTGCCCTCGGCCGCGTTCACGGTGAGCGTCATCGAGCGCCCGATCAGGTCGCGGGCCAGGGCGATCTCGGGGGTCTGCCCGGCGAGGTTGAGCAGCGCCGAAGGAGCGTTGTTCACGCGGATGACGCCGACCGGCCGCGCCGCCATCGCGTTCACCTTGCCGTCCTTCCCGAACAGGTTCGCCACCGCCATGTCGGCGCCCACCTCGAAGGGCGCGCCCCCGTACAGGGCCTCGGAGGCCAGCGTGGCGCGCGCGGGCTCACCCGGAGCGAGGCTCGCGGTCGCCGTCAGCGTGCTCAGGTCGATCCGCTCCTGCTCGTTCACCGCCAGCGACATCGGCGCCGCCTCGACGCGCGCATCGGCCCTGATCCTGTCCGGCGCGATCGGCCCGCCCAGCGCCAGGTCAAGGTTGCTCACCGTGGCGCGGAGCGCGCCGCCGCGCACCGACACCCCCGCGTCCTTCAGCGCCGCCGCCAGCACGGGCGAGGCGTTGCGGATGGTCGCCTCCACGCCGTCGCCGGTGGTGCGCAGGCGCTTCCCGTCGGTCGCCGCCGCGGCCTTGAGCGCCAGGTTCGCCGCCTCCATCGCCAGCGTCAGGCCGGTCTCGTCGTTCTGCGACTGGGCCTGGAAGAGCACGTTCAGCGCCGGGCCGATGTCGCGCTCCAAATCGAGCGGCGCACCCTTCACGAACGGCGCCAGGATCGCCGTCGCGAGACCCTTGATCTCCGCGCGGCCGTTCATCGCGGAGGGCAGCCCTCGCGGCGCGCCCTTGTCATCGAGCAGTCCCGATGCCTGCACGTCCACCGCGAGATTGCCCGCGGGCCTGCCGTCCAGTGTCGCCGCGCCGGTCGCTCTCACCGAAACGCCCTTGCCGAAGTCCTCGGACGCCACGGTGGCGCGCAGCGGCTCGGCCTGCAGCGCCATCGGCTGCTGCCCGGCCGGGCGCACCGATCCCGTAATCGCAGAGGTCTCCAGGGCGATCGCCGCCTTCGCCCCCCGCAGGTCGAGCGCGCCGGCGGGAACCGGCGCGTCCAGCGCATCGATGCGCACCGTCGCCGTCACCGGCTGATCCAGCACCAGCAGCGGGCCGCTGGGTCCGTCGGTGACCGCCGCCGCCATCGCCGGCGTGAGGATGACCGTCGCGACGCCGGGCTTGCTCAGCATCACCCGCCCGTTGGGCCCCATGGCGTTGGTCGCGACCGCCTCGACGTCCACCGTGGCGCCTCCCGCCGCCAGGTTCAGCAGCGCGTCGGTCCGCTTCGCGTCTCCCTTTGCCTTGATCGCAAGCGCCACCACCTGCTCACCGAGGTTGTTCCTCGGACCGGCGAGCACCCCGTTGATCAGCGATCGAGCCGGCTCCTTCACGCCCGGCCCCGCGGCCAGCGCCGCGACGATCGGCGCCGGCAGCGAGGCCTCCGCGACGCCGTCGATCGTCGCCAGTTCCGGGGTCACCTTCCCGTCCGGCGTTGACCAGCCGCTCACCACCGCGTCGATCGACAGCGTCGTCGGCTTGCCGTCGACGGTGCCTGCCCCGCCGAACTTCGCCGTGATCGGCTTGCCCACCGCCACCACCGCCTCGCCCTTGATGTCGGGGATCACCGCCGACTTCGGCCCGCCCGGGATCGCGCCTCCCTTGTCGGTGTACGAGATCGACAGCCCCTCGACGACGAGCCGCGCCGAGAGCGACGCGGGCAGTTTGCTCGGTCCCCCGGACGGCGCGCCGGCGCCGCCCCCGGTCGCCGGCGTGCCCGGGGGCGCGGCGAGCGCCAGTTGCAGCGTGTTGCCCTTGTCCGTTTGCTCGACATCCACCTTCCCGCGCAGCGACACGGTCCCCACGTCCATCGACCCCGCCGCCAGGGCCAGCCCGATCAGCCCCTTCGACGCGTTCGCCGTGATGTCGGCGACCACGCGCCCCTGGGGGTCGCGGATCTGCAGCCCCTCGACCACCTGCGGCCCGCCCCACGACACCCGCACCTTCTGCACCGACACCGAGCCCGCGATGCTGCCCTTCGCCGCGCCCGCAACCAGGCCCGGCGCCAGCGAGCCCGCGATCGACGGAAGCGCCGCAGCCGCCACCACCACCGCAAGGACCACCACCCCTCCGACGACAAGGAGGACGGTCTTCCAACGATTGCGCCGGCGCGGCCCCGGTCCAGCAGCGGTGTCG
>CANJRL010000053.1 GCA_947476675.1 Phycisphaerales bacterium
CCGGTGGCCGCCGGCCGCGCGGAGGGAGAGCCCGCTCTGCCTCCGGGCGGGGGGCGCGCCGTCGTGGGCGGCGCCGAGCGCGGGGGTCGCGGGGTCGGGCGCGCCGGCGTTCGATGAGTACGTGAGCGACCCGGCGAAGCCCGTGCCGTTCATCGAGGACATCGCGATCGGGATGACGCGGGAGTACATGACGGACGACCAGCGCTTCGCGGCGCGGCGTCCGGACGTGCTGTCGTACACGACGGCGGTGCTCGCCGAGGATGTGACCCTGGCCGGCCCGATGCTCGCGGACCTGTGGGTATCGACGACGGGGACGGACAGCGACTGGGTGGTGAAGGTGATCGACGTGCACCCGGCGGAGGAGAAGGACCCGCCCCTCGGGGACGCGACGAACGCGGCCTCGCGTACGCCGTCGCGGCAGGAGCGGACGCGGCCCATGAGCAACTACCACGAGATGGTGCGGAGCGAGGTGATCCGCGGGAAGTTCCGCGACTCGTACGAGAGGCCCGAGCCCTTCGAGCCGGGCAGGCCGACGCGGGTGCGGCTGCCGTTGCAGGACGTGCTGCACACGTTCCGCAAGGGTCACAGGATCCAGGTGCAGGTGCAGAGCACGTGGTTCCCTCTGGTGGACCTGAACCCCCAGACCTTCGTGCCGAACATCTTCGAGGCGAAGGAGGGCGACTTCGTGAGGGCGACGCAGCGGGTCTATCGGGGAGGGGAGCAGGCGACGGGGATCACGGTGGGTGTGATTCCGACGATGGCGGATGGTCCGTCCGTTGGGAAGCAGCCGGTCCCTGCGGAGTAACATGGCGCGCATGTTGGACGCGTTCGAGTGCCCGCCGCAGGAGGTGATCGCCGAGGTCTGCCGGCGGCATGGCGTCCGGCGGCTGTCGATCTTCGGATCGGCGCTGCGCGGGGATTTTCGTTCCGACAGCGATGTGGATGTGCTCGTGGAGTTCGAGCCGGCATGGCGGGTTGGGTTTCTCGGGTTGGCGCGGCTCGAACGGGAATTGTCCGCGGTCTTCGGACGCCGAGCGGACGTGCGCACGCCCGGCGATCTGAGCCGGCACTTCCGAGACGACGTCATGCGCCGGGCGAGGCTTGAGTATGCGGCAGGATGACGACGCCCGGCTCCGCCACATGCTTGACGCCGCGATGGATGCTGCGGGCTTCGCCGATGGGCGGACCCGGGCTGATCTGGACTCCGATCGCATGCTCGTGCTCGCGATCGTCAAGTGCATCGAGATCATCGGAGAAGCGGCGTCGAAGGTGAGCGCTGCGGGGCGTGAGCGCGCTGCATCCCTGCCATGGGCCGACATCATCGCCATGCGGCACAGGCTGATCCACGCCTACTACGATGTCGATCTCGACGTCGTGTGGAACACCGTCGCAGTCGACCTGCCCGCGCTGATCGGAGGGTTGCGAGACGCGTTTCGGCAAGAGCCTTAGTGCCCTCCGCCGCCCTCGACTTGGAGTTGCGGGCGGTTCTTCTCCGGCCAGTCGAGGTGGAAGAAGTTGCCGCGGGGCTGGTCGGTGCGCTCGTAGGTGTGGGCGCCGAAGTAGTCGCGCTGGGCCTGCAGGAGGTTGGCGGGGAGGGTCTCGGAGCGGTAGGAGTCGTAGTACGCGAGGGCGGAGGAGAAGGTGGGGACAGGCACGCCGAGGGTGGCGGCGGTGGAGACGGCGCGGCGCCAGTTGTGTTGCTTGGCATTCAGCGCGTCGGCGAAGAAGGGCGCGAGCATGAGGTTGGGGAGGTCGGGCCGGGCGTGGTAGGCCTCGGCGATCTCGTGCAGGAAGCGGGCGCGGATGATGCAGCCGCCTCGCCAGATGGCGGAGATGCTCTTGAAGTCGGGCGTCCAGCCCTGCTCCTTGGCGCCCGCCGAGATGAGTTGGAAGCCCTGGGCGTAGGAGCAGATCTTGGAGCAGTAGAGGGCGTCGCGCACGCAGGCGACGAAGAGGTCCTTCGGTCCGTCGTAGTGGGCGTGGGCGGGGCCTCTCAGCGTCTTCGCGGCGGCGGTGCGCTCGTCCTTGACAGCGCTGATGAGACGGGCGAAGACGGCCTCGGCGATGGTCGCGGCGGGGACGCCCAGGTCGAGCGCGCTGACGCTGGTCCACTTGCCGGTGCCCTTCTGGCCGGCGGCATCGAGGACGACATCGACGAAGGGCCTGCCGGTGACCGGGTCTTTCTGCTGGAGGATGTCGGCGGTGATCTCGACGAGGAAGGAATCGAGTTCGCCGGTGTTCCAGTCGGCGAAGACGGCGGCGCACTCGTTGGGCGTGAGGCCCACGATGCGGCGGAGCAGGTCGTACGCCTCGCAGATCATCTGCATGTCGCCGTACTCGATGCCGTTGTGGACCATTTTGACGTAGTGCCCGGCGCCCCGCGGGCCGATGTGCGCGGCGCAGGGCTCGACGGCGACGCCGGGGGGGGCGACCACCGGCGTGCCGGGCTCGCCGCCGAGGAGCGGCTTGCCGCTGCGCGCGTCGACCTTGGCGGCGATGGCGGTCCAGACCGGCTTGATGATGTTCCAAGCTTCCTCGTCGCCCCCGGGCATGAGGGAGGGGCCGAAGCGGGCGCCGAGTTCGCCTCCGGAGACGCCGGAGCCGACGAAGAGCAGGCCCTTGTCGCGGAGGGCCTTCTCGCGGCGGATGGTGTCCTCCCAGTGGGCGTTGCCGCCGTCGATGATGCAGTCGCCCTTGTCGAGGAGGGGCGTGAGCGAATCGATGACGGCGTCGGTGCCGGGCCCGGCCTTGACGAGGATGGTGATGCGGCGGGGCCGCTTGAGGGAGCGGACGAAGTCCTTGAGATCGGCGAAGGCGTGGAGGCCGCCTGGGGTTTGGGCGTTGTATTTGATGAACGCTTCGGCGACGGAGGTGGTGCGGTTGTAGGCGGCGGTGGCGAAGCCGTGGTCGGCCATGTTCAGCGCGAGGTTGGCGCCCATGACGGCCAAGCCGACCATGCCGATGTCGCAGGCTGCCGCGGTGGCGGCCGGGGCGCCGGCTGGGTGGAAGGCGGAGGGTTTCATGGGGAGCAGATCCTCTCGGAGCAGCAGTGCGGGCCGGGGCGACGCTTGACGGAAAAACAGCGGGTGATTCTCTGGCGGACCAGTCGGGGTGGCAAGCGCGAGGACGCGCGGGCGCGCGCCGGGTGTGGCGACACCTGCAACCATATGATGTGGGCGGTTCGACGGGGCGGTAGCTCAATTGGGAGAGCACTAGCTTTGCAAGCTAGGGGTTGCCGGTTCGATCCCGGTCCGCTCCATTGGTGACGGGGTCAGCCGCTCTGCCCGATGAGGATGCAGTAGCCGTCGGGGTCGTGAAGGCGGAACTCGCCTCCGGGGGAGTAGCCGGGGTGCGTGATGGTGAACACGACTCGGCGGACGGGACGGGGGCCGGGAGCGCCGCAGAAGGCGCCGCCGTCGCTTACGCCTGACGCGAGCAGGTGTGCGCGCAGGGCGGCGAGGTCGGCGGACCACATGTAGAAGAGAACGGCCTGCTGCTCGGGGACGGGTCGGGATCGGCCTGGGCGAACATCAAGCCGGCGGCGCCGCTGACGACGCTGGCCCATCGCGTGCGGCCGTCGGGCGCCTTCAGATCGCCCCGCCGCCGGAAGCCGAGGAGCGCGTAGAAGGCGAGGGAGGCCTCGACGTCGGCGACATGGACGAGAGGCTCGAGTGCGGCAACGGAAAGTCCGGGTGCAAGTCCGGGGGTCGCCGCCCGGGGGATGGTCGGCGGTCATCGGCGCATGGTAAGCCGCTACGCTCGGTGCATGCATCAGCAAGATCCGAAGGCGGCGATGGTCGACGCGTTCCACACCGAGTGGTACCACTCGAGAGACACCTGGCCGCGCAACACGTTTCTGGGGTATCCGATCCAGCAGTGCCCGCTTGATCTGCAGGTGTATCAGGAATTGCTGTTCCGGCAGAGGCCTGCCTTCATCGTGCAGACGGGGGTGTTCGCCGGGGGATCGCTGCTCTACCTGGCGTCGATGCTGGACCTCATGGGAGCGCCGGCCGAGGCGGTGGTGGTCGGGGTGGACATCGCGCCTCAGCCGTTGGCCTACACGCTGAAGCACCCGCGGGTGCGGCTGGTCGTGGGCGATTCGGCGAGCCCCGAGACGGTGCGCCGAGCGTGCGAGGGCCTGCCGTCGGGTGGCGGCATGGTGATCCTCGACTCCGATCACAGCAAGGGGCACGTGCGGGCGGAACTCGAGGCGTACAAGGGTTTGGTCGCGGTCGGGCACCATCTGGTGGTCGAGGACACGAACATCAACGGCCACCCGGTGCTGCCGACCTTCGGACCGGGACCGTACGAGGCGGTGGAGGAGTTCCTGCCCGCGAACCCCGGCTTCCAGCGCGATGATGCGCTGTGGCAGAGGAACCTGTTCTCCTTCCATCAGTGGGGCTGGCTCAAGCGTGTCGTCTGATCCGGGCGCGGTCAACCCCCGCCGGCGAGCCTGAGCCAAGGGCGGTGCACCTTGTGCAGGGGCACGGCGGTGGGAGCAGCGCGGGTGGTGGAGATCAGCACGCGGCGTTGGAGATGAGCGAGGGCGCTCTGGACCGCGCTGCGCGAGAGGCCGGTGGCGTCGGCGATGGCCCGGTGGCTGAGGCGGACGGACCACCCCGCCCGGGCGGCTCGGCGGTAGAGCGCGAGGTAGACGACCAGGGCGGCGGGGCGCCTGTCGTGACCGACAAGGTCGGGCAGGAGCGCGTCGATGACGAAGGCGTCGAGGTGTATCTGCTCCACACCTCCACTATACCGTGTGCTGGTATAGCAGAGGAAGTCGCGTGATGCCGCGAAGACCGGGCGCGGCGCTGGCTTTCCGCGTGTCTCGGGGTAGTTTCGGCAGCCGGGGAACGAGGAGTCTCGCCGTGATCAAGAAGATCAAGTTCATCGGCATCTGCGTGCGCGATCCGGACCGTGCGCTGCGCTTCTACCTGGACGTGCTGGGCTTCGCGCTGGTGACGGACCAGCCGATGGGGCCGGGGCGGCGGTGGATCGAGGTTCGGCCGCCGAAGGGGGAGACGGGGGTGGCGCTGTTCACGCCGGAGGGTCAGGAGGACCGGATCGGGACGTTCGCGAACACGTCGTGGGAATGCGACGACGTGGAGAGGACGTACGAGGAGTTGAGGGCGAAGGGAGTTGAGTTCGCCAAGCCGCCGCAGCGCCAGCCCTGGGGGACGTTCTGCATCATGAAAGACTCGGAGGGAAACGAGATCGTTCTGAGCGAAGCCCGGTGAGTGAACAGGCGGTCTTGGAGACGACGCCGGGCTCGCTTAGGATGTGCGAGGAGGTACTCACCATGGACACGGCCACCGTCGCGAAGCGTTTGCATGATCTCTGCAGCACGGGCAAGTATCAGGAGGCGATGCGCGAGTTGTACGCCGACAACGCGCGGCACGTGGAGGCGATGGAGATGCCCGGATCGCCCTACAAGCGGGTGATCGAGGGCAAGAACAGCCTGCTCGCGATGAGCGAGCAGTGGATGAAGACCACGACGGTGCACGGCGGTTCGGTCGGCAAGCCTCTGGTGAACGGCGACCAGTTCGTGTGCGAGATGAGCATGGATTGCACGCACCACGAGGGGCCGATGGCGGGCCGCCGCATGAACATGAGCGAGACCTGCCTGTACACGGTGAGGGACGGGAAGATCGTGGAGGCGAAGTTCTTCTACTCGATGGACAAGGCCTGAGCGGCGGGCGTCAGCGGCGCAGGTGTTGGATGAGCAGCGCGGCGAGCGAGGCGGTCGTCGAGGCGTAGAAGATCGGGAACACCCAGCGGACGGGCAGGCTGGAGGTGACGCCGTGCCCCAGCATGACCGGGCCGGTGAGGTGGCCGATCTTCTGTTGCTCGACGACGCGGTGCAGGTTGCGCAGGCCCTGGCGGAGCTCGGCGACCAGGCGGATGCTTGAGAGCAGAGAGGCGAGGGAGAAGAGCAGCAGGACGACGAGGACGATGGTCGCGAGGCGGCGGTTCTGCGCATCGGCCAGGTCGCGCGGGAGCGACGCGAGGCCGCCGGCGATGACCGCGACGTAGATGTTGCCGTACCAGATGCGCTCGTTGCGGATGTGTCGGACGTTCTCGCACGCCTGCTCGTAGACGGCGATGGCGAGGGCGGGGTCGACGGCGAGCGGATCGTGCGCGGTGGGCGTGGGTGACATGGCGGGGCGTCCCTCGGCGACATTGTCGGCATCGGGCCGGCGCGGGCAAGCGGGTAGGATCGCGGCATGGGCCTCGAGGCGCGGTCCGCGGCGGAGGCGGTGGCGGGCATCCGGAGCGGGATGCGGGTGTTCGTGCACGGCGCAGCGGCGACCCCGGTGGCGCTGCTCGACGCGCTCGCGGCGCGGGCCGATCTCGAAGGCGTGACGCTGTATCACATGCACACCGAGGGCGCGTCGGCGTTCCTCGCGCCGGGGCTCGAGGGGCGGATCCGCTCGGTCTCGCTGTTCACCGGCGCGAACGCGCGGGGGCCGATCCGCGAGGGGCGCGCCGACTACGCCCCGGTGTTCCTGTCGGACATCCCGGCGCTGTTCACCGGCGGGCGCATCCGGCTCGACGCGGCGCTGCTGTGCCTGTCGCCCCCGGACGGGCACGGGCTGCACACGCTGGGCACGTCGTGCGATGCCGCCCGGGCCGCGGCGGACTCGGCGCCCCTGCTCATCGCCGAGGTGAACGGACGCATGCCCGAGACCCGCGGGCACACGGCGGTGGAGGCGTCGCGGCTCAGCGCGTGGGTGCGCACCGAGCGGGAACTGCCGGCGCGCGCCGCGGCGGCGCCGACGGCGGTGGAGTCGCGCATCGGCGAGATCGTCGCGGGGCTGGTCGAGGACGGGGCGACGCTCCAGACGGGCATCGGGGCGATCCCGGACGCGGTGCTGGCGCGGCTGGGGAACAAGCACGACCTGGGTGTGCACACCGAGATGTTCTCCGACGGGCTGATCCCGCTCATCGAGGGCGGCGTGGTCACCAACCGGCGCAAGGCGGTGCACCCGGGGAGGACGGTGACGAGTTTCGTCGCCGGGTCGCGGCGGCTGTACGACTTCGTGCACGGCAACGCGCTGGTCGAGTTCCACCCCTGCGACCGCACCAACGACACGGCGCTGATCCGCAAGAACCCCTCGGTGACGGCCATCAACAGCGCGATCGAGATCGACCTCACGGGCCAGGTCTGCGCCGACTCGATCGGGCACGCGGTCTACTCGGGCATCGGCGGGCAGATGGATTTCGTCCGCGGCGCCGCGCTGTCGGCCGGGGGCAAGGCGATCATCGCGCTGCCCTCGACGGCGGCGGGCGGGGCGGTTTCGCGGATCGTCGCCGAACTCAAGCCCGGGGCCGGGGTGGTGACGACGCGGGGGCACGTGCACTGGGTGGCGACCGAGCACGGGGCGGCGAACCTGTGGGGGCTGACGCTGCGGGAGCGGGCCGAGGCGCTCATCGCCTTGGCGCACCCGGACTTCCGCGCCGGCCTCCGTCGCGACGCGATGAGGCTGCGCCGACCCGACGGTTGAGGCCACCGGAAGACAAGGGGTTTGCCCCGAGGGGTTGGCCTTCGAGGTGGAGCGCATCTTGGCGAGAGGTTGATGCGGCGCCGGGCGAGCGGGCGGAGCGCGGCCTGTAGCGTCGGGAGCAAAGCGCGGGTCGCCGCGCTGCCGCCCAATTCCTCCTGGTGAGGTCATCATGCCCCAGCCCGTCTCGCGCGCGCTCGTTGTCTTTGCCGCCGGCCTCTGCGCCTCGGCGGCTCTGGCCCGTCCGACTTCGTTCCTCGGCGTTGCCGCGGGCGATGCGGACGCCACGTCGGTGGTGGTCTGGACCCGAGCGGTGGACAGCGCGGCGCCGACGACGCCGCTGTCTCTGACGCTCCAGCTGTCGCCGGACGCTTCGTTCTCGTCGATCGCGGCGAGCGTGGCGGCGACGACGGACCCGGCCGCGCGCGACTCGGTGGCGAAGACGCTGGTGACGGGGCTGACCCCCGGCACGGCGTACTACTACCGCTTCGTCGCGCCGGACCAGACGGTGAGCCCGGTGGGCCGCCTGAAGACCGCGCCGGCGTCGAGCGCTCGCGTCGCGGTCCGATTCGGCTTCTCGGGCGACTGCGACGGCCAGTGGCGCCCCTACTCCTCGACGATCAACTTCGCCTCGCTCAACCTCGACGCGTTCATCTTCATCGGCGACACGATCTACGAGACGACGACGAGCATCTCGCCGGCGGCGTTCGTGCCCAGCGCCACCAACAACACCCTGCCCGCGGCGGACATCGCCTCGATCGTGAACGACTACCGCCGCAAGTACCGCGAGCAGTTCGCTCCGACGCCCTCCGGCACGTTCCCCGGGCTGACCGGCATGTTCGCGGCGCAGAGCAACTACACGCTGCTCGACAACCACGAGCTGGGCAACCGCCAGTACATCAACGGCGGCGCGCCGGCCAACGCGGTCAACGGCGACCTCGACACTGCCAAGGACGCCAACACGACCGGCACGTTCATGAACCGCAACGGCGGGTTCGCGGCGTTCGTGCAGGCGTACAAGGACTATCAGCCGATCCGCGAGGACGCGGTCTCGGCACCCTCCGACCCGCGCACCGACGGAACCCTGTCGCAGTACCGCGCCGTGCGCTGGGGCAAGAACGTCGCCTACATCCAGCTCGACGACCGTTCCTATCGCGACATCCGCCTCAAGAAGAGCCCCGGCAACGCCGACGACGCGGGCCCCCGCGCCGACAACCCCAATCGCACCATGCTCGGCGCGACGCAGCGGGCGTGGCTGCAGCAGACGCTCCTGGACGCCAAGGCCAATGGGGTGACCTGGAAGATCATCTCGATCTCCTCGCCGATCGACCAGCTGGGCCAGATCGGCTCCGGGCTGGACGGCGGGAAGTCGTGGATGGGCGGGTACCGCGCCGAGCGCAACACCCTCATGAGGTTCCTGAAGGACAACGGCATCAAGAACGTCGTCTTCCTCTCCACCGACGACCACCAGGCCCGGGTGAACGAGCTCGGCTACTTCGACGACATCACCCAGCAGTCCACCTACCACCGGCTGGACCGGGTGTACAGCATCGTCGCGGGCCCGATCGGCGCGGGGGGCCCCGACGCGGTGACCAACCACACGTTCTCCAACATCCAGGCGCTCGCCAACGCCGCCGTGACCGCCCAGGGCGCGAGCGTCGAGCCCCTCGGGATCGACCCGGCCAGTCCCTACCTGTTCAACGTTCGTCGCGAGGGCGACCCGTCCGCCAACACCGCGCGCGGCCCGGTGGATTTCTACTCGCCCGACACCTTCAACTACGCCGTCCTTGGCATCTCCGCCGACGGCGGCACGCTGGACGTGAGCGTGCAGGGCATCAACTCCTATGCCGCGAACACCTTCCCCGAGCCCAGCGCCGCCAACCCCGTGCGCGAGATCTTCGGATTCTCTCTGGTTGCCCGCGGCGCATGCGACGCGGACGTCAGCGGCAACGGGGTGGTGGACATGGCCGACCTCAACGCGGTGCTCAGCGCGTTCGGCTCGGTCGGATCGGGGATCCCGGGCGACGTGGACGGCGACGGCGCGGTCACGTTCCTCGACCTCAACCTCGTGCTGACCAACTTCGGCCGCTCCTGCTGATCCGGGCGGACGGCCCCCCAGTTCTTCGCGCCCGCTCCGCGACCGCGGGGCGGGCGTTTTTCGTCATCGCGAAGAGACGGCGCCCTCCGCCGGCGGCGTCCCGGCGTAGAGCGCCGCGGTCCGCGCCGCGGCCTCGCGCACTCGCTCGCGGAGTTCGGCCGGCGCGACGACCTCGCAGTGCGGCCCCATCGAGAGCGCCCACCAGACGATCTCCTCAAGACCCGAGACGGTGCACCGGAACGTCGCCGAGCCGTCGTCGTGGCGCTCGATGGTCTGGGTGCGGTGCCAGAGCGTGTCGCTCATCGTCTCGGCGAAGGCGGTGTCGAAGCGGATCTCGACGTGGTAGTCCCGGTCGCCCCGGATCATGCGCCAGGCGTTGCCCACGTGGCCGTCGATGGAGAAGTCCTGGGGGATCTCGTAGCGGCGCTCGGTCAGACGCAGGCGGGCGAAGCGGCTCAACTTCAGCGTGCGCACCGAGTTGCGGCCGGAATGGAACCCGACGGCGTACCACGCGCGGACAGAAAAGAACAGGGCGTAGGGCTCGAAATCGAACTCCTCCCCTCGGCCCTCCCCGCTGAGCGATTCGTAGACGCAGACCATGGTGCGGCGGTCGGCCAGCGCGGCGCGGACGCACTCGTAGACGTCCGCCGGGGCCTCGTCGGCCGGCATGGCCTGGGCGGTGCGGATGACGATCGCGTTCCCCACCTTCGCCACCTCGTCGCGGACGTCGGAGGGCAGGCCGGCGACGATCTTGCTCAGGCCCCTCCACGCCGGCGCGAGAAAGGCGATCTGCTCGGCCCCCGCGACCTGCTCGCACAGCGCGGCCAAGGCAAGGGCCTCTTCAAAGTCGAGTTGGACCGGGGGCAGAAAGATCTCGCCCTCAACCCGGTACGTTCGGGAGTCGCGGTCGAACACGATGGGGAAGCCGACCTTTTCGAGTTCCTTGAGGTCGCGGTAGATGCTGCGCTCGTCGACGTCGCACTCCGCCGCGAGCGCCGGGGCGGTCCAATGCCGGCCCACCGCGGGGCCGCCGCGGATCAGCGTGAGCACCCTGAGCAGGCGGTGGACGCGGGTGTACTGGTGGGGCATCGGTCCCTCGGCAAACGCGGCGGGGGAGGCTGCCGGCCGCCCCCCCGGGAAGATCACGCGGCCTCAGCGTACCCCGGGGGGCGGCGGGGCCGCGGCGGCCAGATCCCCCGGACGACACAGATGGTCCGGCGGACGACGGCGCCTCCGGGGAGGTCCACCGGGGGTTCGATGATCAATCGCTCAAGGCCCGGACCCCGGGGCCGCTGCCGTTGTGGCACCGGTCGGGGCGCGGGTCGTCTCTCTCTCAAGGAGCGTTCTGATGTCAAGCATTCAGGTGTCGGGTGTGACCGCGGCGTCGCTGACGCTCGGGGCGTCCGGCGTGTCCGGGGCGGGGTTCTCCCGACCGCCGGGCAAGCCGCCGGCGGAGGTGCAGGAGCGGTTCAAGGCGTCGTTCAGCCAGGCGGCGCAGGATCTCGGGATCGATTCGTCGCGCTTCGCGGAGCTCGGCGGCAAGATCCAGGACGCCCTGAGCAACCTCGATCTCTCCTCCAGCAAGGACCCCAGGACCGCCATCGAGTCGACGATCGACAGCACGCTGAAGGAGAACGGCGTGGACGCCGACAAGTTCAAGGCGGATTTCCAGCGCGTGCTGGACCACGCCGGCGAGTCGCTGCCGGGCGGAGCGCAGGGCTTCGGCGGCTCGGGCCCCGGGGCGCAGGCGGCAACCGGGACCTACGACGCATCGAGCCAGATCAAGTCGCTGCTCGACGCGCTGTCCAAGGGCGATGACGAGAACTCGACGGGCGCGAAGGTGGCGCGCTCCCTGCAGAGCGCGCGGTCGGGCTCGTTCGTCAACACCGCCGCCTGATCGGCGAAGGCTGGCCGGCCGCGGGGCGGAGCCTCGCGGTGTTTCCTCTGTTCAGAGCGCGGTCGCGGCTCTGATCGCCGCGGCGCGTTCGCGGAATTCACCCGGCGCGGCGCCGCTCCACTTCCGGAAGGCGGAGCAGAACGCCCCCTGCGTCGAGTAGCCGGCCCTCGATGCGATGTCGCGGAGCGCCATGTCGCTGTGCCGGAGCAGATCGGCGGCGAGTTCGAGGCGGTGCTGGCGCAGGTACGAGGCGGGCGGGGCCCCGACCAGGGCCGTGAACCGCTCGTGGAACACGGTGCGGGAGAGGCCGGCCTCGTTGGCCATGTCAGCCAGGGACCAGGCCCGGCCCGGGGACGCGTGGAGCATGGCGAGCGCCGGGCCGATGTGCTCATCGAGCACGGCCTGGGCCCACCCTCCGGTGGCGGCGCCCCGTGCCGTGCGAGCGTTGAGCGCGCGGCGGACGGCCTCGACAAACAGGATCGTGACCAGGTGGGTCATGACGGCATGGGTGCCCGGCGCCGCGTCGCCGACCTGGTGGGCCAGCAGGCGGATGACGGAAGGCACCAGCGCGTGCGGAGGCTCCTCGGAGGCGCGCATGATCATCACCGGCGGCAAGGCCGAGCGGAGGCGGGGGCCTCCGGGGCCGTCGAAGACGATCATCCCGCCGAAGAATCGGACGGTGGGCTCGCCCTCGCCGAGGTGGAGGCCGGCGTGGCGCCTGACCATCTCCTTGTCGATCATCCGGCGCATATCGATCAGAGGGCTCTCCGGGTGGTCGCCCACGAAGTGACGCCCGCCCCCAACGACGATGGCAACATCGCCGGCGCGGAGTTCGTGCGTCGCACCCTCGATCATCATCAGCATGCGTCCGTCGAGGACGGCGTGGAAGCCGCCCGGGCCCGGCGGGAGCGGCACGCGCCACCGACCCCCCGCGGTGGACAGGCCCGCCACCCAGGAGTGGACGCGAAGCCGCTGGAGCATCGAGGAGACCGAGTCGCCGGCCACCGCGGGCAGCGGAAAATCACCCTGCTCCATCGCGGCGCGCGCCCAGGGAGGCGGCTCGTGGGGGATGGATCCGTCGGGCTCGAAGCGAGGCCGGAGGAATTCAGGTTTCACGGCACGATTGTCGCGCCGATGTGGCCCACCGGGCCAGCCCGCGCCCAGGTTTGATCGTCCGACGTTGTGGCGATGGCGTCCGGGGCGCGGCGGCCGACGACGCTCGCGGTCGTCTGGTTCCGCGAGGGGAGCACGCTGATCTTGATCGGAGGGCACGATGCGGACTGGTATGTGCGCGCGACGGGGTCGAAGTAGGGCACCGTGACCGCCGGCGTCTCTCGCACCCTGAAGTGCTTCGGGACCAGCGTGTAGCGGACGATCTTCGCGTCGCCTTCGATCACCACCCGGGGCTCGCCCTCCACGGTGAAAGAGTCGAGGAAGCCCGGGATCGTGGCGAGGTCGGGCGTGGGGAGGGCGGCCGGGGGCGAGACGCCGCTGAGCCGGAGCGCGAAGCCCATCGGCTCGCGCATCACGAAGACCCCGGCGTCGACGGCGGCCTCGATCTTGAGCGCGCCGACCACGCCGCCGAAATCCTTGGGCCTGCCTTCCTCAGG
Source organism: Phycisphaerales bacterium (assembly GCA_947476675.1). Classification (GTDB taxonomy): domain Bacteria; phylum Planctomycetota; class Phycisphaerae; order Phycisphaerales; family UBA1924; genus CANJRL01. Next base: position 13,108 of record CANJRL010000053.1, read on the forward strand.
CAGGGCGATGGCCTCGATGCTGACGGGCTGGGAGGAGAGCGAAGCCCGGGTGAGCCGTTCGCCGCCGCCGAGCAGGCCTTCGACCCACGACCGCGGCCTCGCGCGGCCCATGACGGCGCGGAACGCGACCGTCGCGGGGCCGACCTCGACCTTTCCTGCGCGCCCGGGCACGATCCAGACCTCGGCGTGCACCAGGGGTGCGCCGTCGTCGCCCCGCTCGATCCAGACCGTCGCCTGCTCTCCGTTGATCGGTGCCTGCTCGACCTGGGCGCCGCGGATCGAGGCTTCGAGGGGCTGGGCGGGGTGGATGGTCGCGGCGTCTCCCGGCGCGATGGCGAAGGAGGCTTCGCGCACCTGCGTCTCGAGGCGCCAGGTGAGCCGCGCGCGAACGCCCTCGCCCACGTACGCCGCCCGGCGGTCCGTCGTCATCGTGAGGGTGAAGCCTTCGGGGATCTCTGCGGCGCGCACGGTGGCGGTCAGGGGCTCGGTCTTGAGGGTTTCCCTGCCCGCCTTCACCGCGATCGGGGGGATGGTGATCTTCCCCGCGCGCAACCAGGTGACCCGGTACTCGTAGATGAGGCGGAGGAGCAGGGTCTCGGTGCGCCGGCCGTCGATGATCGTGATCGAGCGGCCCGAGGCGTCCTGGGGCGGGCCGAGTGACTCGATGCGGGCGCCGTCGATCTCGGGGATGGCCGGCTCGCCGGGGTCGGCGACGCCATCGACCACCACACGGAGCAGCGAGGGCTCGCCGACCCAGAGTTCCTCGGCTTCGAGCAGCGCAACGGCGCGGGGAGGCTTCACGGCGTCAGGCGGGGCCGCGGCGGCTCGCCCGTGGGCCGCGCCGAGCGCCACGCATGCCATCGCGACCGCCGCCATCAACCATCGCATCCGCATCGGGGCTCCTTTCGAGGCGTCAACCACCGCGAAAATCCTACCGCTCGCCGATGCCTCGGCGGCGCCGGTTCCCGGTGGGGCGCCGCCCATCCGCGCCGGTATCCTCCCCTCCCGCATGACCGCCCCCCCCAAGGAGAAGGAGACGCCGAAGCAGGCCGCCATCGGGCTGATCATCTCCTTTGTGATGGTGCTGGCGTTCCGGGGATTCTTCTTCGAGACCTTCCACATCCCGACCGGGTCGATGGCGCCGACGCTCAACGGGCAGCACATGCGCCTGGCCAGCGCCCAGACGGGCTTCGACTGGGCGGTGAACCCCTGGGACGAGTTCTGGCAGGCGCTGCAGCAGCGGAAGATGACGCCCCCGGGGGGCTTCGGCACGATCCACATCACCGAGCCGGTGAGCGACCTGAAGCGGTCGCAACCCGCGGCGTTCCGGTCGGGGGGCGACCGCATCGGCATTGTGAAGTACAACCCTCTCTACCGCCCCAAGCGATGGGACGTGGTGGTGATGCGGTGGCCCGCGGCGCCCGACGAGAACTACATCAAGCGGCTCATCGGCATGCCCGGCGAGCGCGTGTGGCTGGTGGACGGGGACGTCTTTGTCAGCGACGCGGCGAAGCCCGCGGCGGAGGGGGCGTGGCGCATCGTGCGCAAGCCCGAGATGGCCCAGCGCGCCGTGTGGTGGCCGATCTTCTCCAGCGAGATGACGCCGCTGGACAAGTCCCACGATGGTCGGGTGTGGACCGGGCCCTGGTCCGGCGAGGGCTGGGACGTCAGCGGCCGCTCGTACGCGCACGCCGGCGGCGGCGCGGCGGCGCTGCGGTGGGATGCCCAGCGCTGGCCGGTCACCGACTGGGCGCCCTACAACGATGTGCCGATCTACGTGCAGAACATCGCGCGATTCCCGATCAGCGATGTGCGGGTGCGCTTCGGCGTCGAGCCCAAGGCGGAGGGCGTCGGCGCGTCGGCCGTGATCGCGGCCCGGGGGCAGGAGTTCCGCGCAAGCCTTGAAGGCGGCAGGGCGGCTCTCCAGATGCGCAGCGCCGGCAGCGAGGCTTGGACCGATCTGGGCTCGGCGCCCGCTTCGCTCAAGCCGGGCGCGGTGACCGACGTGGAACTCTGGCACGCCGACCAGGCGGTGACGCTGTACGTCGACGGCAAGCGGATCGCGCGGCACGAGTACAACTGGACGCCGCTCGAACGCCTCCGCGCCGCGACCACGCTCGACCCCGAACGGTTGAACGCCGCGCTGGCGCAGACCACCGGCAACCCTCTTGCCGACGCGAGGATCTACAAGCCCGTCGGTGTGAGCATCGCGGTGACCGGCGCCGCCACGCTGCACCGCGTGGGGCTCGACCGCGACCTGCACTACCAGGCGGCCGAGTATCGCGTCCCTGCGCTCGCGGGCAGGGCGGCGCTGGCCACGCATCCGGCCAATCTGCCGGAACTGACGCGGGAGGAATACTTCTTCTGCGGCGACAACAGCGCCAACAGCACGGACAGCCGCCTGGTGGACACCGTCGACCCCTGGGTTGCCAAGCGCTTCGATGCTCGCCTGGGGGTGGTGCACGAGCGCATGGTCAAGGGCAGGGCCTTGATGGTGTTCTGGCCGGCGGCGCAGGAATTCGAGCCGATCCCCCGCGCTCTCCCGTTCCCGCCGGATTTCGGCCGGATGAGGTTCATCCGCTGAGGGCGGCGAGCGGCGCGAGCACGTGCAACGGAGGAGCCGATGCTGAACCTTGATCTGTCGGGCAAGCGGGCGCTGGTGTGCGGCGGGTCGAAGGGCATCGGCCGCGCGTGCGCAGTGGAACTGGCCGACCTCGGCGCCGAGGTGACGGTGCTGGCGCGGGACGCGGCGGCGCTGGAGGCGGTGCGCGGCTCGCTCAGCGCCCGCTTCGGTCAGAGACACGCGATCGCCGTCGCGGACGCCTCGGATGCGAACTCGGTCGGGGCGGCGATCCGCGGCGTGCTCGAGCGAGGCCCGGTCCACATCCTGCTCAACAACACGGGCGGGCCCCCGGGGGGGGCGATCCTCGACGCGGCGCCGGCGGCGTTCGCCGAGGCGTTCCGGAACCACGTGCTCTTCGGACAGACGATGGTGCAGGCCTTCACCCCGGGCATGAAGGACGCCGGGTATGGGCGCATCGTCAACATCGTCTCGACCAGCGTGCGGCAGCCGATCCCGGGGCTGGGGGTCTCGAACACGATCCGCGGCGCCGTCGCGTCGTGGGCCAAGACGCTGTCGATGGAGCTGGCGCGGTTCGGCATCACCGTGAACAGCATCCTGCCCGGCTTCACCGACACCGAGCGGCTCGCGTCGCTGACCGCGGCGCGGGCCAGGGGCGCCAACAAGACCGAGGCGGAGGTCGCCGATGAGATGCGCGCGACCATCCCCATGGGGCGCTTCGGCGAGCCCTCGGAGATCGCGGCGGCGGCGGCGTTCCTCGCGAGCCCCGCGGCGTCGTACATCACCGGGGTGAGCCTGATCGTCGACGGGGGGCGCACGGGCACGATCTGACGCGCCGGCGCCCCCTCCCCGCTACCCTTCCCGCTCCGCATGTCCACGCCCTCCAAGCCCATGCCGACCGACCGCTTCCAGCCCCCCCGCGGGACGCGCGACTTCTACCCCATCGAGATGGCGCGGCGCCTGTGGCTCGAAGACAAGTGGCGGCGCACGGCGGTCCGCCACGGCTTCGACGAGATCGACGGCCCGACCTTCGAGCACCTCGACCTCTACACGGTCAAGAGCGGCGAGGGGATCGTGAGCGAACTGTTCTCATTCACCCGGGCCGGAGGGGAGACGCCCTTCGCGCTGCGCCCCGAATTCACGCCGACGCTGGCGCGGATGGTGGCGGAGAAGGCCAACGCGCTGCCCAAGCCGATCAAGTGGTTCAGCATCGGGCCGTACTTCCGGGCGGAGAGGCCGCAACGCGGGAGGCTGCGCGAGTTCCTGCAATGGAACGTGGACGTGCTGGGTGACCCTTCGCCGGAGGCGGACGCGGAGGTGATTACGTGCTGTGTAGAGGCGCTCAAAGCCTTGGGATTGCGCGAGCAGGATATTAGCCTGCGTCTAGGGCATCGGAGCAGTGTTACAGGTGTCCTCACGTTCTTCTCAGTCTCCG
>CANJRL010000054.1 GCA_947476675.1 Phycisphaerales bacterium
CAACCGCAGGTACCGCAGCAGCGCGGCGCGATCGCCCGTGAGCGCCGCGGCCTCCAGCGCCGAGGCCGCGTCGTCGCCGGACGGCGACGCTGCGCTCGCTGCCATGCCCGCGACGGCGTCGCGCTGCGTCGCGCCCGGCTCTCGCGCCCGCCGGAACAGGAACGGCTTGCTCCGCCGCAGATCGGCCACCGCCGTGGCGACGTCGGCCCCGCTCATCCGCGCCACCGTCGCCTCGGTGAGCAGCCGCGCTGTCTCGAGGTCCACCGCGCCGGCCTCGAGCAGCGCGAGGTCGGTGTTGTGCCGCCGCTCGCAGGCGTCCAGGGCCTCGCGGCACGCGGCGAGTTCCTCGCTCACGGCGGCCAGCCTCTCGCGGAGTTGCTGCGCCAGCGCCTCGGCCTCCTGCGCCTTGCGGCGCCAGCGCTGCTCGGCGGTCACGTCGCTGTCCTCCCCGGGCGGCGGCGGCGCGGGAGGGGGCGGGCCGCCCCCCGAACCCGGGTTCTGATTGATGTCGCCGACCTCGTCGTCGCCCGTTCCCGTGCTCCCCATCGGATGTTCTCCTCTGTCGTGGTGTCAGATGACGCCGGCGTCGCCCGGGGCGTAGCCCAGTTCCGCCAGCAACCGTTCGCGCGGCACGCCCAGGTCGCGCTTGTGCAGTGCGGCCTCGAGGAGGGCCCGCTCGTCGCGCGGCAGCGGGTCCGGCCAGACCACGCGCACCGCGCGGTCGGCCGGATCGGTGCGGAGGACGCCGGCCTCGTCGAAGGCGCGGAGGATGAGCGCGGCCATCTCGGCCAGCGCGCGGCCGTAGGTCACGCGCTTGCGCTGCGTCTTGCTCAGCATGCCCAGCATGGTCACGCGCAGGGCGTTCTCGCTGGAGAGATTGCCGAGCCGCCCTCCGAGCACGCCGCTGGCCACCGGCGTCACGGCGCTGGTCTTGTCCATGGCCTCGCGGAGCTCGGCGATGTGGGCCTGCTCGGAGGGCGCGTCGGCGTCGCCTGGGATCGCCTCGACGCTGGCGTCGGGGTTGTCGGTGGTCCACATCTGCCCGGGGCCGACGGGCCTCTCACCGAACTCCTCGACGCCCTTGCCCAGGTACATCTGGAACGACTGCATGGTCACGCGGTGGGCGCGGTCGCTGAGCCTGGTGTTGAGTTCGTCCTGCAGGGGGATCAGCGGCTCGACATCGCTGAGGCCCTCGTAGGCGAAGGGCTGGCTGGCGTTCTGCAGGTGCGCGACGGGCAGGACGCCCAGGCGGTTCTCGCCCCCGGCGATGCGGACGCCGTCCTCGTAGCGCTCCCACGCCTCGGCGGAGAAGACCTCGACGATCTCGCGCACCCGGCGCCGCGGCGCCGAGGCCAGCCCCGCCGGGGCGCGGCCGCTCAGCAGCCCGCGCAGGAAGCGGCGGTCTCTCCTCGTCGCCGCTCCCGCGCCCGCCGCGAGCGGCCGCACGCCCGGCCCCTGTGCCCCGGATCCCGTCTCGACCTCGTTCACCTCGCGGGAATACCGCACGATCAGGGCGTCGATGCGCCGGTAGTCGTCGGGGTGGAGCAGCGGCGTGGCCCGGCGGGGCTCGACCAGTTCGATGCGGGCCAGCGGGGCGAGTTCGGCGGCCTGTTCGACGGCGGCGGGGTCGGCCGGCGAGGCGCTGCCGCGCGCGGCATCGGCGGCGTCGAACAGCGCGTCGGGGCGGAGCATCAGGTCGACGTGGCCGTAGACCGCCGCGAGCAGGGCCATGTCCTGCAGCATCTGAGCGCCGCCGGAGGCTTCGAAGACCGCGTCGAGGACGCGCTCGACGCCGCGGCGGACGGCGGCGTCCCTGGCGCCCGAGACCAGCGAGACGGGCTTGCCGAACATGAAGTCGACGAGGGCGTGGATGCGCCAGCCGATGTCGTTCTCGATGACGATCTCGCGCTGGGAGCCGCGGTCGTCGGAGGCGGCGTTGCGCCCGCCTCGGAGGCGCGGGGGCAGGCCCGCTTCCTGGGCCAGCGTGGGCCGCTCGTCGGGCGCGGGCGGCGCGCCGACGGCGGGGTTGCGGTAGTAGGCCCACAGGCGTTCGAGCCAGGGCCGGCGTCGGCGGTCGTGATCGGCGAGCAGGGCGCGGAGCAGCGGCTCGGTCAGCCCGATGCTCTTGAACGGCTCCAGCGAGTACGGCATGGGACGCGGCTCCGCGGCGCCCGGCGCACGCCCCGTTGCGTGCGATGGTCGCCGTCAACCGGTCCCGGGGCGGTCAACGCCGGCGCGCGCAGCGGACGCGGCGCAAGCCCTGCACGCGAGGCCGGCGTGGCGGCGATCCCCCCGATGTTCCGAGGAAAGGCGACGAGATCAGGAAATCGTGCGTGGGATCCAAGGCCGGCCGTGCCCGGCGACGCGCGGCGCGCGCCGAACGGGCGTCACGCCGCGGGGGCGTCGCGCAGCAACTCGACCCTGGTGTACTGATCGAGGTTGCAGACCACGATCTCGCCGTCGTCCTTCTTGAGTTCGAGGCGGTCGAGCCAGAGGCGGTCGTCCCTCGAGTGGGCGAACCAGGAGCCGGTCTTCTGCTGCCCGAAGCGCACGATGGTCCCCTCGAAGGTGATGGCCAAGGCGTCCTTGATGCGGGGGATCTGCTGGGTCACGCGGACCCGCTGGCCGGCGGCGTATTCGTGGGGCTGGAGCAGCCTGGGCGCAGAACTGCCGGGTGTTGCGCTGGGTGGGTGCGTCGCCATCGGACGCATCCTACGAGTTTGAGGCGGGCGCGTGGCGCCATTCGCTCTGCGCGATCTCGTAGCGGCCTCCGGGGATGCCGGCGTCGCGGAAAAGCGGGGTCTGGGCGAAGAGCAGGGCGCCGGTGGTTTCGTCGACGGTGGCGCGGAGCAGGCCGGGGGCGTCGAGGTGGAGGAGCCCCGAGGCGCGGTCGCGGATGGCGGCGCCCGCCGCGGCGCGGACCGAGGGCATGGCGGCCCCGAAGCGGTCGCCCTCGCTCCGCGCCGTGACCGCGCACGAGCCGTCGGCGACGGCGGCGGCGATCTCGAGCGCGGCATCGCCGTTGACGCCGACGGCCCAGCGCACGCGGAGCGTGGCGTTGAGGGAGGGCGAGGCGGCCGCGGCGGCTTCGTGGCGGGAGACGGCGCTCATGACGCCCCGCCCTTCGCGTGGGCGTCGAGGCCGTCGGCCAGCGCGGTGAGCGCGTGCGTCGCCTCGCGGAGTTCCCCGGCGGACATGGCGATCATGCGGTCGGCGATGCGGTCGATGGCGCCGATGAAGCCGAGCATGGCGTCGAGGCGTGCGCGGTGCTGCTCGGCGGGCTCGCCGGGGATGGCGCCGGTCTCGTCGCGGATCTCGTGGAGGGCGACGAGGAGGGGGTTGAGTTCGCGCTTCTTGCGCTCGCGGAGGAGGGCTCCGAGCATCGCCCAGACGTCGCGCTCGGCGGCGAAGTATTCCTTGCGGTCGCCGCGCTTGTGGACGCGGCTGATGAGGCCCCAATCGACGAGGGCGCGGAGGGTCATCGAGGCGTTGCCGCGGCTGATGCGGAGGCGTTCCATGACCTCGTCGGTGTTGCGCGGCTCGCCGACGATGTAGAGGAGGGCGTGGGCCTCGGCCATCGTCCGGCTGACGCCCCAGGCGCCGGCCATCTGGCCCCAGGCCTGGACGAAGCGGTCCTCGGCGGCGAGCAGGGCGCTGCGGACGGCTTCGGAATCGTTGCTGATGCGGCGCATGCTGGCTCCGATGCACGGGTCTACGGAAATGTAGCCGTGCGCGGAGCCTTCGGCAACAAACTTTCAGAAGATTCTGAAAGCCTCAGAACGACCGAGATCTGTTGGCGGTGGGGTCCAAAAAAATAAGAAGGCGGCGAGCCGCCAGTGGCAGTCTCGCCGCCCTTCCGGGGGCTGAGTGATTGGAGAAACGATACGACATCCGCGTGTGGTGTCAAGCCGCCGGGGGAAGTTTTCGGGGTGGAATCCCTGTATCCACCTTCACACGAAGATATCCACAACGCCAAGCGTCCCAACAGCGATGCTGACGATGCCGTTGATCACGCCGAAGGAGATCGGCAGCCCGGCGATGCCTTTTCTCGCGAGATACGCGTGCTCGGAGACCAGCAGCGCGGCGACGCCGGCGATCGCGGCGGCAAAGACTGCGCTGAAGCGCGGTTCGGCGCGGTAGGCGAAGACGAGACAGGCAAACGCTGCGACGTGGAGCAGGCGGCTGGCCCAGGCGGCGGCACGGGGTCCGAGTGCTGCGGGGATGCTTTTCAGGCCTGTTTCCCGGTCAAAATCGATGTCCTGCGTGGCATAGAGGATGTCGAAGCCGGCGACCCAGCACACGACCATGGCGGCAAGGAACCAGAGCGCCGGCGTGGCGGTGAGCGACGAGGGATTCACCGCGATTGCGGCGGCGATGGGGCTGAACGCCAGCGCGCTGCCGAGGACGAGGTGGCAGAGTGCCGTGAATCGCTTGGTGTATGAGTAGAGCGCGATCCACCCGAGCGTGGGGGCGCCGAGGGCAAGCGGCCAGGAATTCCGGAAGAACACCCAGAAGAGCGCGCATGCGGCGAGGAAGACGGTCGCGGCGGCGCCGGCGACACCCCAGGCGTCGCGCACGGGGAGGCGGCCGGAGGCCACCGCCCGCCGCGCGGTCCGGGGGTTAGCCGCATCGAAGACCCGGTCGGCGATGCGGTTGATGAGCATCGCCCAGGTCCGGGCGGCGACCATGCAGAGGACGATCAGGGCGAGTTGAGCGGCGAAGCGTGCGGCGTGTCCCGGGACGGGGTCGGGCCGGAACGCTGGGGAGGCGAGGAAAGCACCAAGGACGGCGAAGGGGAGGGCGAAGACGGAGTGGGCGAGCCTGATGTCCGAGAATGCAAGCCGCACGCCGTTCAGACTTGGTGACGACATGATCTGATCGGATTCTGATCGGTCATCTTGACCGTCACAAGCGAACATTTTAAGATTCAAAGCCTAAGGCATGAATCTTTGAAAGATAGTTCTTCGATGGGAAAGGCCTGGCTGCATGGAGGCTTCAGACTTTGTCGCGGATGCGCCGGGGCGGCTGGTGCCTTCGAAGGCGGGGGAGGTTCATGTTGTACGTGGGCTGCGCGAGATTCGGCAACGAGAGGTGCTTGCCTTCGTGCCGCACGATCTTCCGCCGCGGGGATTGACGTTCCCGATGCTGGCGCCGCTGCTGCCGCGGATTCTTGAGGCCGAACGGGCAGTTGCGAGCCTTGGCGGGCTTTCACGGGGATTCTCCAATCCTTGGCTGGTGGCGAGGCCGCTGATGCGGCGGGAAGCGGAGTCGTCGTCCCGCATCGAGGACACCATCGCGACGGCGGAAGAGGTGGCGCTGTACCAGGCAGGCTACGGCGAGGCCCGGAATGAAGCGGTGGAAGTGGCGAATTACCTGGCGGCTCTCCAGCATGGGCTCGCGTCGCCGCTGCCGATTTCGCGGCGACTGATCTGCGAGATGCACGCGCGGCTTCTGGACCGGGTTCGCGGGGAGGACAAGCGCCCGGGGGAGATCCGCACGATCCAGAACCAGATCGGCGGGAGGGACGATGACGCCGCGACGGCGCGCTTTGTGCCGCCGCCGCCCGGCGAGCCGCTGGAGCGGGGCCTCGCCGCGTTCGAACGGTTTGTGAACGCTCCGCCCGATCACATCCCGCCGATGGTCGCGGCGGCTCTTGGGCACTATCAGTTCGAGGCGCTGCACCCGTTCCGCGACGGCAACGGGCGTGTGGGGAGGGTGATCGCGACGCTGACGCTCTGCAGGCAGGGGCTCCTCGAACACCCGCTGGTCTACGTGAGCGGGTACTTTGACCGTCACCGGCAGCGGTACTACGACCTGCTGCTCCGTGTCAGCACGCGGGGCGACTGGCTCGCATGGATCGGGTTCTTCCTCGACGCGGTCATCGATCAGTCCAAGGACGCCTGGGGGAGGATCGACGGCCTGCGGCGGCTGTACGACGAACAGCGGGCGAGCCTGCAGCGGGGGCGCGCGGCGGGCAAGTCCCTCGCCCTGCTCGATCACCTGTTCTCCTCGCCCGCGGTCACGGCGTCGAGCGCGCAGCGGGCGCTGGACACCACCGATCCCACCGCCAGAGCCGCGATCGGGCGGCTGGTGCGCAGCGGCATGCTGACGGACCTCACAGGAAGAGACTACGGGAAGGTGTGGCTCGCGAGGCCGATCCTCGACATCATCAATATGCCGTCGGAGATCGGCGCGGAGCCGGGCGCGCCGGTCTAGGTCCGGTCGAGCTCGCTCGCAGAGTCGAGCGGCGGGTTCTCGGCTTCCGCATGGTCCTCCCACCTCGTGCTCAGCCCGTGCTCCACTCCCAGGAGATCGAGGATCTTCCCGGCGATGAAGTCGACCACGTCGTCGATGGTTTTCGGGAGCAGGTAGAAGCCCGGGTTGGTCGGGCAGATGACCGCGCCCGCGAGCGTCAGCGTGCGCATGTGCTCGATGTCGATCAGGGTCAGGGGCGTTTCGCGGTGGGCGATGACGAGGCGGCGGCGCTCCTTGAGGGCGCAGGCGGCGGCGCGGGTCAGCAGGTTGTCGCCGAGGCCGCAGGCGATGGCGTTGAGGGTGTGGCCCGAGCATGGGACGACGGCCATGCCCTCGTGCCTGAAGGAGCCGGAGGCGATTGCCGCGCCGATGTCGCGGTGGTTGTAGCGGATGATGCGGGCCAGGCGGGGGTCGTCGGGGGATGTCGCGCCGATGAGGGCGGGGAGGTTGACGCCCTCCATGCCCAGTTCGTCGTGGAGGAGCCTGGCCCCGGGCGGGGTGACGACGAGGTGGACCTCGTGGCCGAGGTCGAGGAGGAGGCGGATGACGCGGCTCGCGTAGAGCGCGCCGGAGGCGCCGCTGATCCCGATCACGTAGCGCTTGGGCTGGGGCGTGGGCTGGTGCATCTGCTGCTGGGTGCGAGCGCTTCTCCGGCGGCGGCTGGGCGTGCCGCCGGAGCGACGGGGATGTTAGGAGGCGGGGGCCTTCGGTACGCTGAGTGTGCCGGGAAGGCCCGGACGGCCGATGGAGGGTTCGATGCGCCAGCAGAATCGGATGAGTCGCGGAGCGGTTGCGATCGCGTTGTTTGCCCTTGCCGGCGTGGTCGGCGGCGGGGCGGCCGGATGCGTAGGTTCGGCGGCGTCGCCCGGGGTGACGGACGACCGTCGGGAGGCGATGCTGCCCTTCCCGGCGGTGGCCGAGAACATCATTGCGGCGGTGCGTTGGGTGACCAACCGGCACCCGATCGAGGGCCCCTACGCGCTGAACCTGCCGGCGAGCCTGACCGAGGCCGAGTGCCAGGAGATCGTGCGGCGGATGAAGGATCCGAACGCGCGGCTCTTGACGGAGGAGAGCAAGTCGCTCCCGATCCTCCACATCGAGTCGGTGCGGATCGTGGGGGATATGGCGACGGTGCAGGTGCACCGGCCGATCACCCCGGCGGGGGGGCCGGCGCCGGCGGGAGAGGGCGCGGTGACGCAGGCGCTGGAGGTGCAGTTGCGCGGAGGTGTGCAGCCCTGGCGTGTGACCGCGGTGCGGCCCTGGATGCTCGGTGCGCAGGTCCCGCCTCGCCTGAAGATCTTGGGCGTCGCGCCGGTGCCGCCGCCGAGGCCCTCGTACGAGAGCAGCAACTGAGCGCATGAACAACCCCGGGGTGAGGCCCCGGGGCTGGCGGCTGCGCGGCGTGTGTTCGGCTCAGAACGCCGGCTTGGCGTTGGGGTCGTTGCCCGGCTGCTTGGGCGGGGGCGCCTGCATGGCGGCGGAGAGTTTGGAGAAGGTGGTCATGACGGGGGCGGGGACCACGGCGCTGACCTTCAATTGGCCGCCGCCGGTGATGAGTGCGACGCCGATGGGCGGAAGGTCGGCCGGGGGCGTGTAGTCGATCTGGCGGCCGCCCATGGCGATGAGGGGGGCGATGGCGTCGAAGATGCCCTTGGCGCCGAGGTAGAGCTCGGCGGAGCGTCCCGGGGGGAGGGCGGAGGCGACCTGGGCGGTGGGCCTGTCGTCGAGGAAGGCGGGGCCGGTAGCGGCGTTGCCGAGGGAGATGGCCTTGGCGATGAGCTTGGGGTCGGCGACGGTGGAGGCATAGACGCCGCTCTTGGTGGCGGCGACGGCGCCGCTGGGCCCGCCGTTGGGGCCGAAGAAGAGGGCGAGGGGCGAGCCGGAGCCGCCGGCGCTGGTGGCCTTCATCATGTAGTCGGTGATGGCGACGCCCTCGACCTGCTTGTCGGAGGGCTTGACGGAGGTGGACACCTGGATGGCGTTGTCGGCCTTGTTGTTGAGGGACTCGTAGGCCTTGGCGAAGGCGTCGAGGAATTCCTGGTTGTTCGCGGCGCCGTAGAAGCGCAGGCCGCGGGCGAGGAGCCCGCCGAAGAGTCCGGCGGGGTTGGGGTAGATGATCCCCGCGTAGGAGTTGAGGCGTTCGGGGCTGGCGAAGAGAGCGGGGTCGAGCATGACCTTGGAGACGGCGCGGTCGCCGGCGACGGAGTTGACGAGGGACCGCATGCCGGGCTTGGACATGTCGGCGGACCAGGCGAGGATGTAGGAATCCGAGGGGAGGTTCTTGAGGACGGGCTTGCTGTCGCCGGCGTCGGCGAAGGCCTTTGCCATCTCGGCGCCGGGCTTGTAGTTGGCGGAGACGTCGATGGAGGCGCCCATGGGGGAGGCGCGGAGGCCCATGACGACGCCGGTGGCGTCCTTCATCAAGGGGCCGGTCATGCCGTTGAGCTGGACCCCGAGGCCCTGCTGGGAGAGCATCTTGAGCGGGCCCTGGAAGGGGTTGAAGCCGGAGTCGATGAGTTTCTGGAGTTCGTCGCGGTGGAAGAAGACGAAGGCGTCGGCGTCGCCCGCGACGTCTTCGCCGTTCTTGCCCATGAGTTCGGCGTGAGCGGGCAGGTTGCCGCCCTTGCCGTCGAAGCCTTCGAGGACGGGCTTGAGCGGTGAGAGGGCGGCGTAGCCCCCGTCGATCTGCTTGATGAAGAAGGTGTCGCCCTGGATCTTGATCTCGGCGAGGGCGTCGCCGGAGCCGCCGAGGCTCTTGACCATCGCGCCGTAGTCGGTCACGGGGGCGAGCACGAGAATGGGCGGGAGTGCGGCCTTCATGTCGCCCTGGACGAGGGCGATGGCGAAGGGCTTGTCGAGGGCGAGGCCGGCGCTGATGCCCAGGGCGCCGAGCATGGCGTTGATGGGGACGCCGGGCAGTTGCGCCGCGGTGGTCATGGCGGCGAGGTTCTTGTCGAGACGGGAGATCGCGGGCGTCGCGAGGACGGCAACGATGTTCTTGGGCACGCGGTCGAGGACGGCGGGGACCTCGGCGTGGGCGATGTTGGAAAGGGCGGCGGCGGCGCCGGCGAGAAGGGCGATGCCGAGGCGGGCGGCGCGGGGCGGAAGAGTTGTCGTCCGGGGCATGGATGTCCTTCGTGCTGAGGTTGCGGTGCGGGGGCGGCCTCGGGGTTGGCGTTCGCGCCGCGGGAGGGCGATGGTATCGACGATATCAGCCGGTGACCGGCTCCCCGTGCCATCGGAGCCCGGTTGCTTCCGCCCCTGCGCGACGAGCGTCGAAGCGAGCGTGAGGGTCAGCCCGATGTACCGGGTCGGCCCTCGAGCCGATGCAGGTCGGGAACATCCCTGGCGTGACCCCCGACGGGGCCCCCGATAGGCTTGGCCGGCGTTGACGCGGGCTTTCCCCGCGCTCTGGGAAGCCCTGCGCGTGCGCGATCATCTCACACTGCTGCTCGCCGGCGCGTCCCTGACGGAGGAGCAGGCGCGGGTTGCCTTCGGCCGGGTGCTGGACGGAGAGGCGGACCCGGCGGCGCTCGGCGCGGCTCTGGCGCTGATGCAGGCGCGGGGGCCGACGGTGGACGAACTGGTCGGTGCGGCGCGGGCGATGCGCGAGCGAGCGACGCGCGTGCCGTACGAGTCGAGGCCGGGCGAGGCGCTGATCGACACCTGCGGCACGGGCGGGGCGCCGAAGACGTTCAACGTGTCGACGGCGGCGGCGCTGGTGGTGGCCGGGGCGCGGGGGGCGGCGCGGGTGCGTGTGGCGAAGCACGGGAACCGGTCGCGGAGCGGGCGGGGCTCGGCGGAAGTGCTGGAACGACTGGGCGTGAACGTGGCGGCGTCGCCGAGCGCGCAGGCGCTGTGCCTGGAGCGGGCCGGGGTGTGCTTCTGCTTCGCGATCCATCACCATCCGGCGGCGAAGCACGCCGCGGCGGTGAGGGCGGCGCTGCCGTTCCCCACAGTGTTCAACCTGCTGGGGCCTCTGACCAACCCGGCGAACGCGTCGCGGCAGGTTCTGGGGGTGTTCGAGCGTCGGTACGTCGAGCCGATGGCGCGGGCGCTGCTGAGGCTGGGAAGCGAGCGGGCGATGGTGGTGCACGGCGCGGACGGGATGGACGAGATCACGACCACGGCGGGCACCTTCTGCGCCGAGGTGGAGGGGGGACGGGTGACGGCGCGGGAGATCGACGCGGCGGCGTGGGGCGTGCAGCGGGCGGGGCTTGAGAGTCTGGTGGCCCGAGACCTGGACCACGCGGTGGCGATGGTGCGCGGTGTGCTCGAGGGGAATGGGGGGCCGGCGCGGGACGTCGTGGTGGTGAACGCGGCGGCGGCACTGGCGGTGGCCGGGGCCGCCGAGGGGATGGCGGATGCGCTGGCCCTGGCGCGGGAGTCGATCGACTCCGGGGCGGCGGCGGCGGCGCTGGGGGCGCTGGCGCAGGCCTCGCACGAGCCGTGACAGCGGCGATCGGCGGCGCCATACTTCCCGCATGCTGACCTCGCGCGACGTGCTCGCCGCCGCGGCGGAGCAATCCAAGGCCCTGCTCGGGCGGTACCTGAAGGGGTTCGATGACGCGAGCGGGGTGGCCCAGCCGCCGTCGCTGCCCAACCACGTGATCTGGGCGCTCGGGCACTGCGCTGCGACGATGCACCGGGTGGCCGGCGAGATCGACGGCGGGCGGATGCCGGAGGGCGATTTCATCGTGTCGCCGGCCGCGGTCCCGGGGAAGCCGGACCTGGCGGCCCGGGGCGATGCGCGGCGGTTCCACTTCGAGAGCGTGGCGTTCGGCTCGGCGCCCACGTCGGACCCTTCGCGCTATCCGCCCCTCGCTCGGGCGAGAGAGATCTACGACGGGGCGTGCGACCGCATCGCGGCAGCGGTGCGGGGGGCGCCCGACGAGGCGCTGGCGCGGAAGATCCCGTGGGGCGGCGGCCAGCAGTCGCTGTGGGAACTGGTCCTGCGGATGCTCTTTCACAACGGGATGCACGCCGGGCAGACCGCGGACACCCGGCGGGCGCTTGGCATGGGGTCGATCATGTGAGCCGGCGCGCGGAGGCGCGGCGGGGGAGCGAAAAGCCCCGGCCATCGCGCGGATGACCGGGGCTCATGGATCCGAGGGGCTGAGGATGTCGGCGGTTACTCGGCCTTGGACGCGGGCGAGGCGCCGAGGAAGAACCCGCCTCCGAAGCCGAGGCCGAAATCGTTGGTGTTGTAGATGTACTGGGCGTCGAGGGCCTTGGCGATGCGGGTGCGTGCGTCGGCGAGGTGGGCGGAGGTGTAGGGGTCGATGCCGGGGTAGGCGCTGTCCTTGCCGGCGACCTTGTCGATCTTGGCGGCGATCTCTCGGAGCTTGGCCGCGGCGAGGGTGGCGACGGGCTTGCGAGCCGCGCCGAGGAACCCGTTGGGCATGGTGAGGTCGATGAGGCGCTCGACGTGCTCGCGCTGGAGGTTGCGGCGGAGGCTGGAGACCATGGGCTGGCGTGCGGTGAACGAGCCGGACTTGCCCTTGTCCAGTTCCTGCCAGATGGCGTCTGAGACGGTGTTGATGATCTCGGGGAGGGTGACGGCGTCCTGGCCGGCGGGGACGCGGAACTCGTTGTCGTGGACCCGGCGGAGCTTGGTCGGGTTCATGATCATGGTGAGCGTGGCGGCCTGCACGGCCATGACGCGGTCGTGCACGTCCCAGGTCTCGTCGCGGAAGATGTCGTTGATGGCGCCGGGGTCGAACCACTTGTCCTGGGCCATGCGCTGGAGGAGGTCGGGGGTGAGGCCGAAGGCCTCGTCGAAGAAGGTGCTCTTGATGGCGATGTTGAGGGCGCGGCGCTGGGTCTCGACGGGGATGTTCTCGATGGGCGGGCGGCCGGCGGGGTCGCCCTTGCGGTCGCGGTTGAGGAACGAGCCGCCGACCCAGTTGGCGGCGATGCTGACCGCGCCGATGTGGTTGGCGAGGAGGACCTCGTAGGCGCGGCGGGCCTTGCCCCAGGATTCGCCGTCCTTGACGATCTTGTCGGTGATTTTGGTGCGCAGGTGGGTGATGAGCCGGAGTCGGGAGTCGGCGAAGTCGAGGGGATCGGCGCCGAGGTCCCAGCGGCGGGCGCGGGGGTCGGGGCCCCAGGTGTCCTCGTCGGTGGCGTACTGGAGGCCGGGCTCGGCGACGCGCTTGAGGGCTTCCTTGCTGGTCTTGTCGTCGCCGTAGCCGAACTCGACGGCCCACAGGTCGTAGGGGCCGACGCGCGAGGTGACGAAGGGGCCCTGCACGGAGCCGTCCTTGTAATTGATGTTGGCGCCGGCGTACTCCATGACCGAGCCGAAGGAGGCCTTGTCGCCGAAGTCGGGGGAGTTGAGTTCCTTGAGGCTGAACTCGGTGGAGGCCTTGAAGTTGTGGCGCAGGCCGAGGCAGTGGCCGACCTCGTGGCAGGTGACGTAGCGGAGGAAGCCGCCGACGAAGGCCTCGGGGACGCCGTCGAGCAGGTCGTCGCGCTTCTTCTTCTCGTCCTTCTTCTCCTTGTCGTCCTTCTTCTTGTCGTCGGCCTTGTCGCCCTTGCCGTCGGCGTCGTCCTGGAGGATGCCCATGGCGTCGGCGGCGAGGCGGAAGAGCATGATGTTCATGGAGACGCCCTCGCCGAGGCGGCAGAAGCCGTTGACCTGGCTGGTGCGGTGGGCGAGGCCGTCGTACTCGCGGGCGCCGAGCAGGCCGGCGCCGGTCTGGTGGTCATGGGAGCACGTGCCGGCGGCGCAGGGGGCCTCGAGGGCTCCGGGGACGCCGGTGGCGCCTGGGGCGCCGCTGGCGGCTGCGGCGGCTCGCTGGGCGATGAGCCGCTGCTGATCGGCGGGGGCGGCGAAGCGGACGCGGGGGTCCCACTGGGGGCGCTGGGCGAGCCAGGCGAAGGTCTCAGGCCCGAAGCCCTCGGTGGAGGCCTCGGCGGCGAGGTCGCGGTACCAGCCGCCGAACCATCGGATGAGGCCGTCGTTCATGACCACGTCGGCGTCGAGGATCTGGCCGGTGCGGGGGTCGACGCGTGAGGGGCCGATGGCGAAGGAGGCCTGGTTGACGTTCCAGCGCAGGAAGTTGAAGCGGACGTCCTCGGGGTCCTTCTCCATGTGGGCGCCGGTGGAGGCGTCCTGCTGGTAGACCTCGATGGCGTTGCGGATGCCGATCTTCTCGAAGGCCTCGTTCCACATCTCGATGCCTTCGCGGACCCATCGGCGGTAGCGCACCGGGGTGGTGTGCTCGATGTACCAGACGATGGGCTCTTTCGGGGGGCTGATCTTGAGGCTGGGGTCGGCCTTCTCGAGTTTCCAGCGGTTGATGTAGCGGGTCCAGGTCTCGTCGGCGGAGGGGTCGGCGAGTTCGTTGTAGGAGGTGGTGAAGTAGCCGACGCGGGCGTCGGCCTTTCGGGGGTTGTACCCGGTGCTCTCGGGCAGGACGCTCCAGGAATAGTGGAGGGTGGTGAGGCGGCCGCCCTCGGCCGCGAGGGGCATCTGGAAGGCGATCTCGAGGTTCTGCGGGAAGGCCTTGGCCTTGGCGATGGTGGCGAGGTTGCGATTGATGGCTCTGGCCATGGGGCCGAAGAACTTGTCGGCCTGGCCGAGCAGCAGGTCGTCGAAGTCGATCACCGGGCCGCCGCCGGGGCCCATGGTGAGGATGGGGATGTCGAGCAGGACGCGGTCGGTGAAGAGCTGGTCGCGCGAGGCCTTGAACTCCTTGTCGGAGGAGCGGGTCTCGGTGTTGGGGATGATGAGCGCGAGTCGCTTGTCGTAGCGCTTCCAGTTGGCGTAGTAGTCGCCGAACTGGATGCCCGCGGTGGGCTCACCGGCGGCGACGGTGAGGGCGATGAAGAGGCGCTGCTTCTCGAACTCGCGGGGGAGCTCGGCGAGGAGCTGGTTGTCCTTGGAGCGGCGGTAGATGGTGTAGAGGGAGGGCGCGCCGTCGGCGTTGGAGTTGACCTTGGCGTAGTCCTTGGTGACTTCGTCGAAGGTGGGGAACTCGGGCTTCTTGTCGTCCGCGGCCTTGGCGGCGGCCGCGGCGGCGGCGGCGGCGCCCGGGGCCGGGGAGGGCGGGGCGTCGGGCTGGTTGCCGCGCTGCTCGGCGGCGCTCTGCGCGGAGGCGGGGAGGGTGAGCGCGCCTGCGGCGAGTGCGCACGCGGTTGCGGCGGTCGCGCCCAACGTCCACCAACGCCGGGACGACGGCTTCGTGCTCTGCATGGTTCGGGGCTCCTGTGGTTCCACGCGGACGGCGACGCCGGCGGCGCACGGCCGCAGGCTTTCGACGGCTTTATACGGAGTGACACGCCTCAGGGTGGCGTTGTTCTTCGGGGGATCGGAGGTCAGGCGCCGTCGCCGGGGGTCGGGTCATCGCCCTGGAGCCGCCTCTGCGCCCGGCGTTTGGCGGCCAGAAGGCCGGAGGGCTCCCCGGGGCTCGCGGGTTCGGAAGGGGCGACAACCGGCGGGGAGGCGACCTTGCGGCGGTCGGCCGGGCGGGGCGCTCGGACGGAAGTCATGGGGGCCGGGCGGCGGTCGGCGGGCATCGCGGCGACCGTTTCCCCCCGGCTCCGGGCCCGGCGCACGGCGGCGGCGGCGGCTCCGGCGGTCTCGCGTGCGGCGCTGGCCAGTTCCTGCAAGTCGCCGGTGGGCGCGGCGGGCAAGAGCCTGTCCCACGCGACGCGGCGCGTGGCGATGTCGAGCACCAACACGGCGACGGACCACAGGAGGAGGACCCGCCACAGCGGCAGCGACGCCTCGCTGGGCGCCATGCCGTCGCGGCGAAAGAGGTCGGCGAGTTCGGGGCGCTGGAGGTCGAGGGTGCGGCCGCCGGTTTCGTCGGCGATCTGCCGGAGCAGGGCGATGTTGGAGCGGAGGCGGCGGAGTTCGGACCCGGCGCTCTTGGAGACGCCCGCGACCACCGGGGAGAGGCTCTTGTCCCCGGCGCGGGGCGTGAGGGCGGCGACGTAGGCCCCCGAGCCGACCGCGGCGCCGGGCATGCGGGCGGCGTAACTGCCGGGGCCCACCTGGGTCAGGCGGACGCCGGTGCGGGCGCCGTCGGGACCGTAGACGATCCCCGGGATGCTGAGCAGGTCGAGCGGCCTTCCGGCGTCGTCTGCGGCTTCGAGGCGGAGGACGATGGTCTCGCCTTCGATCTCCATGGCGAGGTCGAACTGGCGGCTCATGGGGGGTCGGGCGATGGAGCGGGCGATCTGGGCCCACATCTGGCCGAACCCCGGCCAGGCGAGCCATCGCTCGGCCCATCGCGAGGCGTCGGAGGTGAACGCGGCGACCTGGCCGAGGCCGACGTTCCAGTGGCTTAGGAGGGGCTCGCCCTGGGGGGTGGCGAGGGCGTTGACGACGCCGGCGCCGCCCTCGCGAGGATCGCGGCGCTGGGTCAGGACCAGGCCGTTGAGGGCGGGCATTCCCGGCGGCAGGCCGAGGATGAGAGGCGAGCCGGAGGCGAGGTCGCGCGGCGTGAAGGGGGACTCGCGAATGAGCGGGCGGCGGACGACGCGGGTTTCCTTGAGGAAGATGCGGGGGAGGGTGTTGGGGTCGGTGACGCGGTAGTGCTGGCCTCCTCCGGCGACGGCGAGGGCGGCGAGGGTCGCGACGTCGGCGTCATCGCCCACGGCGATGGTGGAGACGGTGATGCCGGAGGCGCGCATCGCCTCGACGATGGCGATGCCCTCTTCGCGCTCGCCCTGGGAGATGCCGTCGGTGAGCGCGATGACGTGCTTGACCTGAGCTGTGGCGGCGCGGAGAACGTTGCCGGCTTCGAGGATTGCCGGGTACATGTTGGTGCCTCCGCCCGGGGCGATGGCGCGGATCTTCTCGCTGGTGGTGACGGGGTCGGCGTTCGGGCCCAGGGGGACGACGGTCTCGTGCATGCTGTTGAAGGCGATGACGCCGACCAGGTCCTGGCGGTCGAGCGATCGGACGGCCTGGGCGGCGCCCTCGTTGGCGATCTCCTGCTGGGTGCGCATGCTGCCCTGGGGGCGCCGGCGCATGGAGCCGCTGTTGTCGAGCACGATCATGATCGCGGCGGAGGGGACGATCAGTTGCTCGGGGAGGTCGAGTTTCACGGGCAGGATGGATTCGAGGGGCGAGCCCTTCCACCCTCCTGCGCCGAAGGTGTCGGGCCCTCCGACCATGACCAGCCCTCCTCCCATGTCGTGCACGTAGTCGCGGAGCAGGGCCTGGGCCTCGCGCGGGGCTTCGTCGGCGGAGACGTTCTCGAGGAAGATGACGTCGTAGGCTTGGAGCGAGAGCGGGTCGGCGGGGAGTTCCTCGGGCGCGATGACGGTGGTCTGCACGCCCGCGGCGGCGAGGGCGGCGGCGAGGGGGCGCTGGGGGCCCCGGCCCTTGTTGGCGCCGTCGACGAGCAGGGCGACGCCCCGCCCGGGCGAGACGGTGAAGGCCTCGCCGGTGTTGTTGGAGAGGAGGGTGTCGCCGACGGGTGCGCCGCTCTCGGTGGTGTCCGGCTCGAAGGCGGCTTTGAAGCGGTGGACGCGGCCGGGGCCGAGCCTGACGGGGATGAGTTCCGTGCGGACGCCGGGGCCGAACTCGACGCGGCGCCCTCCGGCGCCCCCGGGGCCGATGGGGACGGGCTCGCCCTC
>CANJRL010000055.1 GCA_947476675.1 Phycisphaerales bacterium
CGATACGGCCGGCGGTGGAGCAGCTTCTCCGGACGCACCTGCCGGAGAGCAGGCACGCTCCGGGGCTGCTCGGGCGTGGCTTCGCAGGAAGCCCACAAGGCGGCAGCGGCCCGCCGACATCAAGACCACGCTCCTCCACAACACCGTCCAGCCGCTCTCCGACCGGGCCGGGGCGGCGGCGAATCCCCCGTTGATCGCTCGCCCCCCGTGCAGAGAGGCGCGACGGCCGCCGACGGACCCCCTCTCCAACCCTCGGCAGTATTCCAAGCATGCGATGCGCCAAAAAGCGCCTCTGGGTGCGAGCCCGAGAGTCCCATCGGCCGGGACACCCATGGTCGGAAAACCTCAAAATCTGTCGAGCAATTCGCGTCTTTGCCAGAGCCTGAGACGCGAGGCACGAAAGCGGGCGACCGGGATCGAACCGGCGACATTCAGCTTGGGAAGCTGACGTTCTACCGCTGAACTACGCCCGCGGCGACTCACTCAGTATACCGTCGCACCCGACCCAAGAGGGGCCGGGCAACCCCGCGCCGGCGCCGCCCACGCCAGCCGCTCCGCGACGGTGGGGCGGCCGAACAACCGCCCCGACGCGGCAGCGCGCCCAGGCCGTCCTTCCAACGCTGTCACCGCATCCCCTCGCACCAATGGGCATCACGAACCAGCGCGCACCCACTGACCACGCCCGACGGACTTCGCCCGCTTCTCCTTCTTGAGCATGTTGAGCTGCGTCGCGATGTTCACCTTCACACCGAGCTTCTTCGACACCTTCTGCTGCAGTTCGGAAGGGGACTGGGGCGAATCCGACAGCGCCGCCGCCAACGCCTCCTTCACGCCCTGCACCCGCATCATCCCGGGCGCGCCGCGGCCCTTCCCCCGCGAGCCTCGGCCCTTGCCCCGCCCGGCGGGCGCCGGGCCCGGGGGCGACGCCCCGAATCGGCCGAACACCGCGTCGATCTCCGCGATCGAGTCGACATGGTGCTGGCGCTCCTTGCGGAGCTTGGCGAGAAGTGAAGAAACAGTCGAAAGCGTGTTGCTCGGCATCCCCGCACTGTAGATGTCCATTCCCGCCGACGCAAGTCGGCTCCGACCTTCCGTATGCACAGTCCCGGAGTCTACATTGCGCACGCGTCGGGTCCTCCCTTGCCCGGGCCGCGTCCCCCTCGCAACCCCGCCCGGGCGCCGCCGCTACGCTGCGGCATGTCGCCGCATCCCGCCAGCATTCTCGCCGCCGTCCGCGACGCGATGGCCCGTGGCCCCGAGCCCCTCGACGCCTTCATCGCCCCGGCCGCGGATCCCCACCTCAGCGAGTACGTGCCCGACTGCTGGCAGCGCCGCCGGTGGCTCACCGGCTTCGACGGCTCCGCCGGCGACGCCGCCGTCACCCGCGATCGCGCCCTCCTCTGGACCGACTCGCGCTACTGGCTCCAGGCCGAACGCCAAGCCGGCCCCCGCGGCTTCGACGTGATCCGCGCCGGCGCCCCCGGCGCCCCGTCGCTCGCCGACTGGCTCGCCTCCCTTGGCACGGGCGCCCGCGTCGGCATCGATCCCAACACGATCAGCCTCGCCGGCTTCGAATCCCTCCGCGCCCGCCTCGCCCGCGCCGCTGTCTCCCTCCTCCCCGTCGAGCGCAACCCGGTCGACGCGGCGTGGCACGATCGCCCGGCGACTCCCGCCGCCCCCATCACAGCCCACCCCCTCGCGCTCGCCGGCGCCAGCGCCGCCGACAAACTCGCCGCGCTCCGCGCCAGCCTCCGCGCCTCCGCGGCCCATGCCCACGCCATCGGCGGCCTCGACGCCATCGCCTGGCTCACCAACCTCCGGGGAGGCGACGTCCCCTTCAACCCCGTCTTCATCGCCTGGATGATCGTCACCCACGACGCCGCCACGCTCTTCACCGATCGCGAGCGGATGTCGCGCGACGTCGCCGCCTCGCTCGAGGGCGTCGCCGAGATCGCCCCGTACGCGGCGTTCCCCGCCGCGCTCCGCGCGCTCGGCGCCGCCGGCCGCCCCGTCTGGATCGACGACGAGGCAACCAGCGCCTGGGTCGCAAACACCCTGGTCGCCGCCGGGAGCGCCATCGCGGAGCGGGGCCGCTCCCCTGTCTCGATCGCCAAGGCCCGCAAGAACGACGCGGAGATCGCCGCCATGCGCGCCGCCCACCTTCGCGACGGCGTCGCTATGGCCCGCTTCCTCCGGTGGCTCGAGTCCGACCGCCCCCGCGCGCCCTACGACGAGGCCGACCTCGCCGATCGGCTCGAGGACTTCCGCAGAGAGGGCGAGGGCTATCTCGGCCCCAGCTTCGCCTCCATCGTCGGCTACGCCGCCAACGGCGCCATCGTCCACTACCGCCCCGAGCGCCCCCACGCCGCGCAGGTCGGCGACCGCGCGCTCCTCCTCATCGATTCCGGCGCCCAGTACACCGACGGCACCACCGACGTCACGCGCACCCTGCATCTGGGTGCGCCCACCTCAGAAGACCGGGCCTGGTTCACCCTGGTCCTCCGCGCGCACATCGCGGTCGCCCGCCAGCGCTTCCCCATGGGAACCCGGGGCGCCCAGATCGACGCCATCGCTCGAAGCCCCATCTGGCAGGCCGGGCTCGACTACGGCCACGGCACCGGTCACGGCGTCGGCGCGCGGCTCTCCGTCCACGAGTCGCCCCCCAACATCAGCACCCGCCCCGCCGCCGCCGCCGAACTCGAGCCGGGGATGATCTTCTCCAACGAGCCCGGGCTCTACACCGAAGGCAAGGGCGGCGTCCGCATCGAGAACCTCATGCTCGTCGCCCCCGACGGCGAGGGCGCCGACGGCCGCCCCTGGATGCGCCTCGAACCGCTCACGCTCGCGCCCTTCCAGCGCTCGCTCATCGACGCCGCCGGGCTCAGCGGCGACGAGCGCGCGTGGGTCAACGACTACCACCGCAACGTGCGCATCTCTCTCTCGCCTCTGCTCGGCGACCCCGACCGCGCCTGGCTCGAAGGCGCGACGGCGCCGCTCTGACCACGATCACCGCGCGAGCGCGCCCGCCAACGCCCGCGTCATCGCGTCGATCGTCGCCCGCGAGCAGTGATGCTCGATCCCCTCGGCGTCCGCGTCCGCCACCGCGGATGGCACGCCCAGCGACACCAGGAACGCCGCCACCGTGCGGTGACGAGACTTCGCTCGGGTCGCCAGCGCCCTTCCCTTGGGCGTCAGCGCCAGCGGAGCGCGGGCCCTTGCCACCACGAGCCCCGCCGCGCCCAGACGCCGCACCATCTTCGACACCGCGACGTGCGAGACGCCCAGCGCCCCGGCGAGGTCGCGCACCCGCGCCTCGCCGACACCGTCGAGAAGGTCGGCGATCAGCTCGGTGTAATCCTCCGCCAGTTCCGCGGCGTGGTCGGCCCGGGCGCGCCTGAACCGCCGCGGGGAGCCCGCGCCCGGAGCGCTCACGGGCCGGCCCCCTCCGGCGAGGCCTGGGCCGCCAGGGGCCCGACCCAGCCGGACGCCGTCTCCACAAGCAACCACCCGTTGAGCGCCGCGATCGCGACTGCCGCGGTCCACGCGAGCGACTTGATCCACCAGGGGTTCACGAACCGGCCCATCTTGGCCTTCTCACTCGTGAACATCACGAGGGGGAACACGGCGAACGACAGTTGGAGCGAGAGCACCACCTGGCTCAGGAGCAGCAGCTGTTTCATCCCGCCCTCTCCGGCCACTCCGGCGACGATCGCCGCCGGGACGACCGCGATGAGCCGCGTGATCAGCCGCCGCGCCCAGGCCGGCAGACGGATGTTGACGAAGCCCTCCATGACGATCTGTCCGGCGAGCGTGCCGGTGATGGTCGCGTTCTGGCCGGCGCAGAGCAGGGCAAGAGCGAAGAGCGTGGATGCGCCCGCCGCGCCGAGCAGGGGGGACAGCAGGTGATACGCCTCGGTGATGCCGACGGACTCGGGGTGCTCCGCGCCCCGGAACGTCGCGGCGGCGACGATCAGGATCGCGGCGTTCACGAAGCACGCCGCGAGCAGCGACACCGTCGAGTCGAGCGTGCCGAAGCGGATCGCCATGCGTCGGCCCGCGTCATCACGGGAGTACGCCCTCGTCTGCACGATCGAGGAGTGCAGGTAGAGATTGTGCGGCATGACGGTCGCGCCGAGGATGCCGACCGCGATGTACAGCATCTCGGGGTTCGTCACGATCTGAGAGGAGGGAACGAACCCGCGGGCGATCGCCGCGAGCGGCGGCGAGGAGACGGCGATCTCGTAGGCGAAGCATCCGCCGATGATCACGATGAGCGACACCACCAGCGCCTCGAGCCGCCGGAAGCCCCGGTGGAGCAGCGCGAGCACGATCATCACGTCGAGCACCGTGATGAGCACGCCCGCGACGAGGGGGATGTCGAAGAGGAGGTTGAGCGCGATCGCCGAGCCGATCACCTCGGCGAGGTCGCACGCCGCGATGGCGACCTCGCACAGGATCCACAGCCCGTGCGACACAGGCCTCGAGAAGTGGTCCCGGCACGCCTGAGCGAGATCGCGCCCCGTCGCCACCCCGAGCTTCAGGGCGAGGTGCTGGAGCAGGATCGCGGTCAGGTTCGAGATCAGGATGACCGAGAGCAGGGTGTAGCCGAACCGCGCACCGCCGGCGATATCGGTCTCCCAGTTTCCGGGATCCATGTACCCGACCGCGACCAGCATCCCGGGTCCGGCGAACGCCAGCGCCTTCCGCATCACCCCGGCGCCCTGCGGCACCGGGATGCTCGCGTGCGATTCCTCGAGCGACAACCGCGGCGACGGGCGGCGCCACCCCTGCTCGGCGCCCTGCGGCAGCAGCGGCGTCATCGGCTCCACGCTGCTCGGCGACGACGGTGTCATTGTAACCAAGGTTACGAGTCTCCGGGCCCCGCGGCAAGCGGCACGCGATGCCGGCCTCCCGCGCGGCGATAGAATCACCGCTCGGCGGCGGCCGAGTCGGCGGCGCCCTCGTTTCAGGGAGCCAAACCATGCTCGGCGCGCTCATCGGCCCAGAGATCCAAGAACTCATCCGCGCCCGCGATTTCGCCAACCTCCGGGCGTTGCTCGCGGCTTGGCCTCCCCCCGACCTCGCCGAACTTCTCTCCGAGATCGAGGGCGAGGACCAGGCCGTGGTCTTCCGGATCCTCCCCAGGGACCTCGCCTCCGCCTCCTTCGCCTATCTCCCGCTCGACTCCCAGGAGTCGCTCCTCAAGGCGCTCGCGCAGGACCAGGTCGCCGCCATCCTCAACGACATGTCCGCGGACGACCGCACCGCCCTGCTCGAGGAACTCCCCGGCGAGGCAACCAAGCGCCTCCTCGAACTGCTCACCCCCCAGGAGCGCGTCATCGCCCAGAGGCTCCTCGGCTACCCCGAGGACAGCATCGGACGCCTCATGACCCCGGACTACGTCGCCGTCCGCGAGGAGTGGACCGTCGACGAGGTGCTCAACCACATCCGCGCCCACGGCCGCGACTCCGAGACCCTCAACGTCATCTTCGTCGTCGACGACCGCGGGATCCTGATCGACGACGTCCGCCTCCGCGACATCGTTCTCTCGCCGGCCTCCAGGAAGATCGCCGACCTCATGGACCGCAAGTTCGTCTTCCTCCACGCCGACGAGCCCAAGGAGCACGCGATCAAGACCTTCGCCGACTACGACCGCACCGCCGTCCCCGTCACCGACACCCAGGGACTGCTCGTCGGCATCGTCACCGTCGACGACGTCCTCGACGTCGCCCAGGCCGCCGCCACCGAGGACTTCCAGAAGGCCGGCGGCATGGAGGCCCTCGACGAGCCATACCTCACCATCACCCTCCCCCGCATGATCAAGAAGCGCGCGGGGTGGCTCGTGCTTCTCTTCCTCTCCGAGATGCTCACCGCCACCGCCCTCGGATTCTTCGAGGGCCAGATCGCCAAGGCCGTCGTCCTCGCCCTCTTCCTTCCCCTCATCATTTCCAGCGGCGGCAACTCCGGCTCCCAGGCCTCCACCCTCGTCATCCGCGCCCTCGCCGTCGGCGAGGTCACCGTCCGCGACTGGCTCGCCATCCTCCGCCGCGAACTGATCTGCGGCGCCGCGCTCGGCCTCATCCTCGGGACCATCGGCTTCCTCCGCATCACCGTCTGGTCGCAGTTCAGCGACCTCTACGGACCCCACTGGCAGGGCGTCGCGCTCACCATCTTCTTCTCGCTCATCGGCGTCGTGCTCTGGGGAACCATCATGGGCTCCACCCTCCCCCTGATCATCAAACGCCTCGGCGGCGACCCCGCCGTCTCCTCCACCCCCTTCGTCGCCACCCTCGTCGACGTCACCGGCATCGCCATCTACTTTTCGGTCGCCATGGTCGTGCTCAGCGACATGCTCGCCGCACACCCCACCCCCTAGCCCTCCCGGCAGCCCGACGCGATGATCACCGGGACGTCGCGCGGGTGGTGCGCCACCGCGTCCGCCCCCGTCGCCCGCAACTCGTGCTCATCCCGGAAGCCCCACGCGCAGCCCACCGTGCACACCCCGGCGTTGCGCCCGGTGCGCATGTCCGTGTCGGTGTCGCCGATGAAGGCCGCATCGCGCGGCGTCAGCCCCGCGTCCCTGACGATCGAGAGCAGGAGCGAGGGGTCCGGCTTGGTTGCCACACCCTCCCGCGCGCCTTCCACCGCCACGAAGCGCTCCAGCCCGAACAGCCTGTCGACCAGCGCCCGCGCCTCGGGGTGCTCCTTATTCGTCAGCACCGCCAGCAGCGCGCCCCCGCGTTCCAGGTCGGCCAGCATCTCCGGAACGCCCTCGTACGCCCTCGCGAGCGTCGCGTCCAGCTTCTCGTCCCGCTCACGAAACGCCGCCACCAGCCGCGCCACCGCGGCCTCATCGCGATCGAACTCGTGCCGCGTCGCCCGGCGAACCAGCATCGCCGCGCCATCCCCGGCGAAGCGCCGATAACTCTCCTCGGGGTGCTCCGGAAGCCCCGCGGCGCGCAGGACGCTGTTCATCGCGCCGGCGATCGCGGGCAGCGTGTCGGCGAGCGTGCCGTCGAGATCGAAGATGGCGATCAAAGGCCGTGCCACGGCCGCCGATCCTACTGCTCAACGGCAGGAAAACCGCCGCCGCCACCGCTCGCCGATACTCTTTGCGCGTGGACAACACGCCGGCGCATGGTGAACCCCCGGGCAAGCCCGTGATCATCGGTCTCGCGGGGGGAGTGGGCGCGGGAAAATCCAGCGTCGCCGCCGCCTTTCGAGACCTGGGCTGCGTTGTCATCGACTCTGACCAGGAGGCCAAGGCCGCCCTCCGACTGCCGCGGGTGAAGGCGGAACTCCGTTCCTGGTGGGGGGAGGCCGCATTCGGCCCCGACGGGGAGGTCAACCGCGCCGCTGTCGCCCGCATCGTGTTCGCAGACCCGGCGCAGCGCCTCCGGCTCGAGAGCCTCATCCATCCCCTGCTCCGCGGGACGCGGCATGCCGCGATCGATGCGGCCGAGCGCGACGGCGCCCCCGCCGTGATCCTCGACGCTCCGTTGCTGTTCGAGGCCGGCCTCGACGCCGAATGCGACGCCGTGGTCTTTGTCGAAGCCCCGAGGAGCCAACGCGTCGCCCGGGTCGCCCGAAGGGGGTGGGACGAGGCCGAGCTCGATCGTCGCGAAAAAACCCAGTTGCCGCTTGAACACAAGCGCGCCCGCGCCCATCATGTGGTGGACAACTCGGCGGACGAGGCCCGGCTCAGGGCCCGCGTCGCCGAGGTGTTTTCGGCTATCATGCGAGGACTTCGCCGCCGGTAGGCCCGCCCGGATTCCCGGGACAGCCTGCCCGAGAGCGGCCGGGCTCCTCGCCGAAGGCGGTTGGGCGCGGGTTCTCAGAGGCGGTTGTCGCCTTCCCGCTCCCGGAACCCGAGCACTGACAGGTCACCGACCCCGACACTCCCTGTATCCCATTTTTCTCCGGCACGTCGGAGGCTCGATCGGCGGCAATCCCACCCGCCGTCATCGGAGCCCCGGCACGACGCCCGCGCCGCGGCGAACACCACGCCGCGACGCCGGCTATGCGAGTAGCACGACATGGCAAAGTGGTCCGGCGCCGTTGAAGACAAGCCCGCTCCCGATGCTTCGCAGCCGCCCGCGGCGGCCAAGCCACACCCGGCGCAGGAGCACCCACCCGCCGCGGAGCACCGCCCCGCGCCCCAGCCCGCCACGCCGCAGCCTCCCCACCAGGCGCAGACCAGGCCCCCTCAGCCGCCGGCGCACCAGCCCCAGCACCAGGGCGGCGCCCAGCAACAACCCCAGCAGCAACCATGGCAGGGCCAGGCCCAGGGTGGGCAGCCCCAGCAGCAGCACTACCAGCAGCACCAGCAGAACTACAGCGGCGGCCAGCAATGGGGCGGCCAGCCCGGCATGCCCGGCTCCGGACGCAAGAAGAAGAAAAAGAAGAAGAAGGGCGGCGGCATGGGCATGGGCATGGGCATGAGCGGGATGCCCGGACAGCCGCCCATGAGCCACGGGCCAATCCCGCAGCACGTCCTCCCCAGCGACGAGGTCCTCAACGCGGCCCTCGTCGATCTCGGCGAGCCCGGGTCCAAGAAGTACAAGGACGCCGAGAAGTCCGCGCTCAAGATCGCGGACCTCCGCAAGATGGACATCATCGCGCTGCACAACCTCGCCGAGAAGGAGGCGCTCACCGAGTACCACCAGCTCGCCAAGCCCGAACTCATCCTCCGCATCATCAAGTCCCGCGCCGCCGCCGGGGGCCTCATCGTCGGCGAGGGCACGCTCGACATCGCCCACGACGGCATGGGCTTCCTCCGCTCCCCCGAGTACTCCTACCTCGCCAACCCCGACGACATCTACCTCTCTCCATCTCAGGTCCGCCGCCACGGCCTCAAGCGCGGCATGATCGTCCGCGGACCGGTCCGCGCCCCGGCCGAGGGCGAGCGCTTCACCGCCATGCTCCGCGTCGATGAGGTCAACGGCAAAGACCCCGCCGTCATCCGCTCCCTCTCCAACTTCGAAGACCTCACCCCCCTCCACCCCGAAGAGCGATACGTCCTCGAGACCACCCCGGACCAGATCGAGATGCGCATCGTCGACCTCGTCGCGCCGGTCGGCAAGGGCCAGCGCGGCCTCATCGTCGCCCCGCCCCGCACCGGCAAGACCGTCCTGCTCCAGAAGATGACGCAGGCCATCACCAAGAACTACCCCGACGTCCGCATCATCGTCCTGCTCATCGACGAACGCCCCGAGGAAGTCACCGACTTCAAGCGCAACACCGAGCCCTCCGTCGAGGTCATCGCCAGCACCTTCGACGAGCAGGCCAGCCGCCACGTGCAGGTCACCGAGATGGTCATCGAGAAGGCCAAGCGCGCCGTCGAATTCGGCGAGGATGTCGTCATCCTCCTCGACTCCATCACCCGGCTCGCCCGCGCCTACAACAACGAGATGCCCCACTCCGGCAAAATCATGACCGGCGGCATCGACTCCGGCGCCCTCCAGCGGCCCAAGAAGTTCTTCGGCGCCGCCCGCGCCATCGAGAACGGCGGCTCGCTCACCATCCTCGCCACCGCCCTCGTCGATACCGGCTCCAAGGCCGACGAGGTCATCTTCGAGGAGTTCAAGGGCACAGGCAACAGCGAGCTCCACCTCGACCGAAAACTCGTCGAGAAGCGCATCTGGCCCGCCATCAACGTCGGCGCCTCCGGCACCCGCCGCGAGGAACTCCTCCTCGACAAGAAGGAACTCGAGCTTGTCTACCGCCTCCGCAAGGTCCTCTCCGACATGAACGTCGTCGAGGCCATGGAACTCATGCGAGGCCGCCTCGGCAAGGTCAAGACCAACGCCGAGTTCCTCATGACTATGAACCTCGGCTGACCGGCCCCCCCCCGCTCCGTCTCCCGCGCCTACTTCCCGTCCCCCGCGACACGCTGAAGCGTCCGCATCTGCTCCGCGCTCAGCACCCGCCGCAGGTCCATGTACAGCCAAACCTTCGACCCGGCGCCCTCGCCGCCGCCGTCGAACTTCGCCCGCTGCGCGTGCTCGATCAGGATGTTCCGCACCTTCGCCTCGTCGTCCGGGCTCAGGTTGAGCGCCTTCATCCCCGCCTCCAGCCGCGTCTTCCCCATCGCCGCCTCGCGCTCGAACGACCGCCTGATCTCGCGCCCGAACGATCCGAACGCCTCCTCCGCGAGCAGCCGCCGCGCCCCCACTCCGCTCGCCGCCGCCTCACCTCGGATCTCCTCCCCCACCGCCTTGCGATACTCATCAACCAGCCCGCGGAATGCCTCCGCCTGCTCCGGGGGCATCGCCTCCGAGAGCCGCGCCCGCAGACCGTCAAGATCGCGCAGCCCCGGCGCCCGGGCCAGCAGCCCCACCGCCGCCGTCACCTTCTCCGGCCCCTTCCCGCCGTTGGCGACCTCCACGATCTCGCGGTAATTCTCGCGCGTGAACGCGTCCCACCTCGCCGCCCGCTCCGCGAGGATCGACTCCACTCTCCCCCGCGCCGCCTCGTCCAGCGACGTCTTGAGCAGGTCCACCGCCGCCTCCTCGGGCGTCACCTCGAGCCGCTTCACCTTCCCCGCCGCGTCACGCTCCACCAGCGTCCGCCCCGGCGCAGACGCCTCCACGCCGGGGCCGCGCAGAAGGTCGCCGTCCCCGCCCTCCGACGGCTCCCCGAGGGCCATACCGCCGACCGCCGCCGCCGAGCACACACACGCAACCACCCGCAACATCCGGTTCCGCATGACGACCTCCACCACTGAAACGGAATCCCTCGCGGCCGCTTGCATCGGATTTCGGCCCGGCCCCCCGCCGGGGTACCCTCCCCAGCCTATGACCCGAGAACACCTCGCACGGCTCATCGCCGACGTCGCCCTGCTCCGCGGAACCTTCACCCTCCGCTCCGGCCGAACATCCTCCTACTACCTCGACAAGTACCTCTTCTCCACACGCCCAGAGTGCCTCCGCGAGATCGCCCGGCTCTTCGCAGAACGCATCGGCGCCCTCTCCGCCGTACCCCGCGAGGGCTGGATCGACCCCGTCCGAGGAACACCAGGCGCCGACCGCCTCGCCGGCGCCGAACTCGGCGGCATCCCCCTCGTGACCGCCGCTTCCCTCGAAACCGGGCTCCCCTGCGTCTTCATCCGCAACCAGAAGAAGGACTACGGCACCGCCAAGCAACTCGAAGGCGCCCTCGAACCCGGCGAGCGCGTCGTCATGCTCGAGGACGTCGCCACCACCGGAGGACAGGCCCTCGAAGCCGCCGACGTCCTCCGCGCAGCCGGCGCCGAGGTCATCGCCGTCATCGCCGTCATCGACCGCCAGGAGGGCGCCCGCGAGAACATCGAGAAGGCCGGCCTCCGCTTCGACGCCCTCTTCACCAAGGCCGACCTCGGCATCCGCGAGTAACCCGTGGAGACCATCCTCAACCTCATCGATGGGAGCCTCTCGGAGCCGCGCAACGGCGCCTGGCTCGATGACATCGACCCCGCCACCAGCGACGCCTTCGCCCGCCTCCCCGATTCCGGCGACGACGACATCGCCGCCGCCGTCTCCGCCGCCGAACGCGCCGCTCCGGCCTGGGGCGCGACCCCCGCGATGGAGCGCTCTCGCCTTCTCTTCCGCCTCGCCGATCTCATCCAGCGCGACCTCGAACCCCTCGCCGCCGCCGAGAGCCGCGACGCCGGCAAGCCGCTCGCCCTCGCCCGGCGCATGGACATCCCCCGCGCCGCCGCCAACTTCCGCTTCTTCGCCGGCGCCGCGCTCCACACCGGGTCGGACCTCTTCCAGACCGACAACGCCGCCGTCAACCTCGTCATGCGCCGGCCCGTCGGCGTCGCCGCCCTCATCTCCCCTTGGAACCTGCCGCTCTATCTCCTCACCTGGAAGATCGCCCCGGCACTCGCCTCGGGGTGCACCGCCGTCGCCAAGCCCTCCGAGGTCACGCCCTTGACGGCGTTCCTGGTCTCCAGACTCGCCATCGAGGCCGGCCTGCCCGCCGGCGTGCTCAACATCGTCCACGGCGCCGGCAGCCGCGCCGGCGCCGCGCTCGTCGCCCACCCCGGCGTCAAGGCCGTCTCCTGCACCGGCGGCACATCGACCGGCGCCGCCATCGCCGCCATCGCCGCCCCCCGCTTCAAGAAACTCTCCCTCGAACTCGGCGGCAAGAACGCCAACATCATCTTCGCCGACGCCGATATGGACGCCGCAGTCGACGCCGCCGCACGCGCCGCCTTCACCAACTCCGGACAGATCTGCCTCTGCGGCTCGCGCATCCTCGTCGAACGCCGCGCCTATCCCGAATTCCTCGACCGACTCACAGCCAGGGCCGCCGCGCTCCGCGTCGGCGACCCCCTCGACCCCGCCACCGACCTCGGCCCCCTCGTCTCTCGCGCCCACCTCGACAAGGTCCGCGGCTACATCGACCTCGCCCGCAACGAAGGCGGCCACATCCGCGGCGGCGAGTTGCCCACCAACACCATCAACCACCGCTGCGCCCGCGGATTCTTCCTCACCCCCGCCGTCATCACCGGCCTCGACCCCTCCTGCCGCACGATGCAGGAAGAGATCTTCGGCCCCGTCGTCACCGTCACCCCCTTCGATACCGAAGACGAAGCCCTCGCCATCGCCAACGGCACGCGCTACGGCCTCGCCGCCATGCTCTGGACCAGCAGCCTCAACCGCGCCCACCGCCTCGCCCCCCGACTCGACGCCGGCGTGGTCTGGGTCAATTGCTGGATGGTCCGCGACCTCCGCACCCCGTTCGGCGGCGTGAAGGACAGCGGCGTCGGCCGCGAGGGAGGCGACGAAGCCCTCCGCTTCTTCACCGAACCCACCACCATCTGCATCAACACCGCGTGACCCCCCGTCGCGCTCGCCGGAGCCAACCATGACCGCCAAGCCGCCCATCCCCGACGGCGCAGCCTTCTTCAGCGACCGAGGCCCCGATCCCGTCGGCGCGTACCCCCACGCCCGCCGCGTCGGCAACCTCCTCTTCGTCTCCGGCATGGGCCCCCGCCAGCGGGGAGAGAAGGACATCCCCGGCGTCACCCGCGACGCCTCGGGCGCCGTGCTCTCCTACGACATCGCCGAGCAGTGCCGCGCCGTCTTCCGCAACATCCGCGTGATCCTCGAAGACGCAGGAAGCGCCTGGGAGAACATCGTCGACGTCACCGTCTTCCTCACCGACATGCAGCGCGACTTCGCCGCCTACAACCGCCTCTACGCCGAGCACTTCACGCACCAGCCCACCCGCACCACGCTCGAGGTCACCGCCCTGCCCACCACCATCAACATCGAGATCAAGGTCATCGCCACCATCGGCTGACCAACACCCTCTCACCCCGTGGGAGAGGGTCGTCGCGCAGCGACGGGGGGAGGGAGCGCCCCACTTTGGCCGACGACCGATGAGAGACTCGTCGCCTCAGAGGTCCCGCAGCACCGCCCTCACCGGGCTCGCATCGAACCCCTGCAACCTCAGCGGCAGCGCGATCAACTCGTACACGCCATCCCCCACCGCCGACAGATCAAGCCCCTCCAGGATCGCCACCCCACGCCGCAGGCAGGCGCCGTGGGCCGGCAGGTCCTTGCTCTCCATCAGGTCCACGCTCGGCGTGTCGACGCCCACCGTGATCACCCCGCGGTTCGCCAGCATCTCGATCAGGTCCGGCGAAAGCCCCGCGAAATCCGCGTTCCACGCCCCGGGATCCGGGAACGTCCCCGTGCGGAACAGCACCCGCCTCTCCTCAATGTTCACGCCCCGGGGCAGGTCCTCGGGACGCACTCTCGTGCCCCGAGCCGCCTCCACGCTCACCACCCGGCACACCCCCAGATAGTGATCAAGGCTCTGACCCTCGATCGTCCCGCCACCGGCGCCGTAGTGGCTCGGAGCGTCCGCGTGCGCCCCCAGGTGCACCGTCGCCCGCAGCGTCGACAGCGTCACGCTGTCGCCCCTCGCGATGTCCATCAGCACCTCGCGGCTCATCGGCGTGTCGCCCGGCCACACCGCCAGCGCCGGCGTCACCATCGGCGTGATGTCCCGGATCATCCCACGCCCCCCATCCACCGCGCCAGCATCAGCGCCCCCGCCAGCCCCGCCGGGATCAGCACCGCCAGCGCCACGCCCACCGCGAGCCGCACCGCGTCGTCCTGCCGCCCGGCGCGCCGCACCGCCTCGGCGTAAGGGATGGTCGAGAACGACACCATCGAATACAGCGGCACATACCACCGCGGGAACCACCGCGCCAGCCTCTGCTCGCGCCGCTTCCTCGCCAGGAACGCCGGGTCCCCCACCTTGTCCCGCATCTCCACGAAGTTGTCCAGCGCCAGTTGCGCCAGCGCGTCCGTGTTCGGCTTCCGCAACGACTCGTACTCCGCGAACGCCGCCTCCAGGTCCTCACCCCGCCTGTCGATGCAGTCCCCCAGCACCACGCAGTCCTCGAACGAGGCGTTCATCCCCTGGCCGTAGAACGGCACCACCGCGTGCGCCGCGTCCCCCACCAGCGCCGCCTCGCCCCCCACCCGCCACGGGAAACACCGCATCGTCACCAGCGACGCCGCCGGGTTCGCCCGGAAGTCCTCCGCCAGCGTCGGCATCAGGGCCGCGGCATCCGCGAACCGCTCGCGGAAATACCCCAGCACCGCGCCGTCGTCCCGGAGCCCCGCGATGCCGTCGGGCCCCTCGAACGGCGCGAACAGCGTGCACGTGAACGAGCCGTCAAGGTTCGGCAGCGCGATCATCATGAACGACCGCCGAGGCCAGATGTGCAGCGCGTGCTTCTCGATCCGGTGGCTCCCGTCAGGGTTCGGGGGGATCGTCAGCTCCTTGTACGCGTGCGTCAGGTACGCCTGCTCGAAGTCGAACCGGTCCAGCCGCTGCATCGCCCCCCGAACCGCGGAGAACGCGCCGTCCGCCCCGATCAGCGTGCGCCACGCCACCCGCCGCACACCGCCGCCTCCGACGTCGAGCACCTCCGCCTCGCGCCGCGCAAAGTCCACGCCCAGGCACCGCTGACCGAAGAAGATCCGCACCGCCGGGCAGCGCTCCGCCGCGTCGAGGAGCGCCGCGTTCAGCCCTCCTCGTGAGATCGAGTTGATCGCGTCCTCGCCGCTCGGACTGTACCGCTGATACGCCAGCGCGCCATCCCTCGAATGCATCATCCGCCCCCGCATCGGGATGGCCATCGCCAGCGCCGCCTCGCGGAGCCCCACGCTCGCCAGCGCCTCCAGCCCCCGCGCCGAGAGCGCCAGGTTGATCGACCGCCCCCGCTCCGCGCCCCCGACCCGAGGATCCGGCCGCCTCTCGTACAGGTCCACGCGATGCCCCCCCCGCCCCAGCCGCGCCGCCAGCAGCGCCCCGGCCAGCCCCGCCCCGAAGATCGTGAACACCCGCTCGCTCACACCCCACCATCCAGCACGACCTCAAGCCGGCGCACGAACTGCCACACGTCGTGGAACGTGTTGTACAGCGGCACGGGCGCCACGCGAACCACATCCGGCTCGCGGAAGTCCGCCATCACCCCGGCCCGACCCAGCGCCTCCCTCACCGCCTTCGCCCGCTCCCCGAGCACCACCGACAACTGGCAGCCGTGCTCCGCCTCCGCCTCCGGAGTCGCCACGAAGAAGCGCCCCTTCGACACGCGCCCCAGCAGCCACCGCGCGTACCGGTGCAGCAGCAGCGACTTCTCGCGCAGCGACGCCATCCCCGCCCGATCAAACAGATCCAGGCTCGCCTTCAGAGGCGCCGCCGAAAGAATCGGCGGGTTGCTCACCTGCCACGCCTCCGCACCACGCCCCGGCTCGAAAACCGACCTCATCTTGAACCGCGTCGCCGAGTCCGTGCCCCACCAGCCCTCGAACCGCGGCCCGCCCCACGCCGCTCCTCCGTGCCGCTCGTGCACGAAGCACCCCGCGATCGAACCCGGCCCAGCGTTCAGGTACGTGTACGAGCACCAAGCCGCGAAATCGACCCCCCAGTCATGCAGCCTCATCGGCACGTTCCCCGCCGCGTGCGCCAGGTCCCACCCCACCACGCAACCCGCCTCACGCCCCGCCCTCGTGATCCGCTCCATGTCGAACCACTGCCCCGTCGAGTAGTTCACGCCCCCCAGCAGCACCACCGCAACGCCCGACCCTCTGCCCGCCAGCCACTCCACCACATCCTCGTTCCGGAGCGCCCGCTCACCGGCCCGCGGCGCCAGCCGCACCACCGCCTCCGCCGGATCGAACCCGTGGAACCGCGCCTGGCTCGCCACCGCGTACTCGTCCGATGGGAAGGCCCCCGCCTCGATCACGATCCGGAATCGCTCCCGCGTCGGCCGGTAGAACGACGCCAGCATCAGGTGCAGGTTCACCGTCAGGCTGTTCATCATCACCACCTCGCACGCCCCCGGCTTCCCGCCCACAAGCCGCGCCCCGCTCTCCCGGAACATCTCGTGGAACGAGTACCACGGCGTCCCGCCGTGGAAGTGCGCCTCCCCGGCCATCGCCGCCCAGTCGTCCAGCTGCTGATCGACCAGCCCCC
>CANJRL010000056.1 GCA_947476675.1 Phycisphaerales bacterium
ACCCGTCTGTCCTGTGGGGCCGGCGCTCAGCGCGCGGAGGCGGTCCTTGCGCCGTCGGAAACGCCGAGGCGATCGATGATGAAGGCGTCCTGCAGCGCGACCTCCCGGAGGCGCTCGAAGCGGCCCGACGCCCCGCCGTGCCCGGCCCCCATGTTGGTGCGCAGCACGAGCAGATTGTCATCGGTCTTGAGGGCGCGGAGTTTGGCCGTCCACTTTGCCGGCTCCCAATACGCCACTCTCGGGTCGTTGAGCCCTGCGAGCACGAGCATGTTCGGGTACCGCTTGGGCGCGACGTTGTCGTACGGCGAGTACGACAGCATGTACCGGTAGTCGCCCTCGCTGGTGACGGGGTTCCCCCACTGCTCCCACTCGTTCACCGTCAGCGGGATGGTCTCGTCG
Organism: Phycisphaerales bacterium; assembly: GCA_947476675.1. GTDB lineage: Bacteria > Planctomycetota > Phycisphaerae > Phycisphaerales > UBA1924 > CANJRL01. Next base: position 400 of record CANJRL010000056.1, read on the forward strand.
ATCATGGTGTTGATGACGTCCACGAAGGGCACCGCCGCGACCACGACGCGGAACAGGTCCGGGCGCATGTTCGTCACCGCGCCCATGAGCAGACCCCCCGCGCTCCCCCCGATGGCCGCGAGCCGGTCGGGCGAGGTGTAGCGCTCCTTCACGAGGTGATCCGCGGCGTCGACGAAGTCGTTGAAGGTGTTCTTCTTGTTGCGCAGGCGCCCGTCCTCGTACCAGCCGCGCCCCATCTCGGCGCCGCCTCGGATGTGGGCGATCGCCACCACGAAGCCCCGATCGAGCAGCGAGAGGTTGTTCGAGGAGAACGACGGGTCGTAAGAGATGCCGTAGGAGCCGTAGCCGTTGAGCAGGCACGGAGCCGAGCCGTCGCGGGGCGTGCCCTTGCGGTAGACCAGCGACACGGGAATGCGCTTCCCGTCGCGCGTTGGGGCCCAGACGCGCTCGCTCGCGTACTTCGTGCGGTCGTAGCCCCCGAGCACCGGCTGCTCCTTGACCAGCGTCCGCGTGCGCGAAGCCAGGTCGTAATCAAACACCGAGCCGGGCGTGACGAGCGACGAATAGTTGAAGCGGTAGACCGCGGTGTCGAACTCCGGGTTCGCGCCGGGAGAGGCGACATAGGCCGGCTCGGGCATCGCGATGGTGTGGTCCGGCCCCTCGAGCCCGGCGCCGGCGAGCGTGCGCACGCGGAGCGTCGGCAGGCCCCCGACCCGCTCGCTCACCACCATCTGCCGCGCGAACAGGTCGACGCCGGTGACGGTCGCGTCATCGCGGTGAGGGATGACCGTCTTCCAGGTGGCGCGGTCGGCCGACGTCGCGACCGGCGCCGCCATCACCTTGAAGTTGACCGCGCCCTCGTTGGTCACGATCACCCACTGGTCGCCCCGGTGGTCGACGGAGTACTCCACGTCCTGCCTGCGCGGCACGACCGGGCTGAACTCCGCCCCGGGCCTGTCCGCGGGGATCGCCCTCGCCTCCGACGTGTTCGTGCTCGCCAGCGCGCACACGATGAAGCGGTCGCTCCGCGTCCGCCCGACGGACAGGAAGTACTTCTCGTCCTTCTCGTGGTGCGCCACCGCCGCGGTCGACGGGTCGGACCCGACCGTGTACCGCCAGAGCTTCTCCGGCCTGCTGGCCGCGTCCACCGTGACGTAGAAGAACGTCCGGTTGTCCATCGCCCAGGCCGAGGAGTAGTACGTGTCCGGGATCGTCTGCTCGAGCGTCTTCCCGGTCCGCAGGTCCTTGAAGAACATCGTGTACCGCTCGGCGCCCGTGCCGTCCACCGAGTACGCGAGCATCGTGTGGTCCGGGCTGACGTCGAAGACGCCGACTCGGAAATACGGCTTGCCCTCGCCCAGGGCGTTGCCGTCCAGCAGCACCTCCTCCGGGCCCGTCGGCGAGCCTTTGCGGCGGCAATAGACCGAGTACGGCCTGCCCTCCACCGTGCGCGTGTAGTACCAGTAGTCGCCGCGCCTGGTCGGCGGCGTGGAATCGTCCTGCTTGATCCGGCCGAGCATCTCGCCGTACAGGGTCTCCTGCAGGCCCTCGGTGTGCGCCAGCGCGGCCTTGGTGTAGGCGTTCTCGGCCTCCAGGTACGCGATGGTGGCGGGGTCGTTGCGGTCGCGGAGCCAGAAGTAGTCGTCGCTGCGCCGGTCCCCGTGCAGCGTCGACACGTGCGGCCGCTTCTGCGCCACTGGCGGACGAACCGCGGCCGCCGCGGGCGGGAGGCCGTAGGAAACGGCCTCGCGCTGCGCGCCGCTCTCGGCGCAGCCCGCGAGGCGAGAAACAACCAGCGCTGCGCACAGCAGCGCGGCGGCGCGAACGATCGGCGGGAAACGCATGCGCATGCTCCGGGAGGGGGTCGGCAGAGGGTCGATGCTACCGAGCCGCCGGAGCACGGTTGCCCGAGTCTTGACACGCCGCCGAACATCGGATAATGGATAGATATGTCCGCTGCGTCACAGGGACCCCCGACGACCCGGCCCGCTGGTCGCCGCACGACCTGGCCGCGGCTGCTGATCGTCGCGCTCCTGGGCTGCGCCACCGGCGCCGGCGCGTACACCTTCCACTTCGCCGAGGGGCTGTCGTACCTGTCGAACGACCCCCGCGCCTGCCTCAATTGCCACGTGATGCGCGACCAGTTCGACGGCTGGCAGAAGGGGCCGCACCACGCCGCCGCCACCTGCAACGACTGCCACGTGCCCCACGACACGCTGGGCAAGTACGCCGTCAAGGCCGAGCACGGCTGGCGCCACTCCAAGGCGTTCACGCTCCAGGATTTCCACGAGCCGATCCGGATCAAGGATTCGAGCCGCGCGGTCGTCCGGGCCAACTGCGCGCGATGCCACGAGACCCTGGTGGGCGACATCGCAGCCCACGACGCCTCCTGGGGCGCGCCGACCGACTGCCTGCACTGCCACGCCGACGCCGGCCACGGGCCGAGGAAGTAGCCATGGACACCGCCCCCGAACCTGCCGCTCCCCGTCGCCTCCGCGGCTCCGCGCTCGTGTATGTCGTCGTGGCCATCGCCGCGGTGGGGGCGACCATCGCCGCGCTCGCGCTCCTGCGCAACATCAGCCAGCGCAAGGAGGAGGCGAAGCAGACGGCGCTGATCCTCGCCCCGGTCTCGGAGGAGACCACCGACCCCGCGGTGTGGGGAAAATCGTTCCCCGCGCAGTACGACGGCTACCAGCGCACCGCCGACCCCAGCCCCCTCAAGAAGACCCTCGCCGGGGGGGAGAGCGAGTCGTACCTCGAGAAGGACCCGCGCTGGAAGACCATCTTCAAGGGCTACCCGTTCAGCGTCGACTACCGCGTGGCGCGGGGGCACGCCTTCATGCTCAGCGACCAGGACATGACCGAGCGCGTCAAGCAGTTCAAGCAGCCGGGCTCCTGCCTGCACTGCCACGCGTCCATCATCCCGGCGTACTACAAGAAGGGCGTCGAGGCCGGGGTCCCCGCGACCGACCGCCGCGCCGCCATCATGAAGGGCTTCGAGCAAGTCTGCTCCATGCCCTTCGCGGAGGGGCGCGCGCTGGTCCACGACGCCGTCTCCTGCGTCGATTGCCACGACCCCGACTCGATGCGCCTGCGCGTCACGCGGCCCGGGTTCCTCAACGGCGTGAGCGCGCTCGCCCGCTCCGACGACCCGGTCCCCCACCTGCCCAGCATCGAGCGCTGGCGAAAGGGCGATCGCACGACTCCCTACGACCCCAACGCGCTCGCGACGCGCCAGGAGATGCGCTCCATGGCCTGCGGCCAGTGCCACGTCGAGTACTACTTCGCGGGCGACAAGAAGATCGTCACCTACCCCTGGGCCAACGGCCTCAAGGTCGAACAGATCGAGGCCTACTACGACGGCGCCAAGTGGAAGGACTGGACCCACCCCGACACCGGGGCCGCCGTGCTCAAGGCCCAGCACCCCGAGTTCGAACTCTGGAGCCAGGGCGTCCACGCGCGCTCCGGCGTCTCCTGCGCCGATTGCCACATGCCCTACACCCGCCAGGGCGCCATCAAGATCAGCGACCACCACGTGCGCAGCCCCCTGCTCAACATCAACCGCGCCTGCCAGACCTGCCACGCCTACCCCGAGGAAGAACTCAGGAACCGCGTCGAGACCATCCAGCACCGGCACAAGGACCTGCGCGACAAGGCCACGCAGGCCGTCACCGACCTCATCGGCGCCATCGCCGCCGCGAAGCAGGCCGGCGCGAGCGACGAGGCCCTGGCCCCGGCCCGCGCCCTCCACCGCAGGGCGCAGTGGCGGCTCGACTTCGTGTGCGCCGAGAACTCCTACGGCTTCCACGCGCCCCAGGAGGCCGCCCGGATCTTCGCCGAATCCATCGACGACGCCCGCCAGGGCCAACTCGCCGCACTCGGCGCGGGGGCCCCAACGAAGACGGCCGGAGCGCCGGGTGAGGCGCCCCAGCCGTCGCTGGGCAATCAGAGCCGCTGAATCCGCCCCCCGCCGGCGCCGGGGGCTCAGCGCTTGCCGGCCGGCTGCTCCAGGGGCGAGACCTCCTTGAGCCGGTCCTTGAACTTCTCCCGCACCTTGTCCACCTTGGGCATCGCGACCGCCTTGATGTACCCGTTGAACGGGTTGTTGCAGGCGTAGTTCTGGTGGTACGCCTCCGCCGGGTAGAACTCCTTCAGCGGCTCCAGCGTCGTCACGATCGGCTTGGGGAAGGCCTTCTTGTCCGTCAGTTCCTTGATGTACGCCTCCGCGACCCTCTTCTCCTCGTCGCTCGCGTAGAAGATCGCCGAGCGGTACTGGGGGCCCGAGTCGTTGCCCTGGCGGTTCAGCGTCGTCGGGTCGTGCGTCGCGAAGTGGACGTGCAAGAGCGTCGCGAAGTCGATCTTCGACGGGTCGTAGACGATCTTCACCGCCTCGGCGTGCCCGGTCTTGCCCGTGCACACCGCCTCGTAGTTCGCCGTCTCCCTGGCGCCTCCGGCATACCCGGAGACGACCTCGATCACGCCGTCGAGTTCCTCGAACACCGCCTCCACGCACCAGAAGCAGCCACCGGCGAACACCGCCTCGGCGCGGCCCCCCGGCCCGGCGCCGCCCTTGGCCCCGGCCGCAAGGGCCGCGGCGCCGATCGCCGCGCTGTCCGCCCCGCGCGCCGTCTCGGCCAGAGGGTCGGCGAGCGAGGCCAGATCCTTCTGCTCGGTGAAGGCCAGGGATTCGGAGTTGAGGCAGAAGCGCAGGCCGGTGGGGCGCGGGCCGTCGTCGAACACGTGCCCGAGGTGCCCATCGCACCGGGCGCAGTTGATCTCCGTGCGCACCATGCCGTGGCTCCTGTCCTCGATCTCCGTCACGTTCTCCTTGGCGATGGGCTGGAAGAACGAGGGCCACCCGGTGCCCGAGTTGAACTTGGCGTTGGACGCGAACAAAGGCAGGCCGCAGCACACGCAGGCGTAGACCCCCTCTTTCTTGTTGTCGAGGAGCGTGCCGCAGAACGGGCGCTCCGTGCCGGCGTCGCGCGTGATGCGGAATTGCTCGTCGGTCAGGATCGCCTTCCACTCCGCGTCCGTCTTGACAACCTTGGGCGTGGAGAACGGCCCGACCAGATCCCCGGCCTTGTTGAACACCTTCACCTGCACCGTCATCGATCCTTCCTTCCCCTGGGCGGGAGCCTTGCCGTCGCCGGAACCCCCGGCGGCGCGCGCCGACGTGGGCGAAAGCGCCATCGGCAGGGCGAACACCACCGCGAACACCACGCCGATCAGCGCCACCAGCGCAACCTCGCGAAACCTCATGCGGGCCTCCATTCCATCCTGCATTCGATGCCGGCGGCGGGCGGATGTTTCGGGCGCCGGGCGGACCCCCGCACGCCTCCCAAACGGTAGGCCGCGAGCACGTCCTCTCGATCCCTCACGCGGGACGCGACTTCACATGGCATGCACCACCGTCGCCCTCGACATCGGCGGCGGCACCGGCTCGCCATGCTCCCTCAAGAGGCCGACGTGCACCGCGATCGCCTCGCGGATCATCTGCAGAGTCTCGTCCTGCGTGTCGCCGGTCGATACGCGGCCGGGAAGGTCCGGGACCCACACGCTGCATGAGCCGTCGTCGGCCTGTTCGATGACAACCGTGCATTCCAAGCTCACCTCGAATCGAGCCGCTTGCCGCAAGACCGAGCGGAGCGTATCCGGCGCTACGTCTCGCCCGTCCTTGCCGCCGCCCGGCACGCGCACGATTCCCTGCTTCTACGGGCGCCGGAAGTGGAGATGACTCCCGGTGGTCCTGGCCTGCGTCCACCCGTCGGCCTCGAGCATGCGGATCAGGTCGCGGAATTTCGCGACGTCGCATCAAGAAGCCGTCAAGTCAATGACCGCCATCTCCCGATCACGCTGCACCCTCTCCGCCTCCTCCGCCGTCGGCACGTAGTCCGAATGGCACCCAGCCTTCTGCCCGCTCTCCGCCCCCACCGCCTTCCGCGTCTTGCTGGCCAGCCGGTGGATCTCCTCGGGGCTCAGCACGCCCCGCTTCTCCAGGATCGCCTTCTGCTCGATGGTGAGCGCGGCGCTGATCGCCGGGGCGCCGGCGACGTCGCCGGCCTTGCCGCCCATGCGTACGAAGCCCGCGGCCTTGCCGCTGGCGAACTCCTGGATCTCCTTGCTGATCCGCACCGAGCACCAGTCGTGCCCGCACATGGCGCAGAAGTCGGTGTCGACGTCGAGGTCCTCGTCGTGATAGGCCCGGGCGGTGTCGGTGTCGAAGGCCAGATCGAAGTGCCGCTCCCAGTTGAGCGCGGCTCGGGCCCTCGTCAGGTCGTCATCCCAGTCGCGTGCCCCCGGCAAGCCCAGGGCCACGTCCGCCGCGTGGGCGGCGATCTTGTACGCGATGCAGCCCTGCTTCACGTCGTCCTTCTTGGGCAGGCCCAGGTGCTCCTTGGGCGTGACGTAGCACAGCATCGAGGCCCCGTGGTACGCCGCGTTGGTCGCCCCGATGCAACTGGTGATGTGGTCGTACCCCGGGAACACGTCGGTCACCAGGGGCCCCAGCACATAGAACGGCGCGCCGTGGCACAGCGTGCGCTGCAGTTTCATGTTGAATTCGATCTGGTCCAGCGGCACATGCCCCGGACCCTCCACCATGACCTGGCACCCGTGCCGCCACGCCCGCTCGGTCAGTTCCCCCAGCGTCTCGAGTTCCGCGAGTTGCGCCTCGTCGGTCGCGTCGGCGAGCCCCCCGGGGCGCAGGCCGTCGCCGAGGGAGAACGACACGTCGTGGGCCCGCATGATCTCGCAGATGCGGTCGAAGTGCTCGTACATCGGGTTCTGCCCGTCGTGCACGAGGCACCACTTGGCCAGGAGCGACCCGCCCCTCGACACGATGCCGATGAGCCGCTTCCTCACGAAGGGCAGATGCTCGCGGAGCACTCCCGCGTGGATCGTGAAGTAATCCACCCCCTGCCGCGCCTGCTTCTCGAGCGAGTCGAAGATCACCTCGGGCGTCAGGTCCTCGATCTTCCGCCCGATGATCATCGAGTAGATCGGGACGGTCCCGATGGGCACGGTGCTGTTCGCGATGATGGCCTCGCGGCAGGCCTCGATGTCGCCCCCCGTGCTCAGGTCCATCACCGTGTCGGCGCCCCACCGCTCCGCCCACCGCAGTTTCTCGACCTCCTCGTCCGTGCCGCTGGACACCGGGCTGGCGCCCATGTTGGCGTTGACCTTGGTCCTGCTCGCGCGGCCGATCACCATCGGCTCCAGCCGGTGGGCCAGGTGGTGGATGTTCGCCGGCAGGATCATCCGCCCCGCCGCGATCTCGTCGCGGATCTGCTCGGCCGTCAAATGAGCCTCGCGGGTCGCGACGGCGCGCATCTGCGGCGTGACGATCCCGAGCCGCGCGTGCTCCAGTTGCGTGATGGGTCGGAACCCCTTGGGGTAGATCACTCGGAGCCGCTCCCCGTCGGCGGTGGCGAACTCGACGAACGATCGCGAATCGCCCAGGCACGACGCGCACCCCGGAGCCTCGCGCACGTGCGCATCGCCCACGTGCGGGTTCGCGCTCCCCACGTCGCCCACCCATCGAGGCTGATCGGCCCGCTGCTCTCCGAGGCGCACAACCGACCACCACTCGGGCAGGAAGTCCCACGCCGTCTTGCCGCTGGGCGCGGGCATCCCGGGGGTGTCGGGCGAGGAGAACGTCAGCCCGCCGCGCTGATCCCACGCCAGATTCGCGCGGTTCGCGAACGAGCCGGGCGTCGTCGCCTCCCCGGCGCCGGGGTTGAAGGCGCCGCGGAGCGGCAGCGCATGGGTGTGAACACGCCTGTGGATCGTCGTCATGGTTCGCTTCCCTCCGCCGGTATGAACCGGATCAGGTTCCGCGGGTGCGTCTCAGCCCTCCGGCACAATGCCGGGGGCGCCCCGAGCGATTGGTGTGAGTGTAAGCCCGGACTCGGCCCGCGGCGCGGTCAGCGCACCGGGTCTTCGGCACGCATCCACCCGATCACGTACACCTCCGGCAGGGGCGACGCGCCCAGGTGGCGGAGCATGTTCACGCACTGGGCGCGGTGGTGCACCCCGTGCGTCGTCACGTGGGTGAGAATCCCCCCCCGCGTGAAGGACTCGGTCTTGCCCATGCGGACGCGGGAGACGACCCGGTCGAGCGGCTTGGTCGAGGCGGTGAGCGCCAGGTCGGCGCCGACGGCGTCGAGGAGCATCAGCAGGTCGACCGGCTCGCGGCGCTTCTTATCTTCGAACTCCACCACCGGCCGCTCCGCCACCACATGCGACCAGTAGTCCATCGCGCCGATCAGGTGCGTGAGCGTGTCGTGGAGCGAGCCCGGGCCGATCTCGAAGCGCCGGTGGAACTGCTCGGAGGAGAGTTTCACGCAGGCGTCGAGCACGTTGCGCGTCGCCCAGTGGTTGTGGGCCAGGAGGATGTCGAGCGGGTTGCTCAGCGCCATGGTCGCGTCCCTCAGCCGCCAGGGACATGCTTGACTGTCCCAGGGTCCCATCTCGCGGGAAGGCGCGCGGCCGGCTCTCCCCGCGTGTGCCCGATGCAGTCTAGCAGCCGACCTTGTTCTCAGACCCCTCCGACTCTCACGCCCCCCCGCGTATTCTCGCCCCCTCCCCGGCGCAACCCGCCCACCCCGCGCCGCCCCACGCCCGGATCAAGGCGAGCGTTCTCCGCGGAGGCCGCCCCCCGGATCCAACCGCATGCTTCACGTGTCGGGCGACCGCCTCCCGCGGCACGCCCCGGCACGGAGTCACCACCATGCGTTTCACAACCATTGCATGCATCGCGGCAACCGCCATCATCTCCACCGCTTCCGCCCGGGGGGGTCTCCTCACCTCCTTCGACGCCTACAGCGCCTCCACCGCGCTGCACAACGTCGATAACTGGACGGCCTGGAACAACATCGCCGCCAACGCCGGCGTCGTCTCCACCGACCGAGCCTTCTCGGGCGCCAACTCCATCCGGATCCGCGGCTACACCGACGCCGTCCAGAACTACACCGGCGCCACCTCGGGCGCCTGGAGCATCTCCGCCAAGCAGTACATCGCCTCCGGCCAGACCGGCCTGACCTACTTCATCATCATGAACAACTACATCCCCAACGCCAACACCAACGCCGCCCAGTGGAGCACCCAGCTGCGCTTCGACCTGGCCGCCGGAACCGTCCGAGACGACTTCCGAGGCGGCTCCGCCAGCATCATCACCAACCAGTGGGTCGACGTCCGCGTCGACATCGACCTGGACAACAACCGCGTCAGCCACTTCTACAACGGCGTCCTGCTGAGCAGCGGGACGTGGACCACCGGCGCCTCCTCGCTGCGCCAGATCAACGCCCTGGACCTGTACACCAAGGACAGCAACACGACCTACTACGACGACATCATCATGGCCCAGGTCGTCCCGACCCCAGGCGCCGCAGCCATGGCCTTCTCGGCCTGCGCTCTCTGCGGCCTCCCCCGCCGCAAGCCCGCCCGCTGAGAAGGGCTGATCAGCACCCACAACCGCCGCGAACGCCGCGCGCCCACGAGCGCGGACTCGCGGCGGTTTCGTTTCCATCGCCGCACTGGCCCCGGCGGGATTCGAACCCGCGACCTCGCCGATTATGAGTCAGGTGCTCTACCGCTGAGCTACAGGGCCGAACGCGCAGACGATACCGCCGGCCGGCGCCAAGCCCGGGCCCGCCGACCTGCCCGAAGGGGTCCCCGCCTCGATCAGCGGATGAACAGCATCTCGCGGTACGTGGGCAGAGGCCAGAGGTCGTCCGATGTCTGCCGCTCGAGGTCGTCCGACGCCTCGCGGAGTTCAGCCATCGCCGGCCTGACCTGGTCCCGCAACTGCCGCGCGTGCGCCAGGGGATCGCCGTCCCCTCGATGGTCCACCGCTTCCTCCAGCCGGCTCATCGCCTGCTGGAACTGCCCGACCATGTCGGCGTATTCCTCGGCCGTCTCGCGAAGGGCCGAGCATTCCAGTTCCGCCCCTTCCGCCGTGGCCAGCGCCTCGGCGAGCCCGGTCTGGTGCTCCAGCACCGCCGGCAGGATCGTCGTGCGCGCCATCGCCAGCATCGTCGTCGCCTCGATCGTGACCTGCTTCACGTACTTCTCGATCAGCACGTGCCGCCGCGATTCGTACTCGGTCTTGCTCAGCACCGCGTGCTTCTTGAAGAGATCGGCGTTCCGCTTGTTGCTGAGCGACTCGAGCGCGGCAACCGTCTCGCGGAGGTTCGGCATCCCCCGCCGCGCCGCCTCCTTCTTCCACTCCTCGGTGTAGCCGTCACCGTCGAACAGCACCCGCCGGTGGTCCTTGATCACCTTGCGGAGCAGCGTCTTGACCGCCCCCTCGAGCCTCTGCGGCGTGGGCGCCTTGCCCGCCGCCTTCTCCAGCTCGGTCACCATCTCGTCCAGCGCGTCCGCCACGATCGTGTTCAGCACCGTGTTGGGCCACGCGATCGCCGCCGACGACCCGACCGCGCGGAACTCGAACTTGTTCCCGGTGAACGCGAAGGGGCTGGTGCGGTTGCGGTCGCCGGCGTGCCTGGGGATCTGCGGCAGCGTCCGCGCCCCCAGGTCCAGCTTGCCGCCCCGCTTGGTCGAACTGGGCGAGCCCTGCTCCAGCTGGTTCACGATGTCGGTGAGCATGTCGCCCAGGTAGATCGAGACGATCGCCGGGGGCGCCTCGTTGGCCCCGAGCCGGTGGTCGTTCCCCGCCGAGGCCACCGCGGCGCGGAGCAGCTCCGCGTGCGTGTCCACCGCCTTGATCACCGCGCACAGGAAGAACAGGAACTGCATGTTCGTGTGCGTCTCTTCCCTCGGGTCGAGCAGGTTCACCCCGGTGTCCGTCGACATCGACCAGTTGTTGTGCTTGCCCGAGCCGTTGATCCCCGCGAAGGGCTTCTCGTGCAGCACGCACACCAGCCCGTACCGCGGCGCGATCCGCTTGAGCGTCTCCATCACCACCATCTGGTGGTCCGCCGCCACGTTGCTCGCCTCGAAGATCGGCGCGATCTCGTACTGCGCCGGGCTCACCTCGTTGTGCCGCGTCTTCACCGGCACGCCCAGCCGGAACAACTCCCGCTCGCACTCCGCCATGTACGCCAGCACCCGCGGAGGGATGGACCCGAAGTAGTGGTCCTCCAGCTGCTGGTCCTTCGTCGCCTTCGCCCCGAACAGCGTGCGATCGCAGATCATCAGGTCCGGCCGCGCGAAGTAGTAGTTCCGGTCGATCAGGAAGTACTCCTGCTCCGACCCCACGGTCGTGAGCACACGGTTCACGCCCGGGTCCGTGCCGAACAGCCGCAGCGCCCGCATCGCCTGCTCCGACAGCGCGTCGATCGAGCGCAGCAGCGGCGTCTTGAGGTCCAGCGCATCCCCTGTCCACGACACGAACGCCGTCGGGATGCACAGCGTCACGTTGTTCACGCCCCGGCTCAGGAACACCGGGCTGGTCGCGTCCCACGCCGTGTACCCCCGCGCCTCGAACGTCGCCCTCACCCCGCCCGACGGGAACGACGACGCGTCCGGCTCGCCCTGCACCAGCGTCTCGCCCGAGAACTCCACGATCGCCCCGCCCGTCCCGTCCGGCGCCAGGAACGAGTCGTGCTTCTCCGCCGTGCTCCCCGTCAGCGGCTGGAACCAGTGCGTGTAGTGCGTCGCGCCGTTCTCCAGCGCCCACTCCTTCATCGCGTTCGCCACCGTGTCCGCGATCGAGGGGTCCAGCGGCTCGCCCTGCTTGATCGTCCGCTGCACCCGCTTGAACACCTCCTTCGGCAGCCGCTGACGCATCACCCGCTCCGAGAACACGTCCCTCCCGAACACGTCCTCCGCCCGCGGCGCGTCGGCCTCCAGGCGGTGCGACGACTCTTTCCACGAGATCACAGCGGCAATGGCGTCCTTGCGGGCGTTCGACATGGTCATGGATGCTCCGTCGGCGTTCGCGCCCGCGCCCACGGCGCGGACTGAGGAATGGTTTCGCGGGAAGGCAGAGAGCGCTCGGCAGCCCGAGCCGCGACCGCATTGTGGTGGCCGGCACGCCGCCCGCAAGTCGGCGAACCGCCCGATGCGCGCTCACACCCGCGCGCCCGCCGCCTCATTCGGTCGCGGGCTCGCGCGTGTTCACTCTTCGCGGCCCCGGAAGCATCTTTTTGCGCACTTTCCGCGGGCGCCGCTCACGCGCCGGGGCGCGCGAGCCCCGCCCGGAGCGAATCCACAAATCTGTGTGTCGCCTCCGCAGCATCCTTCCCCGCCCGTGCCGCCTCCTCCACGCGCCGCACCAGCGCCGATCCCACGATCGCCGCGTCGGCCCCCGCCTCCAGCACCGCCGCGCGCACATCCTCCGCCGTCGACACACCGAATCCGCAGGCCAGCGGCAGGTCGGTCACGCCCCGGATCTCCGCGATCCGCGCCGAAAGCCCCCGCCACTCCCCTCCGGCCCCGCCCGTGATCCCCGCCCGCGCCAGCACGTACACAAACCCGCTGCACGCGCGCGCCACCCGCTCCACCCGGGCCATCGGGGTCGTCGGCGCCACCAGCAGGCTGGCCGTCATCCCCGAGTCTCGCGCAGGCCCGGCGAACCGCTCCGCTTCTTCCAGCGGGGCGTCGGGGAAGATGAACCCGTCAAAGCCCGCCGCCTTCGCGTCGCGCACGAAATCCCGCACCCCCAGCCGGTGCGCCAACGACACGCTCACCATCGCCACAATCCCGACCCCCACCCCCGCCCTCGCTGCCGCAACCGCGTCCAGCACCCCTCGGGGAGTCACGCCGGCCAGCAGCGCCTCGTGCATCGCCGCCGCGATGACCGGCCCATCCGCGATCGGGTCGCTGAAGGGGAAGCCGATCTCCACCACGGAGGCCCCGCCCCGCTCCGCCGCCGCCAGCATCCCGCCCATCGCGCCAAGCGACGGGCGCCCGCCGCAGAGGAACGGCATAAGCCCCTTCCGCCCCTCCGCTCGCAGCCGCGCGAACGCCGCCTCCACCCGGTTCCCGCCCGCCCCAAGGCTCACGACTTCACCCCCTCGACACCGCCCGGCTCGGTGTACTTGCGCAGCGCCCTCGCGAGGTCAACCCCCGAGATGTTCGCCAGCGTCGCCAGCCACGCCATCACATCCGCGAACTCCTCCTCCAGGTTCGTCCGCTGCTCCGACGTCGCTCGCTTCCCCGCGGCATTCTCCTGCAGCGCGGTCGCCAACTCCCCCACCTCCTCGATGAACCACAGGAACGTCCCCGCGGCTCCCCGCGCAGCGTCCGTCGCGTAGTACCTCTCGCGGATCAACCCCTGGAATCCCGCCACGGTCAGGCCCGCGGCGCCGGTCTGCGGTGCGTCGTGCGTCATAGCCGCCGACAGTACCCGCCGCCCCGTCAGCCGGTTGCGCGGGTGCGCCGCGTGGAGGATCCGCCCTTCGGCGTCGCGCCGTTCGAGGCCTGGTCCGCCTTCGCCTCCTGCCCGACGCTCGCGGCCCCCTCCACCCGGGCCTCGATCTGCTCCCCGGTCATCGCCGCGGCCTGGGGCATCAGCGGCAGCACCGTCTCGCGCGTCAGAAGCACCCGCTGGACATACGGCACGCAGAACCCGCAGCCCCGGCAGCAGCCGGTCTTCTGGCACAACTGCTCGAAGGCGAAGCCGTGCTTGTCCGCGAGCGCCAGCAACTCGGCGAAATCACGCCCTGCGCACACGCAGCGGTCGACCCGAAACTCGCCCTGTGGGTGGCTCATCTCTTCCCGTTCTACTCGTAAGCAAACAGGTCGTTGCTGTCCTGCTCTCCGAACCATCCGATTCCCGCGCGACCCGGGTCGGCCTCATACAGCCCGGACGCCCACCAGAAGGTACGCCGCATCCCGCTCACGTGCCCGTCCAGCCATGCAACATTCGCCGTCTTCTGGTCGACCGAATACGCGCCGTGCCGGAAATGAATCGACGGATCCGGGCGAAACCCTGCAGATGGCGGGGACTCGGGCCAGAACCGCGGCTCGGCGAAGGAGTACTCAATCAGCGGGTTGCCGCCCGAGCCGCCGGCCAGCGCCGCGTCCGTAAACCCAATCGTGGCCCCCGGATGCGCGAAGTCCCACCGCCTCGACCCCAGAGCGTCGCCGTCGGGCGCAATTGCCCACACGTCATCGGACAATCGTCTCCGCTGGGTGCCGACGAACGCGTTGTTGTAGCCGTAGCCCCCGCAGCCGGCCTCAAAGCCGACGTCCGCGTCCGCATCGCGCGCGCCCGCCTCGAGCGCCGTGAGAAACGACGGGCATCGCCTCACCACTCCGCTCGACGACGGCCCGGCGAGGTAGAGCGTCAGCGGCCCGCGCGCCGGATCGAACGCCTCCGCCTGATGCTCGCGCGAGCCGTGCCATCGCTCGAGGTTCTCGATCGGCCTTGCCGCGCCGGGGGCGTAGCGGCCATCGTGCTCCGCGGCGTGCCCATCGTTCGCGAGCTGCAGCGATCGGAGATTCGCCGCGCACGCCGCCGCCCGAGCCGCCTCCCGCGCCATCCGAAGCCCGGGCGCCCCCAGCCCGGCGAGCAGGCCGACCACCGCGACCGCCGCCAACACTTCGATCAAGGTCGCTCCCCGCCGCCGTCCGCCGCTCATGACGCCGCCCTTCCGTAGTTCGCAAGCACCGTATTCAGGTCGGCGAAGTCCACCGCGCCATCGCAGTTCAGGTCCGCCTCGAGGCAATCCCGCCCGCACCCGCCGGGGAGCGCCCCGCCCGAGGAGAGCCCATACTCGCTCAGCACGAGGTTCAGATCCCGGAAGTCAACAACGCCGTCCCGGTTCGCATCGCCGCGCGGGAACCCGGCTCGCCACGAGCGAACCTCCGCCACGCCGCCGACCTCCGCCGAGATCTCGCCGAGCCCCCCCGCGAGCACCGCGTTCAGTCCCGTCCGGATACGGATGTAGTCGAACCCGTCCAGGTTCGCCGGGGCCCCCGTCGCCGGGTCAACGGCCCACGCGATCGCGAACGCGTCCCCCCCGCCGCTGCCCGGCGTCACCGCCAGCGCCCTCGGATCGCTCGGCACGGTGTAGAACAGCGCCGGGTCGATGCCCGGCCTGTCCTCGGGCTGATCGAGGCGGTTGTCGACGCCCGCAACCCCCGAGGCCCCGCTCATGTCGCCGAGCAGCAGCGTCGGCGACATGTCCGCATAGCCCCAGTATCCCTGCGCCCCAACCGGCAGGCCTCCCGGGTTAACGACCGGAAGGGAGGCGAGCACACCGGGCAACAGGTACCCGCTCGTCGTGTAGGTCGCCGGCCACCCAGGGAACGAGGGCGCCTGCGGATACCAGGCCTTGTTCGAGGGCGGAAATCCCGTGCCCGCCGCAAGATCCCACCGTTGCGTCGACGCCACCGACGCCGGAGCCCCGACCACCCCCGCCGCGCCGGGAAGGCTCGAGCCGGCGATCACGCACCAAGGCCCCGGCGCGCCGTTGACATCCTTCGCGATCTCGATCACCCCGGCCTCTGCCCACCGCCGCGCGGGGTTCTGCCCCACCCAGAACGCGTTGCCGAACACGATCGCGTCCACGCCGAAGGCGTTGCACGGATCGTGCCTGATCGTGTGGTCGAACTTCAGCGTGATCGACCCGCCGAAGCCCCCGAGCGTCACCACCTTGGTGTTATCCGGCGCGCCGGTGCCGCCGCCCACCGGCGCGCCCAGCGCCTTCGAAGGATCGTCGAACGAAACCGGCGTCGAGACGTTCACGCTCTGCCCCGGCGCGGGGCGGTACTCGACCACCTGGGCCGCGAAGGGCGAGGGCCGCCCCCACGCCGCCGCGAACAGCGCCGCCGCCAGCGCCCCGGAGAGGCTCCGCTTACCCATGGCGGCGCCTCCTCGCGTTGGCCGCCCCCACCACCCCGAACACCGCCGCCGCGCCGGGCGCGGGGACCGCGTACCGGAACACGGTGTCGTTGCCCACCACGAGCAACTCCTGCGTCGCCTCGTTCCAGGTGACCCCGTAGAACACCTCGCCCGCCGGGCTCAGGCGCAGCGTGGACGCGGCGGGCGCGACCCCGCCCCCCGCGAGCGCCGCCGCCACCGCGCCACCATCGACCACCACCGCCGCGCCGCGGTCGCCGCCCGGCGTGAACAGGTCG
>CANJRL010000057.1 GCA_947476675.1 Phycisphaerales bacterium
AGACGCCGCACCGCCCGCCCGTCCTCGGTCAGGGACCCCGGCGGCGCCTTCCCCGACGCCACCGCCTCGCCCAGCGCCTTCAACGCCGCGGGATCGGGGTCGTACGCCTGATCGCGCACCGGCAGGCCCATGAACGTCTCGCCACCCACCAGCGTCACCTGCTCGATCGGCGCCGGCCAGCACGCCCTCAACCCCCCGGACACCACCACCGAGAGCAGCACCGCGATCGCCGCCACGCAGATCACCAGCGCACCCCCCGTCAGCCAGGTCTGCGGCTCGCCCCGGGCCCCCATCGGCGTCCGCCGCGCACGCGCCCGCCCCTTGACCGGGCCGACCCCCAGCGCGCCGCGCTCCTGCTCGCTCACGCCGCGGCTCACAGCACCCCGCTCCGCTTCCGGAACCGCTGGCGCACCACCTCGGCCGCCGTGTTGATCAGGAACGTCATCGCGAACAGCGTCAGCCCGCACAGGAAGAGCACGCGGTAGTGCGTCGACCCGACCGCCGCCTCGGGCATCTCAACCGCGATGTTCGCCGAGAGCGTCCGCATCCCGTCGAAGATGCTCCCGGTCATCACCGGCGTGTTGCCCGTCGCCATCAGCACGATCATCGTCTCGCCCACCGCGCGCCCCAGCCCGATCATGCACGCCGAGAAGATCCCCGACGCCGCCACCGGCAACACCACCCGCGTCGCCGTCTGCCACTTGCTCGCCCCCGCCGCCAGCGACGCCGAGCGCAGGCTCTCGGGCACGCTCGACATCGCGTCCTCGCAGATCGTGTAGATGATCGGGATCACCGCGATGCTCATCGCCAGCGACACCACCAGCGTGTTCCGCTGGTCGAACGGGCCCGCCACCGAATCCCGGGGGTCGATCCCCGCCGCCGTCAGCCCCGAGGCGCACAGCGCCGCGAACCCCGCCCCCAGCCCCAGCTTCAGGAAGAACAGCGCCAGTTCGCGCAGCGCCTCCGCGAAGCCGATCCCGTCCGACGATCGCCCCAGCGTCCGCGACACCGCCACCGACGCCGCGATCGCGCCCAGGGGGAAGCAGATCAGGAACCACCCGGGCCACGCCGAGCCGTACACGCTGTTCAGCCACGCGCGGATCGAAGCCCGGTCGAGCCCCCGCCGCGCCAGCGCCTCGCCCACCCCCGGGTCGTCGACGCTCCCCACCGGTTTCACCACCACCCCGTCGCGCTCCGCCAGCCCCGCCCGGCGCAGCGCCCGCTGTTCCTCCGCCGAGAACGACGTCCGCGCCCCGACCCACGCCGGGATCTCGCCAGGGGGCGCCGGCTCGACCTTCCCGGCCAGCGCCACCCGGTCCCACGCCGGCGGCGCGAACAGCGCCCGCTCCAGCGGAGGACCGGCCAGGAACGCCGCCGCCCCGCTGAACGCCACCACCACCGCCGTCATCCCCAGACGACGCATCGGCGTCACCGGCGCCGCCACCCGCACCGGGGCGAACAGCCAGAGATGCGCGGCGAGCAGCGCCCCGAGCGGCACAACCACGAAAGCCAGCAGCACCGAGGGCAGGTACGCCGCCACCGAGGGCGCCAGCACGATCGCCGCGATGAAACCCATCACCACGCTGGGCAGCGACGCCATCGTCTCGATCGCCGGCTTCACCGCCGCCTTCATCCTCGAATTCATGAACTCCGACGTGAACAGCGCCGCCAGCATCGCCATCGGCGCCGCCAGCAGCATCGTGTACACCGTCGCCTTCAGCGTGCCCCAGAGCAGGGGCATCAGCGTCAACTTCGGCTCGCCCGTCTCGTCCGTCGACGACTGATAGACGTAGCCCGGCTCGGGCGCCCCCTCGAACCACACCCGCCCGAACAGGCTCTTCGCCGACGCCTCCGGATGGCCCGGGTCGATCCGCCACAGCGTCATCTCCCCCGACGCACCCAGCGCCAGCACGCCGTCGCCCTTCGGAGCAACCGACGCCCTCACCGCCGCGCCCGTCGACGCGCCCGCCCGCAGACGCGCGATCACCTTGTCCGAGGTCATGTGCCGAAGCACCACCTCGCCCGACGCGAACCCCGCCGCGAAACTCCGGTCGCGCTCCGCCACCGCCAGCGACGTCACCGCCGACGCGCCCTCCCCGGCCGCGTGCCTGTGCGCAACCACCAGCCGCGACCGGTCCGCGTTCGGCGACGACGGCGCCCGCGCCACGAACGCGCCATAGGTGTTCCCCCCGTCATCGCCGATCACCAGCGTACGCGAGCCCAGCAGCAGCGTCGCCGCCGTCACCTTCCGCCCCGAGGGGAGCAGGTCCGCCGCCTCCACGAACGCCACCACCCCCGGCTTGCTCGCGTCGAATCGCTGCGCCGCGCCGCTCCCCCACAGCAGCAGCACCCCGGCCCCGTCGCCGATCACAAACACGTCCCGCGGCAAGCCCTGCTCCCCCGCCGGCGGCGCCACCGCCACAGGCGTCGAATCCAGGCTCACCCTCGGCTCACCGCCGCCAAGGGGCGTCGTTCTGGTCACCAGGCTGAACACCGCCGAGCCGTCCTCGCGCATCGCGAACACGAACTCCGAGTCCGACCTCGCCTCGTAACTCAGCCGCGCCACCGCCCCGCTCCCAGCCTCCAGCCCGATCGGCGCCGAGGGCGACACCGCCATCTCCGTCAGCCGCAACTGCCCCACCGGCGTGCGCTGCGCGACCCCCTTCGCGAACCCCGCCGACTCACCGGGCTTCAGCGCGCCCAGCGCCTCCATGTCCGCCTTGTCGAGCAGGAAACGCGTCGACGTCCCCACCGTCGCCAGCATCACCGACCCGTCCTCGAACCCGAACGCCGTCAGCCCTCCACGCGTCGCCCTCGACCAGCAGGTCACCTTCCGGCCTTCCGGCGTCACCCGACGCTCGTCGACAACCTTGCCGGTCGAGAGCTCGATCAGCCGCGCCGTCCCGTCCCGGTCCACCGCCACCGCGGTCAGCTGGTGCTCATCCGGCTGGATAAACAGCTGCTCCGCCGCCGGGCCCGCCGCCCGCGCATCGACCACCCTCGCCGACAACGGCTTCCCGCTCTCCAGCAGAGGGCCGGCGATCGCGAACAGGTAGACCAGGATCCCCATCACCGCCGCCACGACCACCAGACCGCCGCCGGAAATCACCACGTCCGCGATCCTGTCGATCACGTAGACCCGCCGGCGGGTCCTCCTCGGCGAGCGATGGATGGGCGCGGGTGCGTCCGGCATGGCGTCTCGACGAAGCACTCTCGGGCGGCGCCGGGCAGCCCGGACGCGTCGACCGCCGCAGGGTACCAGACACAAAGGCCGCGCCGCCCTTCTCAGGCGGCGCGGCCGAGATATTCACACAGCCGGGGCGTCCCGCGGCTTATTACTTCTTGCCCAGACCCAGCTTCGCCAGCTCGCCGTTCGCGATCGAGGCGGGGAGAGGGTCATACCCCTCCTTCACCACCACCTCCTGGCCCTGCTTCGAGAGCATCAACTTGATGAACTCGGCCCGCAGCGGCTCGATCTCCGAGCCCGGCTTCGCGTTCACGTACACGTACAGGAAACGCGCCAGGGGGTACTCGCCCGACAACGCCGACTCGCGGCTCGGCGCCACCGGCTTGCCGCCGGCCTTCGCCGTCAGCGGCACCGTCTTGACGTCCGCCGTCTTGTAGCCGATCCCCGAATACCCGATCGCGAACTTGTCAGAGCCGACGCCCTGCACCACCCCCGACGACCCGGCCTGCTCCTTCACCGTCGGTTTGTAGTCGGTCTTGCCCAGCGCGTGCTCCTTGAAATAGGAGTACGTGCCCGACGCCGGGTTGCGGCCGTACAGGCTGATCGGCTTGTCCGCCCACTCGCCCTTCAGACCCAAGTCCCCCCACGTCACGTTCGCCGGGCCGGTCACGCTGAAGACCTTCTTCAGATCGTCGAACGACAGCGACTCGATCGGGTTGTCCTTGTGCACGTAGACCGCCAGCGAGTCCACCGCCGTCTTCACCGAGGTCGGCTTGTAGCCGTGCGCCTTCTCGAACTTGTCAACCTCGTCGGCCTTCATCTCGCGCGACATCGGGCCGAACTGGGCCTGGCTCTCGGTCAGCGCCGGAGGCGCCGTCCCCGAGCCCTTCCCCTCGATCTCGATCTTCACGTTCGGGTACATCCTCTTGAACGACTCCGCCCACTGCGTCATCAGGTTCAGCATCGAGTCCGAGCCCACCGACTTCAGGCCGCCCGAAACCCCCTGCGCAGGGGCATAGTCCATCAGGCCCGCGTCCAGACCGCCCGAGGGAGCCTTGGAATCCGCGGGGTTCGCGAAGGCGACGCCCATGCCCAGACCAAGGCACATGGCAGCAGAAAGAAGACGTTTCATCAGCGGAATCTCCGGGAGAGGTGAGTGGCAAGACCAGAACCAATACCCTGACTAGTCTCCCGACACCTCCCGAGAGTTCCCACTCGCCAATTGTGAAGATTCCGCAAAGACCCCGGACGCCCCCTTGCAACCCCGCGAATCCTCGCGCTCCGGTCACGCCGTCGGTCCGGCCGATACCTTCCTCGAAAGCCGTCCCATCGCGACGCAGGATCACCGTCCGAGCAAACCCCTGACAGGGCGACCATGCGACACTACGACCTCTGCGTCATCGGCACCGGCCCCGCCGGCCAGCGCGCCGCCATCCAGGCCTCCAAACTCGGCAAGAAGGTCTGCGTCATCGAACGCAAGGCCGTCGTCGGCGGCGCCGCCCTCAACACCGGAACCATCCCCAGCAAGTCCCTCCGCGAGGCCATCCTCCACGTCACCGCCGCCCAGCGCCAGGGCGCCTACTCCGACTCCTTCGCCCCCGCCTCCCTCACCGCGCCGGGCGCCTCCGCCGGCGACGAACGCGCCGGACGCATCCAGTACCTCACACGCTTCACCCAGCAGGTCGTCACCGCCGAGGTCGACGTCGCCACCCGCCACCTCGTCTCCAACGGCATCGCCATCTACCAGGGCGACGGCGCCTTCGTCGACGCCAACACCGTCGCCGTCACCGACATCGACCAGGCCACCACCACCATCAACGCCGACTACATCGTCGTCGCCGTCGGCGCCAACCCCTCGCGGCCCGCCAACATCCCCTTCGACAACGCCACCATCGTCGACTCCGACGCCCTGCTCAAACTCGCCTCCCTCCCCAAGTCCCTCATCGTCGTCGGCGGCGGCGTCATCGGCACCGAATACGCCTCCATGATGCAGGCCCTCGGCGTCCGCGTCACCCTCATCGAGGGCCGCCCCCGACTCCTCGAGTTCCTCGACGCCGAGATCTCCGAAGCGCTCCAATACCACCTCCGACAGGCCGGCATGACCCTCCGCCTCGGGGAGAAGGTCGTCAAGATCCAGTCCGTCGACGCCGCCCCCGACGCCCCGACCAGGAAGATCGCCCAGGCAACCCTCGAGTCCGGCAAGACCATCACCGCCGACTGCCTGCTCTTCTGCATCGGCCGCCAGGGCGCCACCGACGGCCTCGCACTCGACAAGGTCAGGCTCAGCGCCGACGACCGCGGCCGCATCAAGGTCAACGAGCACTACCAGACCGACGTGCCCAACATCTACGCCGTCGGCGACGTCATCGGCTTCCCCGCCCTCGCCTCCACCTCCATGGAGCAGGGCCGCCTCGCCGCCTGCCACATGTTCGGGGTCAAGGCCGAGAGCGTCCCCAGTCTCTTCCCCTTCGGCATCTATTCCATCCCCGAGATCTCCATGGTCGGCTGGACCGAGGAGGCCCTCACCAAGGAAGCGGTCCCCTTCGAGGCCGGCGTCGCCCAATACAAAGAGATCGCCCGCGCCCAACTCATGGGCGACACCACCGGCATGCTCAAGCTCCTCATCCACCAGGAGTCCCGGGCCATCCTCGGCGTCCACGTCATCGGCGCCGGCGCCACCGAACTCATCCACATCGGCCAGGCCGTCATGACCTACAAGGGCACCGTCGACTACTTCATCAACGCCGTCTTTAATTACCCCACCCTCGCCGAGTGCTACAAGACCGCCGCCCTCAACGGCGCCAACAAACTCAAGAACGTCTGACGCCGCCCCGCCCGGCCCCGATCCAAACGACGCCCGCCCGCGAGGCGCTAAATCCTCCAAATCTGTCGGTTTGTTCTTGCGAGACCAGCGCCGCCGCGGATAGGCTCTGCTTTCCGGCGATATCCCGCTTCCGGGCCCGCCACAGACAAAGGAGCGCAACCATGGCCACCCCGATCCGTGCATGGTCCGCAACCGTCCTCTGCCTCTCGGCCCTGGCCGGGGCGGTCGCGCCCGACGCACACGCCCAGTGCGCGCGATGGCTCACCGGACCCGGGCAGGCCATCCAGGGAACAAACGGCCCAGTCAACGCGTTCGCCAAGATGCCCAACGGCGACCTCATCGCGGCCGGCGACTTCAACGCCGCCGACTCCGCTCTCACCAATCTCGTCGCCCGATGGACGGGCTCGTCCTGGCAGAGCATCGCCGGCGGCGGCGTCCCGCGCCCGAACCCGTACTCGCCGATGATCCCATACGCCGTCGCCGCGTCACCAACGGGCGAGATCTACCTCGGCGGCTCTCTCAGCCTCAACTCTTCGATTTATTACATCACGCGATGGGACGGCTCCGCCTGGACCCTCATGGGCTCGGGCGTGGACAACACCGTCCGCGCCATCGCGGTCATGCCCAACGGCGACGTGATCGCCGCGGGCGATTTCGCCAACGCCGGCGGCGCCCCGGCGACCAGGATCGCGCGCTGGAACGCAGCCAGCGGCTGGGCCCCGCTCGGTCTCGGACTCGGCGGCGGCAATGCAAACGCCCTCGCCGTTCTCCCCAACGGGAACCTCCTTGTCGGAGGCAACTTCCAGACCGCCGGCGGCATCCCCTCCCCGAACCTGGCGGTCTGGGACGGCGCATCATGGTCTCCGTTCCCAGCCTCCCTGTTCGCCTCCCCTAACGCCAAAATCCGCGCTCTGCTCGCGCTGCCGGACTCCACGATCTACGCTGGCGGGACTTTCGTCACCGCCTCCGGCGCGCTCAACATCATCAAATGGACAGGCTCGTCATGGGCGCCGCTTGGAGCCGGCGTCAATGACGAGGTCAGATCCATCACCCAGCTCACCGGCGGCGATATCGCCGTCGGCGGCGGCTTCAACTCCGCCGGCGGCGTCGACGTGGCCGGCCTCGCGGCCTGGAACGGCGTCGCGTGGCGACGCATCGGCTCCAACGCCCACCCGATCGGCACCCAGGTCAACGCCGTCGCCCCGCTCCCCAACAACGAAGTCGCGATCGGTGTTACCGGCATTCGCCCGGACCCAGCCAACTACCTCGGTATCACCTACGGCTTCCCCGGCGTGCTCCGCAGCAACGCCGGGGTCATCGTCCCCCTCGGGAACGAGCCGGGGCTGTCGGGTCCCGACCGCAGCCTCTTCACCAGCACCGTCACCGTGTCCTCGCTCGCCGCTCTCTCGGGAGGCGACGTCGTCGCCGCGGGCACGTTCTACTTCGCGGGAGACACTGCCAACGTCGCCAACGTGCGGGGGATGGCCCGGTGGGACGGCAGCCGCTGGTCACGCTTCGGCGCCGGCGTCAACCTCGACGCCGGACAGCGAATCAGGACGCTCCTCGCCCTGCCCAACAACAACCTCGTCGCCGCCGGCAACTTCACCGCCATCGACGGCGTCCCCGCCGCCAACATCGCGCGCTGGAACGGAGCCACGTGGAGCCCCCTTGGCTCCGGCATCCTCACCGGCGGCGGAAAAGTCGCAGCCCTCCTCTCGCTCCCCAACGGCGACCTCATCGCCGCCGGCGCCGCCAACTTCATCAATGTTGATGTTATGTTCCGATGGAACGGCTCCGCATGGTCGGCCGTGCCTTCCGCGGTGGTCGGCAGCCCCAGCGCAAGCCGCATCTCCTCACTGCTCGCTCTCCCCAACGGCGACATCATCGTCGGCGGCTCCTTCACCCTCATTCACGGAGTCCCCGCCTCCTGCATCGCGAGATGGGACGGCTCCACATGGACGCCCCTCGGGAGCGGCCTGACCGGCACCTCCGACCCGAACGTCGCCGTGCTCCGTCTGCTCCCCAGCGGCAACATCCTCGCCGGCGGCTCCTTCCTCAATTCGGGCGCCAACGATGCCATCTACGTCGCGGAATGGAACGGATCCACATGGACGTCCTACGGCGCCTCCAACTCGCCTTCCTCACTGAACGGCCCCGTCACCTCTCTCCTCGTCCTGCCGGATTCCAGCCTTTATGCCACGGGCAGTTTCGGTCGCTACGGCACGGTCCCGACCGGATCCCAAACTGGATCGTACCTCTAGGGTTTCTTCAAGTGGAACGGGGCAGGTTGGGACCCGGTTTCTGGCGGCGTCGGCCGACCCTATGTCGGAGGAACCTCGGTCGATTCTCTCCTCCAGCATCCCAACGGCGAGATCCTTGTCGGAGGCGCGTTCACCGTCACCGGCCAAGTCGTGTCAACGTACTGGGGCCGCTACACCCTTACCGGCATCCCAACCATCGCGAGACCGCTCGCCTCTCAGACGCGCAGGACCCAACAGACCGCCACCTTCACCGCCTCGCCATCCAGCGGATACGACTCGGACGGCCCCCTGACGTTCCAGTGGCAACGCAACGGCGCGACACTCGTCAACGGGCCTTCTCCCACCGGATCGGTCATCAGCGGCGCCTCCACGTCCACCCTCACCATCGAACATCTTGCGCTCGCGGACGCCGGGCAGATCTCTTACAACGTCGCCAACTCCTGCGGCGGCATCACCTCCAACTCCGCGGCACTCTCCATCCTTCCGTCGTGCCCAGGCGACGCCAACGCCGACGGCATCGTCGACTTCCTCGACCTCAACCTCGTCCTCGGCGCCTACGGATCCTCCGTCGCACCATTCGCCCCCGGCGACCTCAACGGCGATGGCCAGGTCGACTTCACCGACCTCAACCTCGTCCTCGCCAACTTCGGCGGGTCCTGCTGAGCGCCACCGCGGCTCCCATCTCTCAACCCGCTCGCCGCCCGCCCGGTAGCCTCCGGCCATGAGCCGCGCTCCGACCATCGCCGCCCTCCTCGCCTCCTCCGCCCTCCTCATCTCCTGCGCCGCCGACCGCGCCGCCCCGCCCGATCACCGCGCCGCCTCTTCGTCGATCCCCGCCGCCACTCCCCCGCCCAACGCCTCCACCTCCGACCTCGCCCTCTGGCGCCTTCTCGACGAGGCCCTCGAACTCGACAGCCGCGCCGACCCCCTCGCCGCCTCCCGCAGGGGCGACCACCGCTTCGACGCCCTCCTCCCGGACCTCTCGGCCCAGGCCCGCGCCGCCGATCTCGCCGCACGCCGCGATCTCCTCGCGCGCCTCCGCGCCATCGACCGCGCCTCCCTCTCCCCGCCCCGCCGCGTCGACGCCGCCCTCCTCGAGAACGAACTGCAGGCCGCCCTCGAGGGCGCCCGCTTCGAGCGCTGGCAGATCCCCATCCTCCAGGTCGAGGGCGCCCAGCAGGAACTCCCCCAACTCCCCGACCAACTGTCCTTCCCCGAACGCCGCAACCTCGAGGACTTCGCCTCTAGGCTCGACGCCGTCCCGCGCTACCTCGACCAGACCATCGAGGCCATGCGCCAGGGCGTCGCCTCGGGCCGCGTCCCGCCCAGGATCGTCATGGCCCGCGTGCACGAGCAGGCCCTCGCCCAGGGCGCCGCGCCGCTCGCGAACGATCCCGCCCGCCACGCGATGTTCAGGCCCTTCGCCACCCTCCCCTCGGGCGACCCGCTCCGCGCCCGCGCCGCGCAGTCCATCCTGACCCGCGTCGCCCCCGCCTTCGACCGCCTCGGCGCCTTCCTCCGCGACGAATACCTCCCCCGCTGCGCCGACTCGATCAGCGTCGCCGACCGCCCCCAAGGCCCCGACCTCTACGCCTTCCTCCTCCGACGCATGACCACCACCACGCTCACCGCCGAGCAGATCCACGCCACCGGCCTCGCCGAGGTCGCCCGCATCCGCGCCGAGATGCTCGAAGCCATCGCCCGCACCGACTTCCCCCGCAAGAGCAACCTCTCGGGCGACGACCTCTTCCGCGCCTTCCTCGCCCACCTCCGCGGCAACCCCCGCTTCGCCGCGAGCAGTCCCGACGACCTCCTCGCCCGCTACCGCGCCTTCGCCAAGCGAGTCGACGCCGAACTCCCCCGCCTCTTCGGCACGCTCCCCCGCCTCACCTACGGCGTGCGCGCCATGCCCGACTTCATGGCCCCCACCTCACCCACCGCCTACTACAACCCCGGATCCCTCGACACCGGAGTCCCCGGCTACTTCCTCGCCAACACCTACAACCTCCCCGAGCGGCCCACCTACGAGATCATGCCCCTCACCCTCCACGAGGCCGTTCCCGGCCACCACCTCCAGGGCTCCATCGCCCGCGAAGCCGCCGGCATCCACCCCTGGCGCCGCGAGCAGTGGCACACCGCCTTCGGCGAGGGCTGGGCCCTCTACGCCGAACGCCTGGGCCTCGAGATGTCCCCACGCCCCGGCGCCGCCATCACCGACCGCGGCATCTTCGACGACCCCTACGACGACTTCGGCCGCCTCACCTACGAGATGTGGCGCGCCATGCGCCTCGTCGTCGACACCGGCATCCACAGCAAGGGCTGGTCGCGCGAACAGGCCATCACGTACATGCTCGGCAACTCCGGCCTCTCGCGCGAGAACGTCGAGCGCGAGGTCGACCGCTACATCGCCTGGCCCGGACAGGCCACCGCCTACAAGATCGGCGAACTCCGCATCCGCGCCCTCCGCGCCGAAACCGCGCAAACCCTCGGCCCCCGCTTCAACATCCGCAACTTCCACGACGCCGTGCTCCGAAACGGCTCCATCCCCCTCGACGTCCTCGACGCCACCATCCGCGAGTGGGCCGCAGAACTCCCCTCCCACCAGGAGAGGATGCCATCGCGCAGCGACGAGAGGTAAGGGCCCCCCCACCCGCTCCCCTCGTGGGAGAGGGTCGCCGCGCAGCGGCGGGGTGAGGGCACATCTCCGCGCTCAGAACCTCATGACGCCGCCTTCCAATCTCACGGCGCCCGATCGCTTCCTCGCCTCGCGCATCACGGTCATCGCCACGGCATCGGCATCCCTGGAGCACAGCGACGCCGAGAAGCGCAGCACAAGAATTCCGTCGGCCATCATCCAGGCATCACGCTCGCTGTCACGAGCGGCACGCGCCGAATGGACCGCGCCATCGATCTCCACAACGATGCGCGCCTCGGCACAATAGAAATCAGCGATGTACCTGCCGATCGGCTGCTGCCGATGGAACTTGATCCCGTCGAGCCCCCGCCCTCGGAAGATGTTCCACAGCACTCTTTCGGGCATCGAGGCGTCAGCGCGGAGGGCTCTCGCTTGCTGCAGTCGTTTGCCTGCCTGATCCATCGACACACCCTTCGACACACCCTCACCCGGTTGCTTCGCAACCACCCTCTCCCACGAGGGGAGAGGGTGCACAATACCTCGCCGCACACGAGAAGTGGTCGCTCCCCCACCCTCGCCCCCTCGTGGGAGAGGGTCGCCGCGCAGCGGCGGGGTGAGGGCACGAATCAACCCCTCTCCCTCCGGGAGAGGGCAGGGTGAGGGGCTTCTGAGTGCGCTGACTCATGCCCAGCAAAGACCGGGCACGCCACCCCACGCAACTCCTTCGGTACCCTTCCCCCATGATCCGCCTACTCCTCGTCGCGCTCCTCGCCACCGCCGCACACGCTCAGGATGCGCCACCGGTCGCGCCCCCAGCCGCCCAGCCCGCCGACGCCGCCCTACCCGCCGGCGCGCCCACGGAGCGCTGGAAGGGAACCATCGCCCTGCCCAACGGCAAGGCCCTCGAGTTCTCCGTCGTTCTCATCCCCCCGGCCCAGCCCGGCGCCGAGCCCACCGGCACGATGTCCATCCCCATGCAGGGAGTCATCGATGCGCCCCTGACCTCCGTCGTCATGACCGCCGGCACGCTCGCCTTCACCCTTGCCCCCGCCAACCTCCCGCCCGCGTCGCGCCCATCCTTCACCGCCCTCCGCGCCGCCGCCGACGCCGACAACGCCAAGGGCTCCATGACGCAGTCGGGCTTCGATGTCCCCATCACCCTGTCCCGCCTCAAGGAAGGCGAGACCGCCGGCCCCCTCCGCCCCCAGAACCCCAAGCCCCCCTTCCCCTACGACCAGCGCGACGTCGCCTACACCAACCCCGCCGACAACACCACCCTCGCCGGCACGCTCACCTACCCCAAATCCGGCGCGCCCTTCCCCGCCGTCATCCTCATCACCGGCTCCGGCCCCCAGGACCGCGACGAGACCCTCTTCGCCCACAAGCCCTTCCTCGTCATCGCCGACCACCTCACCCGCACCGGCTTCGCCGTCCTCCGCGTCGACGACCGCGGCGTCGGCGGCTCAACCTCCCCCAAGAAAGGCGCCGAAACCACCGACGACTTCGCCACCGACGTCCTCGCCGGCGTCGACTTCCTCAAGAAACAACCCGACATCGACCCCAAGCGCATCGCCCTCGTCGGCCACTCCGAGGGCGGGCTCATCGCCCCCATGGTCGCCGCGCAGTCGAGCGACGTCGCCGCCATCGTCCTCCTCGCCGGCCCCGGCGTCAGCGGCCTCGAGATCCTCCGCGAGCAGATCCCCGCCGGCGCCCGCGCCTCCGGCGCCAGCGAAGACGACGCCATCAAGGCCCGCGACCGCTCCATCGCCCTCTTCGACGCCGTCATCCGCAACGCCGACGACGAAACCCTGCAACGCCTCGCCCGCGACATCGTCGTCCTGCAGGCAGGACCGGCAGCCGAGAACCCCGGAGCCCAAGCCCAGGTCGATTCCTCCGCCAAGGCGCTCAAAGCCCAGTTCTCCAGCCCCTGGTTCCGCCGCTTCCTCGTCCTCGACCCCGCCGACAACCTCCGCAAGGTCAAGGTCCCCGTCCTCGCCCTCAACGGCGCCCTCGATAAGCAGGTCATCCCCGAGCAGAACATCCCCAGGATCGAGTCAGCGCTCAAAGACGCCGGGAACCCCGACGCCACCACGCGCGTCCTCCCGGGCCTCAACCATCTCTTCCAAACCGCCACCACCGGCTCAGGCGCCGAGTACGCCACCATCGAAGAGACCTTCGCCCCCGCCGCCCTCGACGCCATGACGCAGTGGCTCGCCGCCCGCCTCCTCAAGCCCGCGAAGTAAGCGCCACTGCGCGCCCCGCATGCCCGACGACGCCGCGCACGCCGCAACACCCGACCCCCGCGCCCAGCGCCGCGCCGACATCCTCGCCTGGCTCGCCTTCCTCGCCCTCGCCATCGGCTTCAGCACGCCGCCGATCCTCACCGCGCTCAAGCGCCCCCTCGGCAACAAGGACTACTCCCTCTGGCAGGAAACCGGCCAGCGCATCCTCCACGCGCAGCCCCTCTACCCCACCGACGGCGCCGCCGCGTTTCCCTACATGTACCCGCCCACCCCGGCGATCCTCCTCTACGCACCCCTCAGCATCCTCCCCGCCCCGCTCTTCGTCGCCTCCCTCGCCATCCTCTCCTCCATCGCCTGGGCCGCCGCCCTTCACCTCGGCGTCTTCCTCGCCACCGGCAAGGCCTTCCGCCAGCACCCACTCCTCTACGCGCTTCCCCTCGGCATCACCGCCTTCTACGCCTGGGACACCTACCTCCTCGGCCAGGTCAACATCATCCTCCTCGCCCTCATGCTCGGCGCCTTCGCGCTCATCCGCGGCAAACGCCCCATCCTCGGCGGCTCGCTCATCGCCCTCGCCGCATCGATCAAAGCCTTCCCCATCATGGCCATCGGTTGGATCGTCTGGCGCCGCGAATGGCGCGCCCTCGCCGGGCTCATCGGCGGACTCGTCCTTCTCCTCATCGCCATCCCCGGCGCTTTCCGCGGCTTCGCCTTCAACCTCGCCGAACTCCGCACCTGGCTCGGCGGCATGCTCCTCAACACCGGGGGCGACACCCTCGCCCAGCGCTCCTCCATCGCCTTCACCTACAAGAACCAGGCCCTCTACGCCGTCGCCCACCGCCTCCTCCGCCCCCTCCCCGCCGGGTGGATGGACGACGACACCGCCACCTACACCGTCAACCTCCTCAACCTCTCGCCCGCCGCAGCCACCGCCGCCGCCGCCATCCTCGCCCTCGCCCTCTGCCTCCTCTACGTCCGATCGATGCCCGCCAAGGCCCGCCGCACCCGCGAGACCGACTCCCTCGAGTGGTCCGCGCTGCTCATCCTCATCGCCCTCTTCACGCCACTCGCGTGGACCTACACCATGATCGCCCTCATGCCCGCCTACGCCGCGGGCATCGCCTTCGCCCTGCGCCGCAGCCCCGGCTCGCGCGAGCGCCGCGCCGCCATCGCCGCCCTCTCCTTCGCCACGCTCCTGCTCAGCGCCTCGCTCTCCCAACCCTGGGACCACACCACCCAGGCCCTGGGCCTGACCATGTGGGGAGCGCTCACGCTCGCGGTCACGATGTGCTGGATGATGCTCCGCGAAAAGGCCGCCAGCAGCACTCCGACCACATCCATTCCGATGCCCGCCCGCTAAGTCACCACAGCGTCCGCACCCTGATCGTCTCCGGGATCTTCCGCAGCCCCTCGCGCAGCGCCTCCGCCGCCCCCCCCTCCGCGCTCACGTCCAGCACCACGTACCCGTGCCTCGCGTCGGTCTGCAGCGTCTCCGCCGCGATGTTCACCCCCAGGTCCGCGATCAGCCCGTGCAGCCGGCTCAGAACCCCCGGCACGTTCCGGTGAAAGTGCAGGATCCGGCGGTGCCCCGCGTGCAGCGCCGGCAGGTCCACCTCCGGCACGTTCACCGCCTGCGCCGTCGCCCCCGTGTTCATGAACCGCGACAACTTCCCCGACACCTCCGCCGCGATCCGCTCCTGCGCCTCCAGCGTGCTCCCGCCGATGTGCGGCGTCAATATCACGTTCGCCAGCCCCCTCAGCGGCGTCTCGAACCCCGGCCCGTTCCCCTCCGGCTCCTCCGGGAACACGTCCACCGCCGCGCCCCCCAATCGCTTCTCCCGGATCGCCGCGGCCAGCGCATCCAGGTCCACCACGCTCCCCCTCGCGTTGTTGATCAGGTACGCCCCGCGCTTCATCCGCGCCATCTCCGCCGCACCGATCATCCCCTCCGTCGCCGCCGTCGCCGGCACGTGCAGCGTCACGACATCCGCCTCCGCCAGCGCCTCCTCCAGCGTCCGCGCCGCCCTCGCGTTGCCCAGCGCCAGCCGGTCCGCCACATCGAAGAACACCACCCGCATCCCCATCGCCTCGGCCAGCACGCTCACCTGCGAGCCGATCCGCCCGTACCCCACGATCCCCAGCGTCGTCCCCCGCACCTCGTGCCGCCCCGCCGCCGTCTTCTGCCACACCCCGGCGTGCATCTCCGCCGAGTGCGACGCCAGCCCGCGCTGCAACGCCACAACCTCCGCGATCGTCAATTCCGCCACCGACCGCGTGTTCGAGAACGGCGCGTTGAACACCGTCACCCCACGCTCCGCCGCCGCCGCAAGGTCCACCTGGTTCGTCCCGATGCAATAACACCCCACCGCCCAGAGCCGCGGCGCCTTCTCGAAGAACTCCCGCCCCAGCACCGTCTTCGACCGGATTCCCAGCATCGACACCTCGGGCGCGACCTCCAGCAACTCCGCCCCGCTCAGCGCCCCGCCCCGCGCATCCACGGCATACCCCGCCTCGCGCAGCATCTCCGCCCCCCGCGCGTGCACGCCCTCGGCCAGCACCACCCTGATCTTCCCAAGCGGATACGACGTCGTCATAAGCCCACACTATCGACACTCCTCTCCCTCACGGAGAGGCAACTCCGGGTCGCATGCCCAGCCTCCGCTGGGCACGCTCCCCCACCCCCTCCTCCCGTGGCAGAGGGTCGCCGCGCAGCGGCGGGGGTGAGGGCACATCTACGGACACAGCGCTACGCACGCTCCCCCACCCTCTCCCCCTGTGGGAGAGGGTCGCCGCGCAGTGGCGGGGTGAGGGCGCGCCCCCCGGGCCGCGCCCCCGCCCGGCCCGCGTCGCC
>CANJRL010000058.1 GCA_947476675.1 Phycisphaerales bacterium
CCCCCCACCGGCGGCAAGCGCGTGCCGCTGAAGATCGCGATCCAGCCGACCCACGAGGTCAAGCCCCAGCCCCTCGGGCTGACCGTCGGGGCGCGCTGAACGGCGGCCGGTCGCAGCGGAGGTCGAGATGCTTCGGGCGGCGGCGTTGATCGTTCTCACGGCTTGCGCCGCGGCGCGGGGCCAAGCCGCGCCCCCGACCACACTGAAGGACGCCGAGGCGCAGGCCGCCGAGAAGCACAAGGCGGCCGCCACGAGCGCACTTGCGGTCGTTGCCTCGGGCGACCCGGTGGAGGGCTTCCTCGCGGTGGATCGGGCGCTCGAACTCGACCCGACGAACACCGAGCTGATGAGCGCCCGCCGGTCGCTGGAGGACCGCGCGGTCGAGGTCGGGATGAAGCGCGCGGCAACCCTGCGCGCCACGGGCCGGCTCTCCTCGGCGATCGAGCTGCTCGGCCCGCTCGCGGCGGCCACCGGGGACCCTCGAGTCGCCGAGGCGGCGAAGTCCGCGCGTGCGGAACTGGATGCCAGGCGCGCTGAACTGCTGGGCCGGCCCGGCGCTGCGGCCCCCGAGGCTGAAGGCGAGCACGGCATCGACCCGCTGGAGCGCGTCGACAAGCGGGAACTGGACAGGCGATTTGAGAATGTCCTCCGCCGGCTGGACGCCCTCGACCGCCGCATCGAGTTGCTCGCGCCCGGGCAGTTCAAGGGCGGCGCCGCGGAGCCGCAGATCGACGTGCTCCAGCGGCGCGCGGAGGAGACGCGCCGCGACCTGGAGCGCATGATCGGGGACGTGCGCCGCGAGATCGACGCGCTCTCGCGCGACGTGCAGAGCCTCCGGCGGGACGTGGACCGGAACCGACGCTGACGGCGGCGCAGAGAAACGCCGCGCACGTGCGCCCGCGGCGTTGTCGGGTCGCTTCGGGTTCCGCCGCAGTTGAGGATCAGCGGCGACGGCGGACCGCGGCGAGCGCACCGAGGCCGGCGATGCCCAGCGCCGCCGGGCCGGGGAGCGGCGCCACGGTCGTGGTGTAGGTGTAGTTCTTGGCTCCAACGACGAAGCGGACGGTCTCATCCCCGCCGGCGCTCGCGTCTCGCGATCCGGTCACGGTCGCGGAGAAAGTCCAGTTGAGGGTGGAGAGATCGGTGTCGGAGATGAGTTTCTGGGTGTAGAAGCCCAGCGGGTCGGACAGGCCGCTGTAGCCCGGGCCCTGGGTGGTCGGGGTGATCGAGCCCGCGTCGAAGGCGCCGTCGACGACCGTCGTGCCCGCGGCTGTGAATGACATGTTGCTGAACGCAAAGGAGGAGTTGGCGCGGCTGGCGCGAGCCTCGATGAGCAGGCCGTTGAACGACGACCCGGGGGCCACGTTGTTGAGCGTGGTCGCGGTGGCGCCCGCGGGGGTGGAGGCGAACGTGCCCCAGGACAGCACGCTCGTGGTCGAGCCGTCGTTCATCGTGAAGATGAAGCCCTGGCCGGCCCTGTGCTCGAGCGTGATGTTGTAGGTGAGCCCGGAGAGGAACGAGTTGTTCCCGAGATTGGTCTGGATGAACGCGCCGGGGTTGGTCCCGGTTCCGTTGTCCAGCGACTGGTCGAAGTTGCCTTGCGACAACCGGTACTTCGCCTGAGCGACGGCGAACTCGCTGGAGATGTTGACCTGCGAGGAGTTGATGTAGACGTTGGCGGCGTGAGCGGCGCCGGCCAGCGCAGCGACCGCGGCGAGCCCGGTGATAGAGGCGTGCACGTGCGCCTTCCTTTCCAAGTGGACGTCGGTTGTGGGAGAGACCGGATCGGACCCGAGCCGATGCGGGAGACCCCTCGAAATGATTACGGAGAGAATACACGGCTCATCAGGGCGGTCAAGCAGATCTTGCGCAGAGAGGTCGATGATGTGCTTTGAAGGTTGAAATCATGTCACCCGGCACTGCCGGGTTCAAGTTATCGGGCCCTTCAGCCTCCGTCCTGCTTGGGCGCGTGCGTCGTGTCTCGATCGCGGCGACAATCGCCGCATGAGCAACGACCCCACGAGGGCTGACCCACCCAGCAACAACCCGGACCATCCAGGTCGGCGACAGGCGTTCGCCGCGCTGGCAGCACTCGGCCTTGCCTCGGCGCTGGCGCCGGCGGCGTTCGCGCAGCAGCCCGCGACGCCGCCGTCAGACCCCATGGCGGTCAAGGGCCGCAGGGGCTTCCTGACCCCGGAGATGGTCGGGTGGGACGCGACCAGACGCGAGTACGTCCTGCCGAAACTCAGGTACGCCTACAACGAGATGGAACCGCACATCGACGCGCAGACGATGGAGATCCACCACAGCAAGCACCATGCGGCGTACGTCGCGGGGCTGAACAAGGCGCTTGGGGAACTCGAGAAGATCAGGAACGGCGAGGGCGACGGATCGCTCATCAAGCACTGGTCGCGCGAGATCGCATTCCACGGGGGCGGGCACGTGAACCACTGCCTGTTCTGGCTCACGCTCGCCCCGACGGAGCGCGCGAAGGACATGAAGCCGGGCAAGGACCTCGCCGCGCAGATCGACCGCGACTTCGGCTCCTTCGACAGGTGCATGAACGAGATGTCGGCGGCCGCCGCGGCGGTCGAGGGCTCGGGCTGGGCGTGGCTGGTGTGGGAGCCGGTCGGCGAGCGGCTGCTGATCACGCAGATGGAGAAGCAGCAGAATCTGTGGATGACGGGCGCGTCGCCGCTGTTGGGGGTGGACGTGTGGGAGCACGCGTACTACCTGCGCTATCAGAACCGCCGTGCGGACTATCTGAAGGCTTGGCGGCAGGTGATCGGCTGGACGGCGGTCGACGAACTGTTCGCCGCGGCAAGGGCGGGCTGAGCGCAGCAGACAGCCCGGGAAGGCTGGCTTCCCGGGCTGCGAGGTCGATGAAGCTCGGGATCAGCGGCGGCGGCGGAGGCCGACGAAGCCGAGAGACAGGGCGGCGAGGCCCGCGGCTCCGGGGGACGGGACCTGGTTGTACTCCAGCCGCCCGACGAACGCGGTGAAGTACGGCGCGGAGACGGTCAGGCGGGTGATATTGCCGATCCCGGAGAAGGTGTGATCGCCGCCCGCCGCGCCCTCGACCTGGACGCTGGTGAACGAGGCGAGGGCCTGGTTGTTGGCGCCGAAGGCCGTCAGCGTGAGCACGTTGCTGTTCACGGTGGCGAAGAACACGCGGAGGCTGTCCACCGGGGTCAGGAAGGTGAAGATCAGCGGATCGCTGGCCGTCGCCCCGACGTTCTGGATGCCCCAGTTGTCGGTCCCCGCGAGCAGGTTGACGGACCCCTGGTTGAGCCGGGCGGCGCCGGAGATCCGCAGGCCGAGGGCCTCGAACTCCGGGGGAGAAGGCGGGAAGGTCAGGATGGTGTTCGTGGGCAGGCCGCTCTCGTTGAACTCAACGACAACCGCCTGCGCAGCCGAGGCGAGCCCGGATGCGACAATCGCCGCGCACAGCGCGTTACGGTACGACATGATTCTTCCCTTCTCTTGAACAACGAAGCCGCCGGAGCGCGAGACAACCTCGCCTGCCGGCACGCAGAACTATTCAGGCAAAAGCCGCGCGTGGTTGCCGTCAACCCAAAGAATGGCGCGCATTTCTATGACTTCGCACACTCTTGACGCAGATCGGGGAAATTCCCCCGTGGGTCCTCTGAGTGTTTTCTCACCCTCGCCCGGCGGTCCCCGGACTCTGGTTGCGGCAGGCGGAGGCGTTGCGACGCCACATCTCCAGCGTGGCGCGGCGCATCGCCCGGTTCCGGCACGCCTGAGCGCGATCGCCATCCGTCCAGGCCTCCACCGCGAGGATCGGCAGCGACACGCATCGAGGGGCGTACCTCGGGTCGATGTTCGGCGGGTTGCCGCCGGCGTCGCGCGGGCTGTTGTGTGGGCAGACCTCCTGGCAGATGTCGCAGCCGAAGAGCCAGCCCTCGCGGGCCGCGGGCTGGGCCGCCGGCTCGCGGCCCCTGTTCTCGATGGTCAGGTAGGCGATGCATCGCGACGCATCGACGCTGTACGGGGTGATCGCGGAGGTCGGGCAGGCGTCGATGCAGCGCGTGCACGTGCCGCAATGGTCGGCGGTCTGCTCCTGGTCCGGAGGCGGCTCGAGAGGGAGCGTTGTGACCACTCCGCCCAGGAAAAAGTACGAGCCGAGGACGGGGTGGATGAGGAGCGTGTGCTTGCCGACCCAGCCAAGCCCGGCGCGGGCGGCGTGCTCCCTCTCCATCAATGGCGCGGTGTCGACGCACGCGCGGAACTGCTGGGATGGATGTTCGCGTCGGAGGGCGTCGCACAGGGCGTGCAGACGACCCTTCATCACGTCGTGGTAGTCGGCGCCTCGGGCGTAGCGCGCGATCTTGCCGTGGCCCGGCGGAGGCTGCTCCGCGCCCGCGCCGCCGCCCCGTGGGACGTACAGGTCGCCGACCATGATGATCGACCTGGCCCCCGGGAGAAGCCGAGCCGGCTCGAGGCGGGTGTCGGGATCGCGTGCGAGCCATGCCATCGTGCCGTGCCTGCCTTCGCGGAGCCAGGCGCGAAAGAACTCGCCCCGCGCGGAGGGCTGGGCGGGGCAGACGCCGGCGAGAGCGAAGCCGAGATCGCGGCATCTCGCGACGATCACCTCGCCAAGGCTCGGAGGACCGGGGGGCACGGCAGAGCGTAGACCGACTCGCGGCGCGGGCTCACACCCCGACGCGGCGCGCGGCGTGCGGGGCCGGCGGCGCGAGCCACGGCGCAACGGCCGCCAGCGAGGCCGAGAGCACCGCGCGGGGGTCGGCGTCCGATGCCACCCAAGCGGCGTCCCACTCGAGCACGAGCCACTGGGCGGTGCGGGAGGCGTTCACGGCGTCGACAAAGCGGCGGCACGGGATGCGGCCCGAGCCGATCGCCGTGGGCCGGCCATCATCGGTGAAGTCGACAAGCCGCGCCAGCGCGAGGTGATCCCCCAGAGCCGCAACGCCGGAGGCGAATTCCTCGCCCGCTTCCCAGGCGGGCAGGACGCAGTAGCACGCGGCGATGTCGGGGAAGTTGACCTCGTGGATCAGCGAGGCGAGGTCGGAGCCGCGGGGGTAATCGCCCCCGTTCTCGATCGCGAGGCGGGCGCCGGTCTTGTGGCAGGCGTCGGCCGCGAGACGGAGGCGTTCGACGGTGCGCTTGCGGGCGAGGCGCTTGCCCCGCCTGGAGCCCTCGGGCGCCTCGAACCCGAAGACGCGGACAAACGGGGCGCCGACGCCCGAGGCAAGCGACACGTAGGGCTTGAGCTCGCGCACCGGTCGATCGAACACGCCGAGCGAGTAGCCGATGACGGGCGGGAACACGGGCTCGTCGAAGCGCACGCCGGTGGCGATCGAGCACACCTCGAGCCCGCGGGCGTCGATGATCGAGCGGGCCTTCTCGGCGGAGGTGAGCCCGGGGTCGGAGGCGAAAGGGGCCGACGCGCTGCCCCCGCCTCCCCCGGCGACGCCCGAGATCAGGCTGCGCAGTTCGACGCCCTGGAAGCCGAGTTCCTCGGCGACGGCGGCGACGCGCTCGAGCGTCCACGACGGGCAGGCGACGGTGCTGAAGGCCAGTCGGATCATGCGCGGGAGTCTACCGCACCGGGGCCGGGCGGCGCTCAGCGGTCGTTGCGCTCGCGCGGCAGCATCTTGACCTGGATGGGGACTTCCTTGCCGTCGCGGAGGACGACGATCTCGACGACGTCGCCGGGCTTGTGGTCGGCGAGGCGGTTCATCATCGCCTGGACGTCGGCGAGTTCCTCGCCGCCCCATCGGATC
Organism: Phycisphaerales bacterium; assembly: GCA_947476675.1. Classification (GTDB taxonomy): domain Bacteria; phylum Planctomycetota; class Phycisphaerae; order Phycisphaerales; family UBA1924; genus CANJRL01. The sequence continues at coordinate 5,766 of CANJRL010000058.1, forward strand.
AGGCGATCGCCCTGCCGGATGCCGGCGAGGGCGGCGGAGGTGTTGGGGTAGATCTCTCCGGCGACGACGCCGGGCTTGTCGTCGGAATAGGAGGCCGGGGCGATGCCGAGGCGGACCGACACGCCGCGCATCGTGCCGACCCGGGACGCCGTGCCCGTGGCCTTGAATGTCAGGCCGTCCTGGCGGGTGGCGAGCATGGTTGCGGCCCGGCCGGCGAGGCTGGCGACACGCACGCCGCCGGGGGCGTTGATCAGCGCCGAGACGTCCTTGGGCGTGTGGTACTCCTCGTGCAGGCCGGTGAAGAAGAACAGCACGGGGATGTTGGCGGCGTAGAAGGAGGCGTGGTCGCTTGGGCCCTGCCCGCCCCCCGACGGGGAAACCTTGATCCCGTCCCGTGCGGCGTCGGCCCAGAGGGGATCGAGCAGGGCCTCGAAGCCTTCGGCGGTGCGCACGCCGCCAACCTCAAGTTTGCCGTCGCGAAGGCGGCCGATCATGTCCATGTTGATCATGGCGGTGATGCGCGAGGCCGGGATGGCGCCGGACTCCACGAACTTGCGCGAGCCGTTCAGCCCGGACTCCTCGGCGGAGAAACCCAGAAAGAGGATCGACCGCGACGGGGTGTTCTGCGGCGCCGAGGCCCATGACTGGGCGAGCGTGCGGGCAAGGTGGAGCAGGCCCGCTGTGCCCGACGCGTTGTCGTCGGCGCCGGGGTGGATGACGCCATCCGCGTTGGCCCCGCCTCGCGAGCCGAAGTGGCCGTAGCCGAGATGGTCGTAGTGGGCGCCGATGACGATGAACTGGTCGGCGAGGAAGCCGCGGCCCGGGAGAACCCCGCCCACGTTGTGGGTGGCGAGTTGCTCGGTCTCGAGACCGGCGCTCAGGTTGATCGTCGCGTTGGGCATGTCGATCACGCCCCCCGCGGTGTCGGCGGCCTTGCGGAGATCGAGGAGCGAACGGCCCTGGGGGTCGGCGGCCTGGACGAGCGACGCCGCGGCGGCATCGCTGAGCATCACGACCGGGACCGTGACCGGCCGGCCGAAGCGGGTGCTTGCCGCGGTCTCGAGGCGCCTGGCGCGAGGGTCGTCGGCGCCCGGAGGGTTGATCAGCACGATGCCGGCGGCGCCCCGTTTCACAGCGGCGTCGAGTTTTCTCAGCAGGCTCGAGTACTGCGACCATCCCGATACCGATTGCCACTTGCTCCTTCCCTCGTCGCTCATGGGCTCAAAGCGGAGGACAACGGCGATCTTTCCCTTGAGGTCGTCGTGGGCTCCGAAACTCGAGTATCCCTCCGGACCGTCAACGATCGAGTAGCCCACGAACGCGAGCGGGCCCGAGGCGGAAGCCGTGGCGGAGACGCCAAGGATGCTGAAGTCGTCGCCGGGCTTGAGTTCGGCGCGGCCCGACTTGCCCTCCCACCAAGCCTGGGCGGCGGTCACCTTCACCTCGCCCGAGACGGTGAACGCCTGGCGATACGACGCCGGCTCGCCCGACGAGCCGGGATCGAACGCGGGCTGAAGGCCGTACTGCTTGAGATAGAACTCGAGGTAGTCGGTCGCCGCGGCGCCCCCTCGTGATCCGGGGACGCGGCCCTCGAAGAAGGCGTTGCTCAGCGTCGAGACGTGCTCCGCGAAGATGCGGGTGTCCTCATCGGTGGCGGAAGCCGACGCGGCGGGGGCCGGAGCGGGGGTCGAGGGGGTCGGACCGGCCGCGATCCCTGCGGAGGGCCGCGGCGACGGGGTGTTCGAGGCGCAGCCCAACAGCGCCGCGGCAAGGCCGGCGCTCAGCGCGAAGAGGCCGCGGTCAGGTGAGCGGAGTGGATGGTCCGGGAAGGTCATGGGTGTTCCTGCGGCGGCGTGCGGATGGCCCCGATCGGATCGCTGCGAGCATAGGGGTTGCCGCGTCGGCCGGTGGCGCCGGGGCGGCGCAGAAACGCAGCCCGCGCCTAAACTTCCGTCCCCTTTCCGGCGGGTCCTGGCGCGTGAGCGCGGGGCGCCGCCGGCCCCCCACCGTCCGTCTTCAGGGCAAGAGCCACGCATGACCCCCACCACCGCCGCCTCCGCCATGTCCCGCCCCGTCCCGCACGCCGACCGGGCCGGGCATGCCGCGTCGCTGCTCGGGCCGACGGACACCTTCGCGCACCGGCACATCGGGCCGGACGAGGCGGACATCCGGGCGATGCTCGACGCGATCGGGTGCGCGTCGCTTGAAGACCTGATCGATCAGACCGTCCCGCGCTCGATCCGGCTGGGGCGTGAACTCAAGCTGGGCGCGGAGCGGGGCGAGTTCGAGTTGCTGCACGAACTGAAGGGGATGGCGTCGAAGAACAAGGTGTTCCGCTCGTTCATCGGGACTGGGTACCACGATTGCATCACGCCCCCGGTGATCCAGCGCAACATCCTTGAGAACCCGGGCTGGTACACCCAGTACACGCCCTACCAGGCCGAGATCGCGCAGGGGCGGCTCGAGGCGCTGCTCAACTTCCAGACCATGATCAGCGACCTCACCGGCCTCCCCCTGGCCGGCGCATCGCTCCTGGACGAGGGCACCGCGGCGGCCGAGGCCATGGCCATGTGCTTCGCCGCAGCGGGCGGGCACGACGGGCCGAAGCGGGCGTTCTTCGTCGCCCGCGATTGCCACCCCCAGACCATCGAGGTCGTGCGCACGCGGGCGGAGTCGCTGGGCATCGAGGTGCGGGTCGGCGACCCCCGCGCCATCGACTTCGGGCCCGGCGATCTCTGCGGGATCCTGGTGCAGTACCCGACCACCGACGGGCGGATCGAGGACTACTTCAACGAGATCGAAGCGGCGCACAAGGCCGGCGCCCTGGCGGTGGTCGCCGCGGACCTCCTGGCGCTGGCGCTCCTCACCCCTCCCGGGGAGTTCGGGGCGGATGTCGCGGTCGGCTCGGCGCAGCGGTTCGGCGTTCCGATGGGGGCCGGGGGCCCTCACGCGGCGTACATCGCGACCCGCTCGGAGCACGCGCGGCGGATGCCGGGCCGGATCATCGGCGTCTCGCGCGACAGCCACGGCGACCCGGCGCTGCGCATGGCCATCCAGACCCGGGAGCAGCACATCCGCCGCGAGCGGGCCACGTCGAACATCTGCACGGCGCAGGCCCTGCTGGCGATCATGGCCGGGATGTACGGCGTGTACCACGGCCCGGAGGGAATCCGCCGGATCGCGCTGCGCGTCCACGCCGTGACCATCGCCCTGGCCGAGGGCCTGAAGCGCCTGGGCATGGCGCCGCAGAAGGCTCAGGGGTATTTCGACACGCTGCGCGTCATGCCCGTCAGGGCGGGGGCGGACGCGGTGCTCGCCGCGGGGCGCGAGCGGCATCTGAACTTCCGCGACTTCGGGGACGGGACCGTGGGGCTGACCTGCGACGAGACCACGACGCGCGAGGACGTGCTCCGCGCGCTCGACGCCTTCGCCGCGGCGATGGACGTCGCCCCGGTCGCGACCAGCGTGGAGGACGTCGACGCCCTGCTCGCGGCTTCGCCCGCCAAGCCCGGGGATTTCGGCTGCCCGACGCGCTCCAGCGGCTTCATGACGCACCCGGTCTTCAACTCCCACCACAGCGAGACCGAGCTTCTCCGCTACATCTTCCAGCTCCAGCAGAAGGACCTGTCGCTGGCCCACTCGATGATCCCGCTGGGCTCCTGCACGATGAAGCTCAACGCGACCAGCGAGATGCTCCCGGTCACGTGGCCGGAGTTCGGGCGGATCCACCCCTTCGCCCCGGCCGACCAGGTGCGCGGGTACGCCGAGATGTTCCGGCAACTCGAGGCCTGGCTCGCCGAGATCACCGGCTTCGCCGCGGTGTCGCTCCAGCCCAACGCCGGCTCGCAGGGCGAGTACGCCGGGCTCATGGTCATCCGCGCGTACCACCACCACCGGGGCGAGAAACGCCGCAACGTCTGCCTCATCCCCGACTCCGCGCACGGCACCAACCCGGCCTCGGCGGTGATCGCCGGGATGAGGGTCGTTCCGGTCGCGTGCGATGACCGGGGCAACGTCGATATCGCCGATCTCGCCTCCAAGGCCGAGGAGCATAAGGCCGACCTGGCCGCGCTCATGGTCACCTACCCCTCGACGCACGGGGTGTTCGAGGAGGGCATCAAGGAGATCTGCGGCATCGTGCACCGCCACGGGGGGCTGGTGTACATGGACGGCGCGAACATGAACGCCCAGGTGGGCGTTTGCCGACCGGGCGACATCGGCGCCGACGTGTGCCACCTCAACCTGCACAAGACCTTCTGCATCCCCCACGGCGGGGGCGGGCCGGGCATGGGCCCCATCGGCGTTGCGGCCCACCTGGCGCCCTTCCTGCCCTCGCACCCGGTGGTCGCGCCGGACAGCGCCGGGGCGAACGCCATCGGCCCGATTTCCGCCGCGCCCTACGGCTCACCGAGCATCCTCACCATCTCGTGGGTGTACATCGCCCTCATGGGCGCCGCCGGCCTGCGCAGGGCGACCGAGGTCGCCATCCTCAACGCCAACTACATGGCCGGGCGGCTCGAGGGCCACTACCCGATCGTGTACACCGGCGCGCACGGCCGCGTGGCCCACGAGTTCATCCTCGACTGCCGCGGCTTCGAGAAGACCGCGGGGATCAAGGTCGACGACATCGCCAAGAGGCTGATGGACTACGGCTTCCACGGGCCGACGATGTCGTGGCCGGTGGGCGGGACGCTGATGATTGAGCCCACCGAGAGCGAGAGCAAGGCGGAACTCGACCGGCTGTGCGACGCGATGATCCGCATCCGCGAGGAGATCCGCGCCATCGAGCAGGGCGCCATGAGCCGGGACGACAATCCCCTCAGGCACGCGCCGCATACCATCCGGGCGGTGACGGCGAGCGAGTGGAAGCACGCGTACCCCCGCGAGCAGGCGGCCTTCCCCGCGCCGTGGCTCCGGGAGCGCAAGTTCTGGCCCAGCGTGGGACGCGTGGACAATCCCTACGGGGACAGGCATCTGGTCTGCACCTGCCCCCCGATGGCGGAGTACGCCGAGGGCTGAGCGCCGCGCGGTAGACTGGGCGAATGCTCAGAGCGACCCTGCCCGTGATCCTGGCCGCCTTCGCGGGCGTTCCCGCCCTCCGCGCCGAGGACGCGCCGAAGACCTCCGCGCTGCGCCCGGTGGCGACGTACTCGATCGTCGCCCGCGACGCGAAGACCGGGGAGATGGGCGTCGCGGTGCAGAGCCACTGGTTCAGCGTGGGGCCGGTGGTGCCCTGGGCGGAGGCCGGCGTCGGCGCGGTGGCGACGCAGAGCCTGGTGAAGATCGAGTACGGGCCGGACGGGCTGGCGCGAATGAGGCGGGGCGAGGGCGCGGGCGCAGCGCTCAAGGCCCTGCTCGCCGCCGACGAGGGGCGCGAGGTTCGGCAGGTCGCGTTCCTGGACGCCTCGGGAGCCGTGATGACGCATACCGGGTCGCGGTGCATCGCCGAGGCCTCGCACAAGAACGGCGCAGCGCCGGACGGGTCGGTGTACTCCTGCCAGGCGAACCTCATGCGCCGGCCGGGCGTCCCGGAGGCGATGGCCGGGGCGTTCGAGGCGGCGCAGCCCGGCACGCCCCTGCCCGAGCGGCTGGTCGCGTCGCTGAAAGCAGCGGAGGCCGCCGGGGGCGATGTGCGCGGCCGGCAGTCCGCGGCGATCATCGTGGTCAAGGGCAAGGCCACCGGCAAGCCGTGGGAGGACCGGGTGGTGGAACTGCGGATCGAGGACCACCCGGCGCCGGTCGAGGAACTCGCCCGCGTGCTGGCGCTGCACCGCGCGTACGAGCAGATGAACCTGGGCGACGCCGCGATCGAGAGGGACGACGTGCCCGGGGCCATCCGGGCGTACGGCGCGGCGCGCGGCCTCGCCCCCGGGAACTCGGAGGTGCTCTTCTGGACAGCCGTCTCGCTGGTGAACGCCGGCAAGAGCGCCGACGCCGAGCCCTTGCTCCGCGAGGCCTACCGCGACCGCGACGGCGATTGGCGCGCGACGCTGCGGCGGCTTCCGGCGGCGGGGCTGCTCAAGGCGGACGAAAAAGCGCTGGAGAGGCTCGCGTCGCTGGGCGAGTGACCCCGCGGCTCAGCAGGTCGAACCAAAGCGCACGAGGGTGAGGTTGAGGTCGTTGAAATCGACAATGCCGTCGGCGTTCACGTCGCCGGTGAGCCCGGGAGCGCCGGAGGCGCCGAAGTTGGAAAGAATGATGTTGAGGTCGGTCAGGTCGATCCGTCCGTCGCCGTTGGCATCGCCCAGGCATGCGCCGGCGATGCCGAAGGTCAGCGAGTAGGTGTTGCGCACGTTGTCGAGCACGGCCACGCTGAGGAAGTAATCGCCGGTGGCCGAAGGAGTAAAGCCGATGCTCTGGCTCGCGGCGCCCGGGAACGCCGCGGACGCCACCGGGGCGCCGCCGCACGCGCGATAGAGGGTGAGCCCGATGTTGCCGTAGTCGGGCGTCGCGACCGTCCGGAGGCTGGCCAGCCGGCCCGCGGGCAGGGTGACGCGGTACCAGTCGGGGGCGGCGGACTTGAGCACGAGGTTGTTGAGCACGCCCGGTTGGATCGGGGCGGCGGCGGCGCACGAGTTGTTGGCGCCGCCGAACTGGTCGTCGGGCCCCGCGTTGAGCCACTGCTGCAGGTAGGGCAGCGACGCCGAGAACTTGCCGTAGACGCAGTACGTCATGGAGCAGTCGAGCGGCACGCAGGAGCCGAAGACCTGCCCGTAGAGTTGCTGGGTATCGGCGCGATAGAACCCGGCGCCGGAGGAGCCGAGCTCGATGACGCCGCTGCTGAGATTGAATCGCCCGAAATTGGGCGAGATTCTGCAGGACGGGCCGGTGGAGGAGGCGCCGAAGGTGATCGCCCGGGGGGCGCCTCCCGGGTGGTGCACGATCACCGAGGGCGTCCCGTCGGCGGGGGCCGCTCCCGTCCACCCCACCCAGCGCACGCCGGGCGGCAGCGAGCCGAGCACCATCAGCAGGGAATAGTCGGACCAGGAGGAGGCCTTGACCACGGACGCGCCGATCGACGTGGGATACGCGGAGATGTCGGCCGTCGATCCGTTGCAGGTGTCGGCGCCGTAGAACCAGGTGAACTCCGCGGTCCGCGCCACAGCGTCGGTGGAGATGCAGTGGTTCGCCGTCAGCAGGTAGGGGGTGAGGTCGTTCGCGACGGTGTTCAGCAACTGGCCGGTGCAGACGAACGTCTCGCCGGTGGTCTCGACAAAGGAATACCTCGCCACAGCCTTGCCGACGTTGTTCCACGAGGGCCAGCAGGCGGCGCTGTTGGTGCACGCCAGGGCATCGCCGGGCAAGAGTTCCAGGGGGGTCGCGCGGTAGATGTGGCTGGCGCCGTCGACGCTGAAGCGCGGCTCGGCCCCTTGACGAACCAGTGCCTCCCTGGAGAGATGCGCCTCGATGCGCACAGTGGAACCCCAGATCGTCGGGGTCCAGAATTCTCCATCGCCGAACGGTCCCTGGCCCTCGTACACGCCGATGGCCGCGTCAGCGCCGGGAGCGGAAACGGTGAGGCGAACGCCGGGGCCGAGGTCCACGCCGCGGAAGCGCAGGCGGACGCCGGCGGCGTCGGCCATGGCGACGTCGGCCGTGAACAGCACGCTGCCGTCGTCGAGCACCGCGCGGGCGAAGGCGTCCTGATCCAGCGAGATTCCCCGGCCGACGCCGATGCGAAGCAAGCCGGACTCCGCGGCGCTGAAGGCGTCCTGGGCGCGAACGGCCGAGATGTCGATTTCGCCGGTTGCCGCAATCACCGGAGGATCCGCGGCGATAATGCCGTACATCGCCGACGCGGTGAGCGGCCTCGGGAACTGCGCCGGGGCATACGCCTCGCCGGCGGACATCACGCCCGACGGGGGGGCCCCTCCGAGCGGCTGCTCGGCGGTCGGCGTGATCTGACCGAGCGCTCCGGCGGTGACCGAGAACGCAACCGCGGGGACGAGGTTCCCAAGTGAACACCGCATGACGGATGACATCCTCGCACCGCGACGCGCTGTCGACGCGCCGGTTCTGGGACCGGGGTGATTCTCTCTGCTCAATCCGCGCGGGGCATCACGCGGACTTCGATATCGTACACGCGCCGACGGCCGCGGGGGCATTCGTGTGTGAATTTCGTCCCAAGCCTTCGCGACGCGCTGGCGCTATTATCGCGACCCTGTCGCCCCTCCCGCAGCGCACATTGCCGTCGAGAGGCGGACCGCGACGTCCCCAAATCCCGCCCAAGGGTCGCAGCAGCGCCCTCGAGCCCATTCGGAGAACAACCAGCATGGCCGTCCGCACCTCCGCTTCCGGCAAAGTTCTCGCCAGCCTGATCCCCGGCGACGGCATCGGGCCCGAGTGCGTGGCATCGGCGACCCGGATCATCGAGGCCGCCGGAGTCAAGATCGAGTGGGAGCACTGCGAGGCGGGGGAGGGAGTCTTTAAGAAGGGCATCCCCTCCGGCGTGCCTCAGGAGACCATCGACTCGATCGGCCGAACCCGCCTGGTGTTCAAGGGCCCCCTCGGCACCCCGATCGGGTACGGGGAGAAGTCGGCGAACGTCACCCTGCGAAAACTCTTCGAGACCTACGCCAACATCCGGCCGGTCCGGGAACTGCCGGGGATCCCGACGCCCTACGCCGGCCGCAACATCGACCTGGTGGTGGTGCGCGAGAACGTGGAGGACCTCTACGCCGGCATCGAGCACATGCAGACGCCCGAGGTGGCGCAGTGCCTGAAGCTCATCAGCCGCAAGGGCTGCGAGAAGATCGTCCGGGTGGCCTTCGAGCTCGCCCGCGCCGAGGGGCGCAGGAAGGTCGCCTGCGCCAGCAAGTCCAACATCATGAAGATGACCGAGGGCATGCTCAAGCGCACCTTCGAGGCGGTCGCGAAGGAGTACCCGGACATCGAGTCCAGCCACGTCATCATCGACAACTGCGCCCACCAGCTCGTCAAGAAGCCCGAGCAGTTCGACGTCATCGTCACGACCAACATGAACGGGGATATCATCTCCGACCTCACCTCCGCCCTCATCGGGGGGCTGGGCTTCGCCCCCTCGGCCAACCTGGGCAACGAGGTCGCGATCTTCGAGGCGGTCCACGGCTCGGCGCCCAAGTACGCCGGGAAGAATGTCATCAACCCGACCGCGGTCATCCTCACCGGCGTGCTCATGCTCCGGCACATCGGGCAACTCGAGGCGGCGCAGAAGATCGAGCACGCCGTCCTGGCGACCCTCGAGGAGGGCAAGGTCAAGACCGGCGACGTCGTCGGCTACGACAAGTGCACGAGCACCAGCGCCTACACCGACGAGATCATCAAGAACCTGGGCAAGCGCTCCGCGAAGTTCCAGGTGCGCGACTACAAGCCCATCCGCCTCCCCGAACTCCCGGCCGGACCCGGCTTTGTCAAGGCCAGGAGCGTCCGCATCGCCGGCTTCGACTACTTCTGCCAGTCCTTCCTGCTCCCCGACCGGCTCGGCCCGACCGTCGAGCGGGCCATCGAGGGCTCGCCGGTCAAACTCAAGATGATCAGCAACCGCGGCACCAAGGTGTACCCGTCCGCCGGCGCCATCACAGACTGCAACGACCAGTACCGCTGCCGCCTCATGGCACGCGACCCCGGCGCCGACCTCTCGGACAGCGACATCATCGATGTGCTGCAGCGCCTCGGCTCGACCGTGCGCTGGATGCACCTCGAGAAACTGCAGGAGATCGACGGCGAGGCGGGGTTCACCAAGGCCCAGGGCGAGGACTGATCGCCTCGGCAGGCGTACGCTGCGTCATGGCTGAACCTCCGGTGGAAGCACAACTACCTCTGGCCCCCCCCCCCCCCCCCCC
>CANJRL010000059.1 GCA_947476675.1 Phycisphaerales bacterium
GCGCGGCCGCCGCGGGCGCGAATGGGGAACTTTCCCCTTGAAAGCCATGTTGGGGGGGGTACTTTGTATCAATGCCGACACGGGGTCGGGGGGTAACGCTGATCGAGCTGCTCGTGGTCGCGGGGGTAATCGCGGTCATCCTCGTCATAGCCATCCCAGCGATCCGCTCCGCCAACATCGGTGCGCGAGACACACAGAATCTGGCGAACATGCGATCGACGCACCAGCAGTTCCGCGAGTGGGGCAACGATCATGATGATCGATTCGTGAACCAGGGTCCGCCGCCCCCAGGGAAGGAGTTTGTGCTCGAACTGGGTCCGGGCGGAGGCGCCATCGTCGGCGCGGGGTATGAAAGCCAGGCCACGCGGTGGAACTGGCCCTTGGCGGCGTGGTCGCACGAGGGGGTCCTTTCCTGGCACAGCGTCTACGCCCCGCCGGAAGATCCACGCGGGGTGGCGGAGCAGGTTGCCCCGGGCTTCGGCTGCGCGGTATGCGTCTATTCCCCCTCGGCGTTCACCTACGCCGCCGCGATGCTCTTCGATCCCTACTGGTTCACCGCCGAGCGCGAAGCGCGCTTCGTCGCCCGCGACCGCGCCGCGCGCTATGTGCGCTGGTCAGAGGCGGCATATCCCTCCGGCAAGGGTTTGATGATCGATTCGGCTCGCCCGCAGGATGCAGGCGCTGACGCTGTCGTGTTCGTCGACGGCGGCGCAGCGCTGGTGATGCAATCGACACGTGTTGACGGCGATTCCGGCTTCACGTCGGCGCCCGTGAGCCGGACATGGAAGGGGATTCTGGGGAGAGATTATGACCGGTGATCTGCGGCTCAAGGGGCGGCTGGGCGTGGTAGTCGTCGCTTCGACCGGCGCGATGCTCATCGCGACCGGGATAGCAAAGCTCGTCCGCCCCGAAACGGTGCGCGCGTTCCTGAATGAACTCTTGCAGTCGCGCGCCAGCGACTCGACGATCCTATTGATCGCCGCCGCGGAATCGGCTATCGGTGCGCTGTTAATCGCGGCTTCAAGGCGCGCATTCGGCAAGCGTTGTGCCGCAGCGGTGCTCAGCGCACTCCTCACTGTGCACCTGATCGGCGGATCGTTGCCCAAAGTCACCCGGTCCTGCGGTTGTGCAGGCGGGTTCGTTTCTCGTGCGCTCGGCGTCGCAGAGCCACAAGAGGGCGCGATTCTTGCCGCAATCGTGTTTGTTCTTCTAGCGCTGCTGTTCGTCAGCGCTCACAAAGCATTATCCGCACGCGCAATCAAGGAGAGATCAGATGACCGGTGAGGTTTCTTGCCGTGCTCGGGCTATCGCCTTCATCGCCCTCGCGGCCGGCTCGATCGGAGGGGTGGAGTCGCCGGGGAACGCTTGCAGCATGGCGACGCAATCGACCAACATCGGGCCGCCGCCCAACTCGCTGGAGACCGACCCTCCGAACCGCTGGGTGTTTCCCGGCGGTCAGACTCTCTGCAGTCCTGAAGCTAGCGGCTGGTACTTCTGGAATGTCCTCGCCCCGGGGGGGCCTCGTAACACGGGCTTCTGCGGTTACGACCCGTCGTACGGCTGCATCACGTACGTCTACTCGAGCGCCGAGCTGGTCAGCATTGAGACTGAATGTCGAGATGGTGAACCCGGTTGAAACGAGGAGCGGATGTGAGACACGCGAGGCTCATGCTCGGGGTGGTGATCGCGCTGCCGGTAGCGTTCGGAGCGTGGAGGTTCCTCTCGCGCTCCGAACGCCTGGTGGTCTGGCGACCGCCGCCCGGCTCGGAGGGGCGAGATGTGCGTGTGGCGCCAGACGCCGCGTCGGGCCTCGTGGCGCCGGCGCTGGCCGAGCGACTTGGCGCGAAGGTCGCGACTGCCGCGCTTGCCTCCGCCGGTGCTTTCGCGCTGACGGAAGACCAGCGCAGAGGCCTGTCGGCGGCGCTTCAAGCGCTGATACCCAAGTGGGCTGCGGCCGACGTCGAAGGGTGGCGCGAGTACATGCAGGCCTTGGGAGGGAAGCCAGACACGAACGCGGCCGCCGAGATGCGGAAGCATTGGGAGCGGCTCCCGTTGCGATTGCAGCCGGAAGGCTGGCGAGGATGGACGGACGAGCAGGCGCTCTTGCATCTCGGCCGATCGACACGTCGGATGCCATGGGGCGAGATCGATCTCTCATTCGTGCGCATCGAAGCGCCGGAGTGGGACAACGGTCGCTTGGTTTTTTCGGTGGAAGCGCCGGCTGGACAGCCCACCTATGGGGGGCCTCCGCTCTGGCCTGTCCCTGGGCTCGTTGACTCCCTCACTCCGGACGGCCCGCCGATCGTCGCGATCTCGTTCTTTGTGACCAGCCCGGACGGGTACAGACACAGGCTGAAGTACTGGTTCGCCGAGCGCGGTCCCGGCGATTGGGTTCCGCTGGGGATGTGCGGATCCGGGCCGAAGGAATCCCGCTTCGGCGCCGGCGGGGCCTTCTGATCCACCGGGCTGCGCGCGGAGCCTTATACTCTTGCGCCATCCGCACTCGCGAGAGAGTCACGTGCCCTACGTCCTGAAGCCCGAAAACGCCATCACCGTCGAGGCCGACAACCCCGCCGACTACCTGGGGGGGCACGTCGACACCGGCGACCGCTGGGTCCTGAATTTCGGCCCCCAGCACCCCGCGACCCACACCACCCTGCGCCTGGTCCTCGAACTGGACGGCGAGCGCGTGGCGCGGTGCACGCCGCACATCGGCTACCTGCACTCGGGCTTCGAGAAGCTCGCCGAGCACCTCGACTACAACCAGTACGTCACGATCGTGAGCCGGATGAACTATCTGAGCCCGATCGCCAACGACATCTGCTGGCACCACGCGGTCGAGACGCTCTTCGGCGTGAGCCTCACGCCGCGCTGCGCCGTCATCCGCACCATCATGGCGGAGATGGCCCGCATCCAGGACCACCTGCTGTGCGTCGGCGCCGCGGCTCTCGACCTCGGCGCCTTCACCGGCTTCCTCTACGCCTTCAACCCCCGCGAGAAGATCTACGACATCTGCGACTTCATCTCGGGCCAGCGCTTCCACCCGGATTGGACCCGCGTCGGCGGCGCCATGCAGGACCTGCCCGACCAGGCGATGTTCGTCCGCATGGTCCGCAACTTCATCGACGACGACCTGCCCCGCGCCATCGAGGACCTCGAAAGGCTCGTCCTCCGCAACCGCATCTTCATGGACCGCACCCAGGGCATCGGCGTCATCAGCGAGGCCGACGCGCTGGCCTGGTCGCTCAGCGGCCCGGTGGCCCGCGCCTCGGGCGTGCGAAGGGACCTGCGCAAGGACGAGCCCTATCTCTGCTACAGGGACAACTGGGACGGCCAAGGCTCCAGCGCCGTGCAGTTCCAGGTGCCGCTGCACTCCGGGGGCGATGTCTACGCCCGGTTCCAGGTGCGCATCGAGGAGATGCGCCAGGCGATCAGGATCATCGACCAGCTGATCGACAGCATCCCCGGCGGGCCGATCAACACCTTCCCCGACGGGAAACTGGCCAAGCCGCCGAAGAAGGACGTCTACGGCTCGATCGAGGGCCTCATCGCCCACTTCGAACTGATCATGAGCAACCGCGGCTGGGAGGCGCCGATCGCGGAGGCCTACGGCGCCAACGAGACCGCCAACGGCGAACTCGGCTACTTCATCGTGGGCGACGGCGGCAACAGGCCCTGGAGGGTCAAGACCCGCCCGCCCTCGTTCATCAACTTCTCCACCATGGCCAAGATGCTCGAGGGCCACATGCTCGCCGACGCGGTCGCGGTGCTGGGCTCGCTGAACATCGTGGCGGCGGAACTGGACCGGTGAGAGCGGCACGCGGGGTGTTGACCGTCGCGATGCTCTGCACGGCGAGCGCCGCGCTCGCCGATCCCCCTCCGGCGCACCACGCCGTCCCCTTTCCCCACCCCGTCATCACGGAGGTTCTGTACGCCGCCCCGGGCGAGGAGCCCAGCGACCCCAACCTCGACGGCATCCCCGACAGCGCCGGGGACGAGTTCGTCGAGATCATGAACCCCCACGACAAGCCCATCGAGATCACGGGCTACATGATCGTCGACAAGGCCGGCTACGCCGAGCGGGCCGACACCAGGAAGGCCGGGGCCAAGAAGGCCAAGCGGCGCGGGCTGCGCTTCGTGTTCCCGGCCCAGCGCCTCGAGCCGGGCGAGATCGCGGTGGTCTTCAACGGCTATCAGGCCCGCATGAAGGGGCCGGTCGGCGACGCCGCCAGGCCCGCGGGACGCCACCCCCAGTTCCACGACGCGTACGTCTACACCATGCGGAACTCCAGCCGCGCGAGGACCTTCAGCAACGGCGGCGACTTCGCGGCCCTGCTGGCGCCGGGCGGCGCCCCGATCGACGTCGTCACCTGGGGCAAGGACGGCGACGAACCCACCGCGCCGCCCGACGGCGCCGTGCGTTCCGAGGAATCCCCCCGCGCGGCCAAGTGCAGCGTGCAGCGGCTCTCGGCGGACAGCGAGTTGATCCCCCATCTCGAGATCAACGACGAAGCGTGCAGCCCCGGCTTCATCCCCCCGGCGCCTCCTCCCAAGAAGATCGAGAAGAAGCCCAAGAAAAAGAAGTAGGCACGCCTCCCCCCTCTCCCCTCGCGGGAGAGGGTGGTCGCGAAGCGACCGGGTGAGGGGATGACCAAGAAAGGACGTGTAGCGCTCGAAGTCCGGCGACGCCCGAGCATGCCCAGCAGAGACTGGGCATGCCACCCACGCCTCCCCCATCTCCCCCCGTGGGAGAGGGTGGTCGCGAAGCGACCGGGTGAGGGGAAGCCGAACTATCGCCTCGCGAGCGTCATCGCCAGGTGATCGAGCGCGACGCCGAGGTTCGCATTCGCGTCGACCTGCGACTCGGCGAGCGCGATGCTCTCGGCCGCGGCCGCCGCACGAGAAGCCCCCTCGGCGTCGCCGCGGGCCGCCGCCTCCCGGATCCGCCCCCTCGCCCAGGCCGAGAGGAGGGTGAACATGCGGTCGGCCCCGGCCTTGTTCGCGGCGTCCTTGCTGGCGTTCTCCTTGCCGTCGACCTCGGCCTTGGCCCATTCGTCGATGAGTTTCGCGCAGGCGCCGCCGAGTTCCGCGGAGAACCTCCCGCGCTCGGCCTCCGCGAGCATCGGCGCTATCGCCTGCCGCCATCGATAGAGGCCGCCGCTTGCCGCCGAGAGGAACCGCCCGGGCGAGCCGCCGGCGAAGGCCAGGAGCCACTCCCGCTCGTCCCGCGGGGCCCCGGCGCCGGCGTCCGACCGCTCCAGCCACCGCGCCATCGCGTCATCGCTCAGCGTGCCGAAGGGCACGCGCTGGCAGCGGCTGCGGATGGTCGGCAGGAGGTCGCTCTCGCTCTCGGTGAGCAGGATGACGACGACGCCCTCGGGGGGCTCCTCGAGCGTCTTGAGCGCCGCGTTGGCCGCGGAGGCCGCCATGAGGTGGGCCTCCTCGACGATGAACACCTTGCGGGCGATCGACGCTCGCGCGACGCCGCTGGCCAATGCCGCGGGCTCGAGAAGGAACTCGCGGATCACCTCGACGGGCAGGACGCGCTGCTTGCTCCGCCTCACCGTCTCATCACGGGAATAGGCCGCCAGTTCCTTGCTGACGATGTGCAGGTCCGGGTGCATGCCGGCGGCGAGCAGACGCTGCGTCTCGCCGGCCGGGTCCGGCCCGACGTCCCCGCCCTCGGGCCGCGCGGTCGTGGGGTCGAGCAGCGCCGCCGCGAAGCCGTCCGCCGCGAGCCGCTTCCCGACCCCCGAAGGGCCGTGAAAGATCCACGCGTGGTGCACCCGTCCGCTGGACAGCGCGGAGCGCAGGCGGGTGATCGCCCGCTCCTGCCCGAGCACATCGCTCAGCCGAGGAAACGCCATGCCGACAGCCTAAGCCGCACGGGCCTGCTCAGCCCTGCACGTCGAGGCTTCGGCCGACCACCACCGCCGTCGCGACGGCGTTCTTCTCCGCCGCGCGGGTGTACAAGGCGAAGGATCCGTCCAACGCAGAGGTCTGCGGCTTGCCGCCGCCGAGTTCAGCGAAGTCGATCGCGCGGCTGGTGGAGCCGGCCACGAGCGCCTGAGCGGGCGATTCCGGGGAGCAGCACGGGACCTTGCCGAGCGCCGAGCGGCCGACCGCCGGGGCCGATTGGCGGAGGGACGCGAGGGAATATGCGCCGCTGGTGATCTGCATGACTGCTCCCAAGAGTGCGGGAGACTATAGGACGTGAGATCCGCTGTGTCACCCGCCCGGTAACCCGCTTTCCTCCCGGGGGGGCGGTCAAGTGCGGGCGACAGGAATCGAACCTGTACGGCCTTGCGGCCACGGGAACCTAAATCCCGCGCGTCTCCCAGTTCCGCCACGCCCGCTCCCGCGTGATTCTCGCCGGGATCCGCCTCCCGTCAACGCCGGGAACCAGGGGCCGAGCGCAGACTGGACCCGGCAAGCCCTGCGCGTCGATGCTTCACTCTGCAGGTCTCTGGAATCCCCGGCGAGCCAACGCCAACAACCGCCGGATGGAGAAGCCGATGTCCTTTCGCCAATCCCTCGCCGCGAATGTCACGCCTCTGATCCTCCGCCTCGGGCTCGCCGCGACCTTTCTCTGGGCGGGCTGGGGCAAGGTGCTTGAGACCCGGGAGTACAAGCCGGAGGAACTGGCGCGGCTCGCCACCATGGGGGTCGAGAAGGCCCAACTCGCGGCGCGCGGCTCGGGCGCCTCCGCGAGGCCGAGCCAGCCACCCCGCGAGAGCGAGGCCGACCGCGGCGCCCCGGCCGACGGAGGCCCAGCCGCCCCCCTCCCCGACCCCGCGGCTCCCAAGCCCGCCAACAAGTCCTCGTCCGCGCCCGGGGGCGGGCAACGGTTCCAACCCATGCACCCGGCCGCCGCAGTAAGCAGCGACCGCGCCGACGAGGCGACGCCCGCGCCCATCGCCCCGCCTCCGGAGCCGCCGAAGTCTGCCCGGGCCTACACCGCGGGCGACTTCGACGGCCCCGCGCCGCTCAAGAAGGTCTACTCGCTGGCTCTGCTCCTCGATGCGCGCTCGAGGGCCGCACCCGCCACGGACGGCAAAGCCCAGGGCGCGCTCTGGCCCTCGGAGTGGTCGAAGGGCATGTGGCCGGTGTACTTCGCCTGGGCGGCGGGCCTGACGGAATTGCTCGGCGGCGGGCTGGTGCTCATCGGCCTGCTCGCGCGTCTCTCGGGGTTGTCGCTCGCCGCGGTCATGCTCGTGGCGGCTTGGCTGACCTCGGTCGGGCCGAATCTCGGGGCTGGTTTTCTCGGCCTCGCGCCCCCATGGTCCTCCTTCGCAGACTGGACGACCTTCCTCTTCCAGGTGATGCTGCTCTGCGCGGCGCTGGGCGTGTTCTTCAGCGGCGCGGGCGCTGCGAGCCTGGACCACTGGCTCTTCAGCCGCGAGAAGCCGGCGGGCCCCCGGGGCGAAGACGAGTGAGCCCCCCGGACCCGGAGCCGCTCCGGGCCTGATCTCCGCCGAGTCCCGGGCCGAATATCGTTCCGCACCATGGCGGCGCAGCGCAGAGCCCGGACCATCATCCCTTGGCGTGCCAACGCGGGCGCCGCTCGCCGGGCCGCGCCGTGGGCGGCATCGATTCTTCTCCACGCGGGGCTCTTCGCGGCCCTCGCCGGGGTCGCGATCGAGTGGCGCAGGGAGCCGTCGCCGGCAGGCGTCGCCGTGTCCTTCGGCGATCCGGGAGAGCGCCGCTTCGAGCCCCGTGCGCGGCCCACCCCCGAGTCGCCCCCGCATCCGCCGGCGCCGCGCGACGCCTCGGATCTCACCGCCGTCGCCGAGTCGTCCGCGATGCCGGCGCTGGCGATGGCGACGAGCGCCGCCGAACCGACGCTGCCTCTCTCGGGCGCTCCGACGCTCGATATCACTGAGCCGGCGGCGCCCGAGGTCGCTGTTGCGCTCGACCCCGAGCCGGGGCCGCCACCCGAACTCTTCGGCGCGCGCGGCGATGCCCCCGCCTCCCGAGTGGTGTACGTGCTCGACGCGTCCGGATCGATGGTCGCGCAACTGCCGCAGATCCGCCGCGAACTCGCCCGGTCGATCGCGGCCCTCACCCCGAAGCAGTGGTTCCAGGTGGTGATCTACCGGGGCAGCGGCTACGAGATGGCGCCGGATCTCGGGGAGCGCATGCTGCCATCCACCGAGGCCAATCGCCGGGCCATCGTGCGATGGCTCGAAGGCGTGCAGGCGGCGCGCCGGTCGGAGCCGCTCCCCGCGCTCGAGCGCGCCCTTGCGCTCCGCCCCGACATCGTGTTCCTGCTCTCCAAGGGCGTGGGCGACGCCGGCCGCACCCCGGGCGAACTGGAGCGGCAGCGCGCCGCGATGCTGGCCCGTCTCGACGCCCTCAACCCCCGCTCGACGGCGGGGACCCGGCCTGTCACCATCAAGGTGATCCACTTCTTCGACCCCGACCCCGCCGGGGCGCTGCGCGCGATCGCCGACGCCCACGGCGGGCCGAACGGGCTCACCTTCATCTCCCGAAAGGCGATGAGCCTCGAATGATCCACCCCCTCTCCGCCGCCGTGCTCCTCGCCGTTGCCGCCGCGGGAGCCGGCGCCCAGACCCCGACACCGGAGCAGATCCGCGAGCAGCAGCGCCGCTACAACGACGCGGCGCTCACCACGCCGCAACGCCTCGAGGCGCTGGACAAGTCCATCGATCTTCGCCGGCAGCTCATCGCGGCCTCGGAGAACGATCCGAATCTCGGCGCCCTCCTGCTCGAGCACGCGGAGGCCCTGCTCGCCCGCCTCGGCGCCGACGGGACGGATTCGGCGGCGATGTTCGGCGTGATCCCGCCCGCCGCGCGCCCGGTCGTCGCCGCGCTGGCCAGGGAAGCCGCCGAGACCGCCGACCGCTGCGCCGCGTGGTTCGACAAGCGCATCGCCGAGGGCGAGGCCAAGGCCGGCGGCGCTCAGCGCGAGAAGGAGTTCGCGCTGTTCCTGCAACTCCGAGATCGGCGCCTTCCCGTGCCGAGAGCGCGAGCCTGGGCGGTGCACGCGTCGCTCGCGGACAGGGCCGAGACCGAGGCCGCCGCGGCCCGGGCCCGGACGATCGCCGAGTCGGCCCGGGGGGACGACGCCGAACGCGAGGCTAAACGCCTGATCTCGCTCGGGCAGGCCTGCTTGCTGCTCCGTCAGCCCGACGCCGCGGGCGACGCCTTCCGGCAGGCCCTCGCGGCCGCGCCCGCCGCGACCTCGCCATTCACCGCGGCGCCCCGTGTCGAGGCAACGCTCGGGCGGGTCGCCTCGGTGCTCGCCTCCCGAGGACCGGGCGAGGCCAGAGCCCTGCTCCGCGAGGCGGTCGCCGGCTCGCCGTTCGTGATCGAAGGCAGGCCCCAGCCCAACGCGCTGCTGCTCGCCGCCGACATGCAGCACCGCATCGGCATGGCCGAGGCCGATGCGTCGGAGCCGGGCCCGGGCCGCGCCCGCGCTGTCGGCGATGCGCTGGCCGTCTACTCCCGCTTGGTTGACCGCGCCGACCTGGGAGTGGACCGGCCCCAGAGGGTCGCCCTCGCACTCTCCCGCCTGACCGCCACCGCGCCCGAGGACGTGGAGATGTACCCCAGCCTTCCGGCCCTCGCCGCCTACGCAAAGGGCACCGATCTCGGCATGCAGCGCGGCGGGTTCAAGAAGGCCGTCACGCTGCTCGAAGGGGTCACCCAGCCGGGCAGCGAGCGGCTCAAGGAACTCGGCCCGATCGGCGCCGACGCGCTGTGGAACCTCGCCGCGCTGCGCAACGCCGAGGCCAAGGAACTGAGCGACGACAGCGTGCTGGCCGTCTCCGCCGGGATCCTCACCCGGCTTGCGGTCGAGTTCCCCGATTCCCCCCGCGCCCCCGACGCCATCGCCACCGCGACGATGTACGTCGAGGGAGTCCGCCGGACCGCCCCGGACGACCCCGATCTGCTGGCGCAGCATCTCGGCACGCTGCGCACGGCGATCGCCCGGTTTCCCGGGCACGAGCGCGTGGACGCCTGGCGCCTCACGCTCGCGCAGAACCTCATCTTCCCGCCCCGCGCCCTGAACCATCCCGGCCAACCGCCGCCGCCCCCTCCCAAGCCGGCCACCGCGGAGGCGATCGAGGAGGGGATGCGGGCCCTCGCCGACGTCGCGCCGGCCTCGCGACTCGCCTTCGAGGCCTGGCTGCTCACCGCCCGGGGGCAGGCGCTGCGCATGGCGTCGGCCGACGACGCCGTCCGCTTCGACGCCGCCCGGCGCCTCGACGATCTCGCGGACACCGTGAGCGGGGCGCTCGCCGACTCGACCGCCGAGCCCGGGCGCAAGGCGCGGCAATCGGCGGTGACCGGCGCTGTCCTTGCCTATTGCGCCCAAGCCGCCGCCGAGCGAAAGCGGTTCCAGCGCGCGGTCGATCTCTCGAACCGAGCGGAGGCCCTGGCCTCCGCCGACGCCGAGACGCGGCGCGAGGCCCTCGGCCTGGCCCTCGCGGCGCGCATGGTCGGGCAGGCGTCGCTCGGCGACCTCGCCGACGCCGTCGACACCGCGGCGCGCTTCCCCGCCGCCGACACGCCCCCGCCCCAGGCGGCGCTGCGCACGGTCGGGAACCTCATCGGGGCAAGGCTCCTGAGCGCCGAACGCGCCGGCGACCAGCGCGAGGCGTCGCGCATCGCCAAGGACCTGCTCCTCCCCATCGTCCGCGCGGGCATCGCCGCCGCCGACTTTCCCAGCGCACGGTCCGACTGGATCCCGACCTACGTCGAGGCCCTCGTTCGCAGCGGCGCGGCGGCCGAGGCGGAGACCGAGGCCCTCGCGGAGATCCAGAAGAACGGCCCGACCGAGCGCCTCATCCTCTGGCTCGGCGAGGCCCGCCTCGCGCTGCAGAAGGACGACGACGCGTTCGTGGACCTGCGCGACCTCTTCGACGTGCTCGAGCAGCGCGGCCAGCGCGACCCGATCTACTGGCGCGCCGCCTCCCGGGCCCTCGAGATCGCCGAGCGCCGCGGCGCCGGGGCCGACCCGGCCAAGGCCTCGGCCATGCGCAGCACCATCGCCCGGATGCGCCTGGCCGACCCCGATCTCGGGGGCGAGCCGTCGCGATCGCGGATCCTCGCGGTCGAGGCCGCTCTGCAGGCCCCCCAGCCGAAGTAGCCCGGCTTCACTCGGGCAGCGCCCGCGCGAAGGCCTCCAGCCCGGGTTGGGCAAAGTCCGCGAGCGCCGAGGCGCTCGCCGCGGTGGTCAGGTCCATCTTCAATTCCGGGAACTCGTGGGCTATCGAGGGGTGCATCGGCACGCACCGCCCCGGGCCCGAAGCGATGATCCGCTCCGCCTCGGGGCTCAGCAGGAATTCCAGCAACGCCCCGGCGCGCTGCGGATCGGGCCCCCCCTTGACCCTCGCCGCCGCGGCCGGCATCAGCAGCGGCCCGCACGCCTTCTCGAGAGTGGCGTCGATCTTGAAGCGGTCGAACTTCAGCGCCGCCCAGGCGATGAGCGCCCCGTCGGCCTTGGCGACCCACGCCTCGTCGGAATCCGCGAGGGCCGCGAACGCATCGCCGCTCGCCGCGCTCGCGATCGCCGTCCCGGCGGTCGAGACAAGGCGCATCTGCTGACGCCGCATCTGGTAGGCCCATGCCGCCGCGCCGTCGGGGTCCCACGCGGCGGCCAGCGCGGCGCACTGATTGCGCGCGCCCGCGTTCGACCAGGGCCGAGCCATGATGACCGCTCCGTCGGAGAATCGCGGGTTGTAGAGCTGCCTCATCTGCTCCGCCGGGACGGTGTCCTTCTCCGGGTTCGGCGCGAGGTTCGGCGGCTGCCGCGCGTCGAACACCAGGACCCGCGCCCGCAGCGCGAAGCCGTACCACCGACGCCCGCCGTCGCGGAACGCCTCGGGCCACCCGGTCAGCGCCGCGCTCTCGTGCGCCGCGAGCACCCCCTCCGACGCCAGCCTGGCCGCGGCGGCGTGGTCGCGCACCCACACGACGTCCGCCCTGGGCGCGCCCCGCTCGCCCAGCACCCGCTCGGCCAGCGCGCCGCTGTCGGCGTCGATCGAGAGCGCGACCTTCTGCCCGGTCTTCTTCTCGAACGCCTCCGCCACGGCCCGCACCGTCGGCTCGTGCGCCGCCGCGTACAGCGTCACCTGCCCCGATGCGCCGACGCCGAGCGCGGCGGTCGCGAGCATGATCAGCACACCGGAGAAAAGGCCGCGGGTCA
This sequence comes from Phycisphaerales bacterium, assembly GCA_947476675.1. GTDB lineage: Bacteria > Planctomycetota > Phycisphaerae > Phycisphaerales > UBA1924 > CANJRL01. The sequence continues at coordinate 12,176 of CANJRL010000059.1, forward strand.
CGGGCATGGAACCTCCTTGCGCCGGGCGCGCCCGGCGGGATATCTGCGGTCGCGACCGCCCGTCCGACGCGCGGCGCAGCGGGCGGTTACTCGCGGATGGTCGAGGGGTCCAGCCCCTGCTCCATCGCGGCGATTTTCCGCACCCGCCGGTTGTGCCGCCCGTCGGAGAAGGGCGTCTTCAGGCACGAATCGATGATCTTGAAGATCAGAGCCATTCCGAGCAAGTCGGCAGAGAGGCAGATGACGTTGGCGTCGTTATGGGTGCGGCTCATCTCCGCGGTGATCTCGTCGTGCACCAGCGCCGCCCGGATGCCCCTGACCTTGTTCGCCGCGATCGAGGTCCCCAGCCCGGTCCCGTCGATCAGCACGCCCATCTGGGCCGCCCCCGTTGCCACCGCCTGCGCCACCGCCCAGGAGGCGTCGGGGTAGTCGCTCGGCTCGCGGGTGTGGGGGCCGAGCGTCGCCACCTCGTGGCCCTCCGAGCGCAGCCTCTCGGCCACCCGGGCGATGGCGTCGAACCCGCGATGGTCACCGCCCAGGGCAATCTTCATGGTGGCTCCGGATCACACGGGGAGTTCGGCCAGGCGCCGACGGATCAGTTCCTGCAGGCGCTTGGCGGTCTGGTTGTACACGGTCTGCCCCGATCCGATCGGGTCCGGGACATCCTCCCCGGCCGGGTCGAGCAGGGACACCTTGTCCATGGAGGAGGCGTCGATACGACGAACCGCTTCGAGGTGCGATCGCGTCATCACGAACACCGCCTCGGCCTCGGCGAGCATCTCCGGCGTCAGCGCCCTCGACAGCCTCGGAGGAGGGAAGACCGAGATCTGGCGAAGAGCCTCGACCGACTCCGGCGTCGGGGGCTCTCCCCCCGACGCCGCCACGCCCGCCGATCCGACCCTGGTCGGGATGCCCTGATCCATCGTCAGCAGCAGATCAGCGGCGATCGCCTCCGCCATCGGGCTGCGGCAGGTGTTGCCGGTGCAGACGAAGAGCAGCGACCGCTCCATCCGACCCCGCACCGCCCGTTCCGGCGCCGCCCCTTCGCGGACCATCGTCCACGTCCCGTCCGCGTCCAGCCGCACCAGCGTCGAGGGCTTGCGAAGCAGCGTTGGGCCCTCGCTCAGGACCGCCGCGATCTCGGCCGCCTGCTCCGGCGGGAACGACCCCAGCCCCGACCATTCGGTCGGCGCAGGCCCCCCCGGGGGCGTGGCCGCCGCGGCGACCACGGGCACGCCCGCCTCGCGAAGCAGCGCCCTCGCCGTTTCGTTGGAAGGCACGCGCACCATCGCCGAACCCCCGTCGTCGATCACCCCTTCGCCGATGCCGAGACCTTCGCGGGCCGCCGCCAGCGATTCCGAGCCCAGCGCCACGACGAATGTCACCGGGCCCGGCGCCAGCCGCCGCAGCGCCCGCCGGTGCAGCGGCGGGCGCACGCCGAGCGCCTCGATAGCACGCTCGCCACTTTCGGCGTGCCATGCCATCGGATGCATCCGAGGCAGGCCGGTCAGCCGACGCGATCGTTCGACAGCCGCGGCGTTGGTTCCGTCCGCGCCCAGCCCGTAGACCGTCTCAGTGGGGAAGACCACCTGGCCGCCGGACCGCAAGGCCTCCGCCGCCGCTGCGATCGCCGCCTTCCTCTCAGAGTCTGACACCCGGCGAAGATCGAAAGTGGCTCCAGGCGCACCGCTCCTCAGCGCTCCGGGGGTTCCCGGGGCCCCGCCCGCGCTGTGCATGCCCGTCGCGCCCATCTGCATCAAGTATGCGCCGGTCGCGCCCGGCGTTCAATCGCACGCCCTGCGGACCTTCCGGTCCGATCGCCCCGGAAAACGCCGCAGCGAGCGGCTCCGGCAGGGGTACAGTTCGAGGTGGATCCACGCCGCGGCGCAATTCCGATGGCCTTCGTCCGGCCTCAACGCACGGGTCGGGAGGGATTTACCCTCATCGAGCTGCTCGTGGTGATCGCCATTATCGGCGCCCTCCTCGGCATTCTGCTCCCCACGCTGAAGTCCGCGCAGAACAGCGCGAAGCGCACGAAATGCCTCGCCAACCTCCGCGGCATCGGCATGGGCATCGAGGCGTACTTCAAGGACAACAACAACATCCTGCCCCACGCCCTGCCGCTCGACGATTCCCGCGTCTTTGTCAACAACCCTTCGGGCAACCTCCGCCCCGACAGCATCCTGGCCACGCTCGGGCCGATGGTCGACACCAAGGAGGTCTTCCTCTGCCCATCGGACCGCGACATCCCGGAGGTCGACAACCCCATCGGCAAGCACTCGAGCTACGAGTACTGGGCCGGCGTGCTCATGCTCGCCCGCGAGATCTTCCGGGACGACAAGAACCCCAAGGTCGCCGTCACCCGCTTCTACGAGAACAACATGAACTACCCGGTGTTCGCGGATTCCGCGGCGCGGCACCCGGGCGGGCCGGAGTATGACCAGAACGCCCTGTACTTCGGCGACTGGCGCGCCGACTGGATGGCGCTCGACCCCAGCAGCGGCGTCTCACGCCCGCAGACGCCGCCCCCCGCCGCCGCCCCGTGATTTCCTCCCAAGGACTCCCCCGATGACCGCCAAGCACGCCTCCTCGAACTTTGACGGCATGCCTTCACTGCTTGATTCGATCGGCGTGGCCGCCGCGGGCGTCGGCCCGAGCCTGACCGGGAGCGGGGTCGTCCGCGCTCGGGCCTCGCTCCGGCTCAGCGATGCCGCGGCCAAGAGGGTCGGGATCGCGATCGGCTCGCTCGGCATCCTCGCCGGCGCCGCCATCGCATGGAGCGCGTACCGGCCCATCTGGGCGCCCGACTTCTCCAAGGCGCCTCTGAAGAACGTCCTGACCTTCGCCCTGCTCGACGCCGACTTCAACCGCCTGCCGCTCGAAGAGCGGATGCGGCTCATCCTCGATCTCGCCAAGCGGCTCCAAGGCATGGGCTCGGGCGATTCGGCCCTGCTCGCGGCGTTCGCCGCGGGCATCTCGGGCGAGGCCCGCCGCCAACTCGAGGACAACATCCGCCGCCTCGGCATCGACATGATGGCGTCCTGGGGCGCCAAGTACGCGCAGGTGCCCGACGCCGACCGCGAGGCGTTCCTGGAAAGCACCGCCGTCGAGTGGAGCAAACTCGGCGACCAGCTCACCGGCCGCGAGCGCAACCTCTCCGACCGGGAGCGCCTGGACGAGATGCGCGAGCAGTCGAAGCGCGACGCGGAACGGGGCAAGGCCACCGACACCGGCCTCACCCCCGACCGCGCCGGCAACCTCTTCCGATGGGTCCAGAACGACATCAACCA
>CANJRL010000060.1 GCA_947476675.1 Phycisphaerales bacterium
CCGGGGCCCTCCCCCGCTCCGTTGCGCCGCCCGACGCCGCCGACCCTGACCGGCTGATCGGTCGGTCGTCCCGCGCGCATCATCGAGCGACCTCTGGTCGAACGGGTCGGGCGAGAGTCTCCCGACCGCCGCCGCGGTGATCTCGCGCCGGGTGCTCTCGGGAAGCCAGGTGCGCCGGGCGTCGCCGGCCAGAGGCGGCCACTCGATCGAGAACTGGATCGGGCCCGCGCGGCGCTCCGCGACCAGGCGCTTGAGCGGCGCCTCGCCGAAGACAAACCCGGCCAGCGCCGCGAGGCCCAGCGCCCCGACCATCGCGCTGGTCACAAGGGCGCGAGGGGGCAGCAGGCGCCGCCAGTTGAGCGGCGCGCTCTTGCGGGTTCTCTCGGGCTTGCTTCGGCTCACCGGGCGTTCTCCGCGCCGCGCAAGGCACGCTCGAGAATGAGCGTGCACAGCCGCGGCATGTCCAGCCCGGCGGCGGCCGCCGCCATGGGCACGAGCGAATGGTCGGTCATCCCGGGCATGGTGTTGATCTCCAGGAGCCGGGGCCGGCCGTCGGCCTCGGCGACGATGAAGTCGGCCCGGGCAAGGCCCCGCACGCCGATGGCCGAGGCGAGCCGCTCGGCGCCGCTCGACGCCTCTTCGAGAACCGCGGGCGGCAGCGGCGGGTTCACCACGTACCTCGTGTCGTTGCGGGTGTACTTGGCCTCGTAGTCGTACAGCCCGTCGGCTGGGATGATCTCGATCGCCGGCAGCACGCTCAGGCGGCCCGGCTCGCGCTCGAGCACGCCGACGGTGATCTCGCGCCCGGGCACGAACCGTTCGATCATGCAGGGCCTGCCCGAGCGGGCCGCGTCCTCGTGGGCTGCGCGCCATTGCTCCGCGGTCCTGCACACGTGCAGGCCGATGGTCGAACCCTCGAAGATCGGCTTGACGACCACGGGCAGAGGCAGGGGGCACGCGGCGTCGCGGGGGTTGAGCACGCAGGCCTCGGCGGTGAGCGTGCCGCTCTGCGCCGCGATCATCTTGGTCGCGATCTTGTCCATCGCGAGCCGCGCCGCCCCGGGGCCGCAGCCCACGTAGGGCCTGCCGTCGGCCTCGAGCAGATCCTGCATCGGCCCGCCCTCGCCGAACGGGCCGTGCAGCACGGGCCAGACGACGGCGCCGGGCATGGCGCGGAGATCGGCGAGGGCGACCGCGCCGACGGTCCGCTCGACAACGTCGAACGCCCCGCCCGCGCGCACCGCGGCGGCGACAAGCGCAGCGCTCCTGAGGCTGACCTCGCGCTCGGCGTCGGGCCCGCCCCCCAGGATCAGCGCCGTCGGCTTGCGCTCGCTCACAGGGCGGCGCCCCCGTTGCGCGCCGGGTCGAACTCGCCGCGGCGCCAGATCGCCACCTCGGGGATCAGCGCTATGCCGAAGGCCTCGGCCACGCGCGACCGCACCTGGCGCATCAGCGACAGCACGTCCCCCGCCGTCGCCCCGGCCTCGGTGACGACGAAGTTCGCGTGCACGGGGCTCACGCTCGCGGCGCCGGCGCGGAGGCCCTTGAGCCCGGCCCGGTCGATCAGCCACCCGGCCGAGACCCGCGCGCCGTCGGGCGAGCGCGGCCCGCCCCAGCCCTCTGGCGCGTCCGGGTTCTTCCAGAAGCACCCGGCGGAACGCTCGGCCATCGGCTGGCTGTTCTTCTTGTAGCGCATCACCTCGAGGTGCCGCTCGCGCAGCGCCGACGGGTCCGCCGGGCGGAGCCGAAGGTCGACAGCCGCGATCACCAGCCCCTCGAGCCCCGAGCGGCGGTAGCCGAACCCGATGTCGCCGCGCTCGATGGTGCGCTCCGCCCCCTCGCGGGTCAGGGCGTGCACGCGCTCCACGGCGTCGGCGATCTGCCCGAACGCGCCCCCGGCGTTCATCATCACCGCCCCGCCCACGCTCGCCGGGATGCCGCCGAGCGATTCGAGGCCCGCCAGGCCGTCGCGCACGCAATCGTTGATGAGCCGCGGCAGGCTCGCGCCCGCCTCCGCGGCGATGATGACGTCGTCGCTGTTGCGCAGCCTCTCGGGCGCGCCCACCCGCCGCATCCGCTCGGCGCTGATCACCAGCCCGTCCACTCCCGAATCGTCGACCAGCAGGTTGGCGCCGTCGCCCAGCATCCGCACGATCGGGTGCTCGGCGAGCAGCAGCCTCAGATGATCGGGCGAGGCTGGCCTGGCCAGCGCGTCGGCGGCGCCTCCCACCCCGAACCAGGTCGGGATCGGCGCCCCGGTCTCGATCACGCCGCGCTCCGTCGCCAGCATCGCGCCGCTCCGTTCCGCCGGCGTCCGTGCCGGCGGCAGGTCTCTCCGCCGATCCTACCGCCGCCGCTCACGCGGGGGACGTCTGCCCGCGCGACGCCGCCATGTACTGGTGCGCCACCTGCCACACCGGCCCCGCCCCCATCACCGCCAGCACGTCGCCGGGGCGGCACGCGGCCTGCAGCTGCTCGACAATCGCCTCGAAGGGGTAGAGGTGCATCGCCCGCACGCCGCGCTTGCGCAGCCGGTCCACCAGGTCCGCGGCGCTCACCTTTGCCTTCTCGATCTCCGAATCCCGCACGAAGTAGATGTGGGGCACGATCACCACGTCGGCGTTGCTGAACGACTGCGCGAACTCCTCCAGCAGGAACCGTGTCCGCGAGTGCTGGTGAGGCTGGAAGACGCAGATCAGCCGCCCGCCCCGGTCCTGAGGCCTCTCGAACTCGCGCAGGGCGCGCAGCGTCGCGTCCACCTCGGTCGGGTGGTGGCCGTAGTCGTCGTACACCTTCACGCCCCCCACCTCGCCCAGGAGTTGCACCCGGCGGTCGACGCCTCGGAAATCCTCCAAGGCCCGGGCCACGCGGTCCGGCTCGGCCCCGAGCGTGACCGCCAGGGCGCAGGCCAGCGCGCTGTTGAACGCCATGTGCTCCCCGGGCAGACGGATCTTCCACGAGGCGATGGCTTTCCCGTGACGGCTCAGCGACACGCGCCCGAACGACCCCGGCCCGTTCCGGGCGAACTCCACGCGCCAATCCGCCCCGGGAGCAAATCCGATGGTCTCGACGGCGCAGGTCGCGCCGGCGGTCACCTCGCGGCGGTGCGCGCCCTCGTGGGCGATGATCAGCCTCCCCCCCGCGCTCTCGGGCGCCACCTGCCGGGCGAAGTCGCGGAAGGCCTCCACCACCGCGTCCAGCGTGCCGTAGATGTCAAGGTGGTCCGCCTCCACCGCCGAGATCGAGGCGACCGTGGGGTGGTAGTTATGGAACGAGCGGTTGAACTCGCAGGCCTCGGCGAGCAGCACGCCGGGCTTCCCCGCCAGGTGGCCCGAGGGGATGGCGTCGGCGCCGAGGCGGAAGCCGGCGGGGGTGCTGCCATCGGCGCCGAGTTGCGCGCAGGTCGCGCCCACGATCACCGTCGGGTCGAGCCCGGCCTGGGTCAGCGCGACGCCGAGCATCGCGGTCGTGGTGCTCTTGCCGTGCGTCCCCGCGAGGGCCACCGAGGTGCGCCCCCGCATGCACCGCCCCAGCGCTTCGGCGTAGGTGAGCGTCTGCACGCCCCGGTTCACCGCGGCGACCATCTGGGGGTTGTCGGGCTTGATCGCCGCCGAGGCGACCACCAGGTCCACATCCTCGGGAAGGGCCCCCGACGCCTGGTCGAAGGACACCGCGACGCCCTCGCGGCTCAGCGCGTCGGTGGTGTCCGCCGGGCACGCGTCGGACCCGCTGACCGAGGCGCCGCGGGCGCGGAGCATCCGCGCCAGCCCCGACATCCCGCAGCCCCCGATGCCGATGAGAAAGCACCGCTTCCCGGCGAGGTCGAACGGGGCGAGGTGGGCGCTGTCGGCGGGGCGCATGTCGGCGTGCACGGAGGCGGTCGGCGAGGCGATCATCGTGGGGTCAAGATCGGCCGAAGCGGCCGGGTAGACCGAGAAATCCGCGGGGGCCCCGCCCGGGCCGGGAGGCCTGCGCGGGGGCGGGCGTCGGCCATTGTTCGCACGCCCGGTATTCTCCGCCCCCATGCCCGACCACGCCGCCGCGCCCCAGGGCGCACTTCCGTACAAGGTCGCCGTGCTGTGCGACCTCCGCGACGCAGCGGGCCGCATCCTGCTCATCCGCCGCCTGAAGTCTCCCAACCAGGGACTGTGCTCCCCGATCGGCGGCAAGCTCGACATGCACACCGGGGAGTCGCCGGCCCAGTGCGCCCGCCGTGAGATCCACGAAGAAGCCGGCATCGATGTCCCCCTGAGCCGCATCAGGCTCGGGGGGATGATCGCCGAGAAGGCATTCGAGGGGAACGGGCACTGGCTGCTGTTCTGGTTCCGCGTCATGGGCCCGGTCGAGGTCGAGCCGCGGACCATCCGCGAGGGCGCCCTGGAATGGCATGCCGAAGAAGAGATCGACCGGCTCCCGCTGCCCGACACCGACCGCCGCGTGATCTGGCCCCTGGTCCGCCGGCACGTCCGCGAGGATCGCGGCTTCTTTGCGGTCCACATCGATTGTTCCGGGGGAGACCTCCGCTGGACCGTCGAGCAGACCGACGGCTGACCGAAGCCGAACGCGTCCGGTCGCGCCGTTCCACCGATCTATACTTCGATGCCGATGACGCACCGACGCTCCACCGGGAGTCGAGTATCCCTGACGCCTCGCCCCGGCATCGGCGATCGGCTCCGGGCGTGGCGCGGTCCGACACGGCTTCTCGCCGCGCTCTGCCTCGCCCTGGCGGTGCTCCCCTCCGTCGTCACACGGGCCGCGGAACCCTCGCCCGGCGCGGCCCCCGTGCCGGCGCCGCTCGCCGCCGTCCCCGCGGCCCGCAAGGCGTCGAACCCGGTCGTGATCACGATCCACGGCGAGATCGACCGCACCACGGCCTACTCGGTCCAGCGGCGCATCAGGTCCGCCCAGCGCATGGGCGCCGACGCCATCGTCTTCGAACTCAACACGCCCGGCGGCGACGTCATCGCGACCCTCGAGATCTGCAACGCCATCAAGAACTCGCCGATCCCCAACACCATCGCCTGGGTCAACCCCGACGCCTACTCCGCCGGCACGTTCATCGCCCTGGCCTGCCGCGAGATCGTCACCAGCGAGTACGCAACGATGGGCGACGCCGCCCCGATCCAGATCCTGCCGGGGATGGGCCTGAAATCCATGAGCGAGACCGAGCGGCAGAAGATGCTGGCGCCCTTGCTCAGCGAGATGGTCGATTCCGCCCGCCGCCGCGGCTACGACGAGAAGTTGGTGCAGGGCTTCGTCTCCCTTGGCGTCGAGCTCTGGCTCGTGCAGGAGAAGGAGTCCGGGCGACGGCTCTTCATCACCGAACCGGAGTACAGGATGCTCTTCGGCGATGACCCGCCGCGGCCGTCGCCGCGCCTCGGCTCGCCCCGCAAGGAGGAGGTCCGCACCGGGCCGACCTACATCCCCGCGCCGGCCCCCGCCCCCTCTGAAGACCCCGCGGCGTTCCGGCCGGCCTCGCCCACCTTCCGCCCGGAACTCACGCGCGAGGTCACGGATTCGCTCGACAAGCCCAGCGAGCGCCCCATCCTCACCCCGGCCGAGAGGGGGAAGTGGGAACTCATCGACTACGCGACCTCCGGCGCCTCGCTGCTGGTGCTCAAGGCCGAGGAGATGAAGCGCTACGGATTTTCCCAGGGCGTGGCCAGGAACGACGCCGATCTCGCCTCGTTCCTCGGCGCATCCGCGCCGCTCCGGAGGCTCGACGAGTCCTGGTCCGAGGGCATGGTCCGCTTCTTCTCCGGGATGGCGGTCCGGGGCGTGCTCATCGCCGCGTTCCTGATCGCCATGTTCATCGAACTCGCCGCCCCCGGCATCAGCGTCGCCGGCGGGATCGCCGCCCTGTGCCTCATCGGCCTCCTCGTGCCGTCCATGCTCATCGGGGCCTCGGGCTGGTGGACCGCCGTCGCCGTCCTCGCCGGGATCGCCCTCATCCTCACCGAACTGCTCCTCTTCCCGGGAACCATCATCATGGGAGCAGCCGGCCTTCTGCTGCTCTTCGGAGGGCTCGTCGGCACCTTCGTCACCGACCAGGCCGGCTCCACCGGCGACGACATCGTCCACGGCATCGCCATCGTCATGCTCGCGTTCTTCGTCGCCGGCGCGTCGATGTATTTCATCGGCAAGGCCTACGGCACGCTGCCGGTCCTGAACCGGCTCATCCTCACCAACGCCGCCTCGGGCGAGGACGACGGCCGCGGCATGCTCTCCGCCATGGCCGCGGCGGCCGCCGAAGGGCCGGTCGCCCGCGGCGCTTTCGGCCGCGCGGTCACCGATCTTCGACCCGCGGGAGCCGCCCAGTTCGATGGCAGGATGATCGACGTGGTGTCCGAGGTCGGGTTCATCGAGGGGGGCGCCTCCATCCGCGCCGTCTCCGTCACGCCGTTCCGCGTCGGGGTCGAGCGTGCGCCCGAGGAGCATCCCGGATCGGGGAGCGCGGCATGACCGGAGAAGCGATGCTCTGGTGGGCTCTCGCCCTGCTCTTCGCGTCGCTGCTGGTCGTGGCGATCGAGGTGTTTGTCCCCTCCGGGGGGCTGCTCGCCGTTCTCGCCGGCGGGCTCGCCATCGGCTCGGTCGTCTGCTTCTGGAACGTCTCGCCCACCTGGGGGGTCTCCAGCCTTGTCGCGCTGATCGTGCTCACGCCGGTCGTCATCGGCTTCTTCTTCAAGATCTACCCCGACACCCCGATGGGCCGGCGCATGATCCTGGGAGGCGAGCGCGAGATCCCCGAGGGTGAGCACCAATCCTCTTCCCCCGCGGTCAACGCCCTCGACTCCCTCCTCGGGCAGGACGGCGATGTCGTGACTTCGCTCCGCCCCGTCGGCGTGATCCGGGTCGACGGCGTGCGCCACGAGGCGCTCTCCGAGCACGGCGTCATCGAGGCGGGCGCCCGCGTCCGCGTCATCGCGGTCGAGGGCGACCGCATCCGCGTCCGCCAGGTCGTGTAACGCGGGGCGGCCGGTGGGGCGCGCCCGCGCTCAGGGGGTCACGCCGTACTGCCCCAGCACCGCGACAAGATCGGCGAAGTCGACCGTGCCGTCGCCGTTCGCATCGCCGACGGCGCGGGTCGCGAAGGAGAACGACACCGGGGCGCTGGGCGAGGAACCCGCCAGGTTCGCCGCCCGCACCCCCCAGAAGTAGCGCACGCCGGGCGGCAGCGCGTTCGCCGGGGGCGTGTGCCGCGTTCCGACGATGTTCGCCGCCGTGTACACCGCGTTCGTCAGCGCCGCGTCCGTCGCCACCACCACGGTGTACAGCACCGCCCCGGCCGTCGGCGCATCCTGCCATTGGAACGCCGGGTTTCTCGCCTGGGCGACCGCGCCGTTCGGCGGCTGCAGGAGCCCGAATGCGCCGGGCGTAGCCGCCGCGGCGCACCCGAACCTGGCGATGCGCGCTGCCGCCACCCCGCCGATCTGCGAGAACGAACCGCCGACATACAGCCCTCCGGGCACGCCCCCGGGGCCGGTGACGAGCGTGGCCAGGACAGCGCCGTTCGCCGGAGGCCCTGCCACCGGAGCCCACGCGCCAGCCGGAAAGCCGGCCATAGGCGTGCGGTAGAGCCCGGCGCCGTACCCGGCGCTCGCCAGCGCCGCTCCCGCATAGAGCGCGGGGCCCGCGCCGTCATCGAACACCGTCAGGCTTCCGACCCCGTCGATGTTGGCCGGCGGCGGGTAGACCTCGACCAGCGCTCCAGGCCCCTGCCACCGCCCCACCGCCCCGCGCTGCGCCCACGCCGCGATGCGCAGCCCGACATACAGCGCGCCGGGCCTCCCCGGCTGATCGGCCGCCGCCGCCAACGAGAGCACGCCATCGGGTTGCGTCGCCGATGTCGGGACTGGACTGGCGAACCCCACGGCCGACCACGCCGCGCCGTCCCACGCCGCCAGTTGCCCCAGCATCGGCCCGACCGAATCGGTCCGAAACCCACCCCCCACGGCCAGCATCCGCGCCCCGCCCAGCGTCACCGGCGCCAGCGCGTACACCGGCGCGAAGCGCGGCCTTCCCGGGGTCAGAAAATCCTGCCCCACGTTCGACCACCACACCCCGTTCCACCGCGCGATCCCCTGCGCGAAGGACGGCCCCGCCGAGTCGAAGTCGCCCCCGACAAACAGGGTCGGCCCCGCGCCCTCGTCGAACACCGCGAGCGCGTTCACCACGCCCGGGGCCAGAGGCGCGGGCGTCGGGGGCGTGGTGGCCTGGCTCACCCCCCACTGCACCCCCTGCTGGAGCCCGGTCCACTGCACCCCGTTCCACTTCGCGATGCCGTTGGCGCCCAGGCCCCCGGCGCGGGTGAACGCCCCGCCCACAAACAGCGCCGGGCCCGACCCGTCGTTGTAGACCATCATCGCGTTGACCGTGCCGTTGAGGCCGCCGCCGACGCTGCGCCACGCCGACCCGTCCCACTTGGCGATGCGTCCCAGCGTCTGCCCGCCGGCCGCGGTGGTGAACGACCCGCCGACAAAGAGCGCCGGCCCTCCACCGTCGTCAAAGATCGCCAGCGCCCGCACGGCGCCGTCAAGGGCGGGGAAGCCCGGATTCCAAGCCGGCGTGCAGGGCTGCGCCCTGAGAACGACAGCGGGCGCAACAAGAGCGGCTCCCCGGATGATCGCGCGGACGTCCATGCTCGCTCTCCTCCTGCCCCGGGATCCGGGGCGGAGGACAATAGGCCGCGGGGCCGCGAGCGCCGGCCGCCTACTTCGCCGCCTTATAGAAAGGCAGCGGCACGACCGATGCCTCCAGAACCGAATCTCGCCCGGTGTCGATCCGCAGCCCCGTGCCCGGCGCCGTCAGACCCGCGTCCACCAGCCCCATCGCGATCGGATAGCCCAGCGTCGGGCTCAGGCACGCGCTGGTGACCACGCCGACCGGCTTCTCGCCCGAGAGCACGCGCATCCCCTGCCGCGCCGTCCGCTTGCCCTCGATCTTCATCCCCACGAGGCGGCGCCCGGGCCCGCCCTCGGCCGCCGTCTTCTTGAGCGCGGCCATGCCCACGAAGGCCTCGCCCTGCTCGCCCTGGTCCTTGTCCATCGAGATGGCGAAGTCCACGCCGCAGGACAGCGCGCTCGTCTCCTCGCCCAGTTCGTGCCCGTACAGCGGCATGCCGGCCTCGAGGCGCAGCGTGTCGCGGGCGCCCAGCCCCGCCGGCTTCACCGTCGAGTTCGGGTTCTGGGGGTCGAAGTCCTTCATCAGCAGTTTCATCGCCGCCGTCACGAACCCCGCGGGCAGGATCACCTCGACCCCGTCCTCCCCCGTGTAGCCGGTGCGGCTCACCGTCAGTTTCGCGATGAGCAGGTTCTTCACCGCGAAGCGGTACCGCTTGAGCGACGGGATCTCCTTGCTGAACCTGCCGACCAGGTCGATCACCTTCGGGCCCTGCAGCGCCACCATCGCGGTGTCGAGCGTGCGGTCGGTGATGGTCAGGGACATGTCGGCCTTCACCGCGTCGAAGTGCCCGAGCAGCTTCTCCCGGTTCGCCGCGTTCACCACCAGCAGGAACACGTCCTCCTCCATGCGGTAGACGATGATGTCGTCGCGCACGCCGCCGGACTCGTTGCACACCAGCGAGTACCGGCACTGGCCGGCCTGCATGTCGTGGATCTTCCGCGTGCAAAGCCGCTCGAGGAAGCGCCTCGCGTGCCTCCCGCGGACCTCCACGCGGCCCATGTGCGAGACGTCGAACAGCCCGCCCGAGGCGCGCACCTGCACGTGCTCGTCGTGCACGCCGCGGCCCTTGTACAGGATCGGCATCTCCCAGCCGGCGAAGTCGACCATCTGGCCGCCGGCGTCGACGTGGAACTGGTAGAGAGGCGTGCGAAGCAAGGGCATCTCCTCGAGGTCGCGGCGCGGGACGAGCGCCCGGCAAGCCTATCGGATCCGCGGCGCGGTGGTTACGCCTGCCCGCCCGGCCACGCGGCGTTGTCGATCAGCCGCACCGCGCCCGCCAGCCCCGCGATCAGCGCCCGCCCCGGAGGGTCGCCCCCGGCCCGGGGCGACGCGGGATCCGCGAACGGCAGCAGCGAGTCGGCCCGCCTCACCGCCGCGTACTCCACCGTCACCCCAGCCCCGGTCAGCACCCTTCGCATCGCGGCCTCCGCGTCTGCCGGCGATCGCTCCCGGCCCGCCGTTCGCAGCGCCGCGCCGAGCGAGAGCGCAGCCCGACGATCTTCCGCGGTCAAGAACCGGTTCCGGCTCGACAGCGCCAGCCCGTCCGCCTCGCGCACCGTCGGCCCCGTCAGGATCTCGACCCACGGCGTGTCCCGCGCCGCCATCGCCCGCACGACCGCCGCTTGCTGCCAATCTTTTTCTCCAAAGATCGCGACCGAAGGCCGCACGAGGTCGAAGAGCCGCCGCACCACCCGGCAGACCCCGGCAAAATGCCCGGGCCGGAAGCGGTCCTCCAGGCCCGGCTCGGTCGCCTCCGGCGGGAGCGCGGGAACGAGCGCCGGCGCGCCCGGCGGGTAGACAACCTCGGTGGGCGGCGAGAACACGCAATCGGCCCCGGCGGCGCCGCACAACGCCGCGTCGGCGTCGAGCGTGCGGGGGTAGCGCTCGTAATCCGCCGGATCGTTGAACTGCGTCGGGTTCACGAACACGCTGACCACCACCGGGAGCGAGCCCCCGGCCCGGGCCCGCGCCGCCCGGATCAGCGACGCGTGGCCCTCGTGCAGCGCGCCCATGGTCGGGACGAAGACTCCTCCGGCGAGCCCCGCGAGCCCCTCGGCGTCGCGCGCCACGCGCATCGACCGAGGGCGTTCCATCAATCGTGCGCGTCGACCGAGCCGGGCCGCGGCAGGTCGCACTCCCCGAGCAGCCGGAACCCCTTGCGCCTCAGCACCTGCCCCGCGAGGTACAGGTCGTCCACCGAGATCGCGATCGTCGGCGCCCCGCCCGGCTTCATCAGGATCGGGTACGCGAACTGGATGTTCAGTTCCGCGGCCAGCAGGTGCCGGCACAGCGAGTGCAGCGAGTTGCCCAGCGTCAGTTCGACCACCAGGAGGTCCTTCTCGGAGAAGGTGTACCCGGCGCGGCGCAGGATCTCGCGCCCGGCGAACGCCGAACTGGTCAGGATGCGCACCACCGCGTGGTCGGACGCCTCGTGCACGCTCACCGAGCAGAGCTGGCACGTCCGCTCGTCCTTGAACGCGTCGACCAGTTCCAGCAGCTTCCCCACGCGGTTGTCGAGGAACACCGCGAACTGCCGCACCGAGGGCGGGGAGTAACCGTGCGCGGTTTCCAGAGGCGTGCCGGCTTGGCTCATCCGTCCGATTCCTTCCAGACGAGGGTCGTCGCCCGAGTCTACGGGCTTTCGAGGGGCGGACGCAACGGTTTGCCCGCGAACACCCCGACTTTTCCGCGCCCCCGGCGCCGGGGCGCGCCGCCCGAGCCCGCGCGGCGCCTCAGGAATGCCGCTGCGCCGACTCCACCACGTCGATCAGCCCCGGATCCGGGCACAGGCCGGCCTCGTGCCCGGCCTTGAGGAACATCGAGATCGCCTGCACCCCCCGGGGCCCGAGGTCCCGCGTCCACGCGTTCACGTACATGTTCACGAAGCGGTCCGCCTGGCCCACGGTGATCCCCCGCGCGTACTTCATCGCGTGCTCCAGCCCGACGGGCCGCTTCCGCAGCGCATAGTCGATCGACGCGCGCAGCGCCCGCGCCGCCTCCCGCCCGGCGCCCGGCCCGAAGCGCTCATCCAGATCGCGGCGCACCGCGTTCAGGCCCAGAGGCAGGGGCAGGGCGGTCCGCTCTTTCCACCACGCGCCCAGATCCACCACCTGGTGCAGCCCCGCATCGCCGAAGGTCAGCTGCCCCTCGTGGATCACAAGCCCGGCGTCCGCCGCCCCCGAGCGCACCTCGTCGATGATCCGCTCGAACGGCGTCACCGCGAAGCGGAAGCCCTTGCCCAGCAACAGGCACAGCGCCAGGAACGCGCTGGTCCGCTCCCCGGGCACCGCGATCAGAGGATCGCCGTTGCGGAGCCAATCAATCCCCAGCGCCTCCCGCGCCACCACCTTCGGCCCGAAGCCGTCGCCCACGCTCGCCCCGCACGAGGTCAGCGCGTACGCGCCCTTCGCGTGCGGGTACGCGTGCGCCGAGATCGCCGTGATGTCCAGGTCGCCCCGCTCCATTGCCCGCCGGTTCAGCGCCTCGATGTCCGCCATCACCGGCCGGAACAGAAACCGGCCCACCGGCTCGAACAGCGGCGGCCTCACCTCGCGGCCGCTCTCCGGCCCGGCGTCCCCGAGGGCCCACCACATGAACGCGTCGTCCGCATCCGGAGAGTGCCCGATCGTCAACACCGGCCGACGGGGGTCCATCGCCCGACTGTATCACTCCTCACCCCCCCGATGCCCGCACGCCTCGATGCCCGGACGCCCGGATGCCTCGATGCCCTCCCCTCACAGCCGCTTGGTCATCGCACGCCGGATGTCCTTCGCCGCGTCGCGCGTCTTGAGCGACTGACGCTTGTCGTACTCCCCCTTTCCCTTGGCCACGCCGATCAGGCACTTCACGCGCCCGTCCTTGAAGTACATCTTCAGCGGCACCACGGTGAAGCCCTTCTGGGCGGTGTCCCGCGCCAGGTTCGCGATCTGCCGCTTGTGCGCCAGCAGCGTCCTGACCCGCTTGGGCGTGTGCTGGTTGCCCCGCGCCGGAGGGTACTCGTCGATCTGCACGTTGTGCAGGTAGAGCCCCGGGGGCGCCGGCTCAACCCGCACATACCCCTCGGCCAGCGACACCTTGCCCTCGCGGCAACTCTTAACCTCCGAACCCTCGAGGATCATCCCGCACTCCAGCGTCTCGCTGATGTGATAGTCGTGCCGCGCCTTGCGGTTCTCGATCGTCGGCTCGTTGTTGGCCTTCTTCTTGCCCATACGGGGGTCGCCCGGCGGGAAGCCGAGCGCAGGGGCAAAGACTACGCCGACAGCGCCTCGGGCTCCAGCGCCGTGACGCCGTCGGGCCCGCACACCATGATCCGCTTCTTGCCCGAGTCCTTCGCCGCGTACAGCGCGTTGTCGGCGTGCACGAGCAACTGGTCCCCGTCCGCCGGCTGGGAGAGCGCCAGGCACGAGACCCCGATCGACATCCCGCACCGCATCCCCACCTTGCCCAGCCGCGCCGCCTCGCGCTGGAACGCCGCCCCGAGCCGCGCGGCGAGCAGCGCCGCCGTCTGGCAGGGTGTCTGCGGCAGGAGGACCACGAACTCGTCCCCCCCGAGCC
Organism: Phycisphaerales bacterium; assembly: GCA_947476675.1. Lineage (GTDB taxonomy): Bacteria > Planctomycetota > Phycisphaerae > Phycisphaerales > UBA1924 > CANJRL01. The sequence continues at coordinate 13,237 of CANJRL010000060.1, forward strand.
TCGCGCCCACGTCAGACGAGCGGATGTTCCGCCGGATGACCTCCCCCGTGAGCGAGAGCAGATCGTCGCCCCTCGCGTGGCCCAGCGTGTCGTTGATGGCCTTGAAACCATCGAGGTCGATCATCAGGCACGCCAGGTCCGACCCGTAGCGCACCGCCTGGGCGTACATCTGCGGCAACAGGTCGTTCAGCCGGCGGCGGTTGGCCAGGCCCGTGAGTTCGTCGGTCAGCGCCAGCTGCTGCAACTGGCGCACCGCCGACTCCAGATCGCGGTTCTTCGCCCGGAGCTCCGCCATCGACTTCGACAGCGCGTCGTGGAGCAGCGCGTTCTCGCGCTTGACCCGCGCCATCGCCAGGTTCTTCTCCACGATCACCGCCGCCGCCGCCGCGAAATCGACCGTCTTGAGCACGTAGTCGCACGCGCCGGCGCCGATCGCCGCCACCACCGTCGCGACCTCCGCCTCGGTGGTCAGCATCACCACCGGCAGGTCGGGACGCCGGCGCAGCATCCGCCGCGTCACCGCGATCCCGTCGCCGTCGGGGAGGTGGTAGTCGCACAGCGCCACGTCAACCTTCGACAGGTCCGCCGCGTCCGCCTGCGCCGCATCCGCCGCACGCACCACGCACCCGGCCCCGAAGTGCGCCTCGAGAGACTGCGTCACCACCTTCGCGGCGACGTTGTCGTCCTCGATCAGCAGGATGCGCGTCGCCCGTGGCGGCGTCGCCGCGCTCCTCCCATCTCCCACGCCGTGAGCGCTCATGGGACGCAACCCAGGCGCCCCGCGTGCGCGCGGCGTCCGTGTGCGCGGCATCCGTTGCCTGCGGCCATGCCCGGACTATCGGCCCTCGCCGGCCCCGGCTGCACTCCCGCCGCTTCTTTCCGGCGATCCGCCCCCCGGAGTCAGCGCCTCGGGGGCAGGAGCTCCACCCCCTCGTTCCGGCGCCACTGCCACGACTGGCTCAGCGCCGGGTCCAACACCGTGACCGACGCGGATTCCATCAGCCGACGCCCCAGCCGGGCCATCAGCAGCCGCTCCTGCCGCCTCCGCGCATCCCGCTCCAGATCGGCGCGCACCGCGTCGATGGCCGGCCTCTCCGCCGGCGCCGGAACTGGCGCCGCGTCGCGCTGGAGCAGCGCGAACCCCTTCTCGACCGCGATCACGGGCGTCAGCCCGCCGGGCTGGGCCTCCGTCAGCGCCTTGCGGATCGACGCCGGGTAACTCGGGTCCGCCGGGCTCACCGGCTCGATCAGCCCCCCGCGCGCCGCGCTCGCGTCGTTCGACACCCGCGCCGCCACCTCGTTGAACGCCTCCCCGCCTCGGATCCGCGCCGCCGCCGCCGCCGCCTCCTCCGCCGTCGCCGTGGTGATGATCCGCGCCCCGATCCGCTCGCCGTACCGAAGTTCGTACGCCTGGTCGATCGCCAGCGGCGTCACCGCAACCTCCGGCTGCACGAGTTTGCGCATCAGCGCGTTCCGCCGAAGCAACGCCGCGAAGCGGCTCTCCCCCAGCCCCCGCTCGCGACGGACCTGGCGGAGCGCCGCCTCGCCCCGCGCCGCGTCGCCACCGGGAGCCACCGCCTCCGCCATCGCCCGCCGCTCCGCGTCGACGTCTTCCGCGGTCGCCCGCACGCCTGCCTTCGCCGCCTCACGCTCCAGCAGAAGGTCCAGCGCCGCCTCCTCGATCGCGATCGCCCCCGCCGATTCCGCCAGCGCCGGCAACAGCCGGGACCACGCCACCGCCTCGCCCGACACAAGGATCGCCGCGCTCTGTCCCCCCGCCTGAGCCTCTCCGCTACGCCCCCCGGCCCCGGCGGGAACGGACGCGACATACCGCTCGGCACGGTCCAATCCCACGGTCGCATCGCGGCCCCTGCTCATGCCCGAATCCGGCGAGGAACACCCGCCACACCCCCCCGCCGCGAGGCCAACCACCGCCGCCCGGACGACCTGTGACACACAGACGAAGCCGACGTACCGTGCCATGCGTATCGCAGATCACACTCGCTGGCGGCCGCCGCGTCAACGCCCGCCGAGCCCGCCGTCACCCCCCGTCGTCTCCCACCGTGACCCAAGCCGCCGTCGTCGCCGAGCCCAGCGCCCGGGCCGCCCCCGCTCCGGCTCCCACCCCCGAACCGCGCGAGGACCGA
>CANJRL010000061.1 GCA_947476675.1 Phycisphaerales bacterium
ACCGGCTTGGTTCCGCAGCGCATTGCCCAGGTTGTTCTGCGTCATGGCCCAATCCTGCGGCAGGGCTTGGCGCGTGCGCACCTCCAGCGCCAGCCGGTACGCCGCCACCGCCTCCACCAGCAGTCGTGCACGCTCAGCCCCCACCGATGCGCTCGCCTGATTGACCAGCGCGTTCGCGAGGTTGTGCTGCGTCATTGCCCAATCCTGCGGCAGGGCCTGGCGCGTGCGCACCTCCAGCGCCAGCCGGTGCGCCGCCACGGCCTCCCCGAGCAGCCGGGCACGCTCCGCCCCCTCCGACGCACCGGCTTGGTTCCGCAGCGCATTGCCCAGGTTGTTCTGCGTCATGGCCCAATCCTGCGGCAGGGCTTGACGCACGTACACCTCAAGCGCCAGCCGGTACGCCGCCACCGCCTCCCCGAGCAGCCGGGCACTCTCCGCCCCCTCTGATGCGCTCGCCTGAGTCTGCAGCGCGGTCGCCAGGTTGTGCTGCGTCATGGCCCAAGTCTGGGTGCGGGGGGGCACGAGCGCAAGCGTGCTCGAGTGCAGTTCGACAGCGCGGCGGAGGTGCTCGCGCGTGTCGGCGGCGCGGGACGATTGCAGGGCAATGGCCAGGTTGTTGCGCGCGGCCGGGTCGTTGCGGCGGAGCGCCCAGGCGGTCTCGTAGGGCTGGATGGCCCGGTCGAACTCGCCGGCGGCGCGCCAGCGGTCGCCCTCGAGGGTGAAGATGTCGAACGTGTGGGAGATAGCCGGGTCTTGCTTGAGTTCGGCGAGCAGGCGGTCGGCCTCGGTGAAATCCCGCCGGTCGGCGGCGAGAATGATCGCGGCGCGGAGGGCGTCGATCCGATCCTTGGTCACCTTGCTGACGACGTAGGCGGCGGCGACGACGTCGCGCTCGAAGTCGGTGGCCTGGGGAGCCTCGTCGCGGGCCTGCTGGGGCGGCGCCTGCTGGTTGCGGAGCACCTGCGCCACCATGTCGGTGAGATTGTCGATCTTGGCTTCGATCCGCACGACGCGGGCGTTCGTGTCGAAGTTGAGGGTGAAGAGGTCGTCGAAGGCTGTGCGGCCGTTGTCCGTGTCTCTCGACAGCCCGGCGTCTTCGAGCAGCCTGCCCACATCCATCTTGAATTCGAGCGAGAATCGCTCGGCCATCGCCGCCTGATCCGCGCCCGAGAGCCGCGCCCAGACGAACTCCCTCCGCTCGGCGATGGCCGACACCTGCTCCGCGGCCTCGGAGAGATCGCCCCTAGCCGCGTTCAGAGCCTCCAGCACCTCTGCGAAGTGCGCCTTGAGTTCCTCTTCCTTCTTCGCGTCCGCCCTCGATTCCCACCAAAGGGAGCCGGCGAAGAGCACGGCGTAGCACATCACCGGGATCGCTACCGGTACGGAGCACGCGGCCAGCGTCGCCGTGCACGCCGTAGCAAGACCGCTCTGAGCCGCAGTCGAGAGGAACGACTTCACGCCTTCCTTGAGCGCGTCTTCGGCGGCGCCCGTGCCGATCGTGCCCAACGCCTTGAGGATCAATCCCGGAACCGGCATCGCGCAGCCTCCACGAGTGAGCGGGATCGGAAGTCTACCTCACACCGCCTCCCACGGGAACCTGTCCTCGAAGTGCCTGTAATACAGCCCCGTCAGCCGCATCGCCACGAGCAGCAAGAGCACGCCGGCGCCCCCCAGCGCCGCGCTGGGCGCGAGCAGGGCGAGCGAGAAATCGTCCATCGCCGCGAACGTCTGCCCCCCCATCGACCTGTAGATCGGGTTCACCGCGAAGAGGCAGAGGAGGAACGGCCCCATGGCCGAGGCGGCGCACACGAAGTACGCCGGGACGTACGCCGCCGCCGTGCGCACCGCGTTCATCGGGTTGAGGATGATGCCGGTGTCCGCCAGCGCGCCCATGAGCGCGAGCGCCGGGCCCAGGGCGGCGCAGAGCGCCAGCACCCCGAAGACGATCTCGTCGCGGGCCCAGATCAGCAGGCCGTCCTTGGGGACGAGGAGCCACGCGGCCGCCGCCGGCGCCGCCATCGCGACCAGGCTGGCCCCCACCGCCCAGAGCCGCTCGCCCTGCCACTTCCTGAGTTCCTCCCTGATGCCGGCGAGGGAGGGGAGCACGCGGTCGCCGTCGTGCAGCGCCGTCGACTCGACCACGGCGCAGAGCAGGACGACCATCGCCAGCGCCCCGAGGACGCCGAGGGCGTAGAAGACACCCTGGGCCATGCGCATCGAATCGGGCACGCCGCCGTAGGCGTTGGCCGAGGCGCGGACCATGCACAAGCCCAGCGCGACCGCCGTCGCCGCGGCCCAGAGCGCGGCCAGCGTCGCCAGGTCGCCGGGCTTGCGCACGAGGATCACCGAGCGCACCGCGTCGCCCATCCACGAGCGCGCCGGGCCGGCGTTGGCCTCGGCCTCGTCGTCGTGCCAGCGGCCGTCGCCGCCCCTCCACTTGATGCTCGGCGCCGCCGACTGCGAGGGGGAAGCAACCTCCACCGCCTTCACATCCGGGGGCGGGGCCTGCGGCTCGCCCCTGGCCGGGACCACCACCGTCGCGCCGCAGACCTTGCATTGCAGATGCCGCCCGGCCAGCGACTCGGCCACGAACCCCGAGGCGCCGCAGAGACAGCGCACGCGGACCCGCTGCTCGCCCTTCTGCTTGCGCGGCGGCTCGGCTGCGCCGTGCGCGCCGCGAGGCGCCGATGCCGCGACGCTGGGCTTGACGGAGGGTCGCGGTGAGGCGGAGGTCGGCATGGGGTGGCGCGGTGGCGGCGCGCTCAAGGAGCGCCGGCGGAGTGGGCGAGACTACCACCGCGGACGCTGATCGCGCTGCCGCCGAAACGCGCCCGAGGCGACGTCTTCACGGAATCTCAACAATTCACCACGAGGTGTCGCGGGCGCTCCCGGGATGCGAAACGGCCCGGGCGGTATCTCATGCCGCCCGGGCCGGGAGAAGGAAACCGTCCGGCTGATGCTCCGGTGCGGAGATCAGTCGCGGCGGCGGCGCATCGCGAGGATCCCGCCCAGGCCCAGCGCCGCGGCGCCGGCCGGCGCGGGGACGACCGTGAAGTCGCGCACGCCCACCAGCCCGTTGCCGATGTTGCCCTGGAAGACCGTCGAGCCGGTGGCGAGGTCAAGGGTGTAGAAGGCCGTGCCGCCGGAGATGGTCTGGCCCGAGAGGAAGGCGGAGTTCACGCCGCCGACGGTGAGGATGTCGAAGCCGAAGAGATCGCCGACGAAGATGCCGAAGATGCCGGCGACGCCGAACAGGCGGCCCTCGTTGGGCGAGACCGGGGTGCTGTTGATCGAGCCCTGGGTGACCAGGCGGCGGTCGAACTGGCCCTGCACGTCGATGCCGTAGAGCGTCGTGCCGGTGGCGCCGGGCGCCGGGCCTCCGATCGGGCTGTTGGTATAGGCGACCGAGGTGATGCGGGGTGGGAGCCCGGCGCTGGGATCGGCCGCGTCGTAGCGGATGGCGCCGAAGGTCGCGCCGTCGTCGGCCGCGAGCGCGCCGGTGACGGGGTTGAGGCGCAGGTTCTGCCCCGTGGAGGTCACGACCCGGATGCGGTCGACCGCGGGGTTGAAGTCCATGCCCACGGCGCCGTTCAGCGCGGGGATGGCCGTGCCGCTGAGCGGGACGAGAGTGGCCGCGCCGTTGGTCCCGACGCGGAAGAGCCGCGACTGGTTCGACAGCGCGAAGAGTTCGCCGGTCGCCGGGCGGGCGTCGATCGCGAGCAGCGACTCGCCGGAGTTCAGCCCGGCGATGGCGTTGTTCGCGAGGATGGTCTGCACCGCGCCGGTGTCGAACGAGACCAGGCGCTGGCCGTCGAGGCTCAGGCCGAAGGCGGTGGCGGCGAGGGCCGGGCCGGACAGGGCCGCGGCAACGCCGGCGGCAACGACAAGAACGGTCGGACGAATCATCGAGTTCTCTCCTGAGCATGGACGGATCGGTTGCGCACAGCGCGGCAGAGCCCGGCGCCGAGAACGGCGGGCGAGCGCGACGCTCGTTGTCGGGAAACGACTCCCCTCCACCGCCTCCAACTGCGGTGTCCGGCGCGCACGCGGCGCTCCGGCGACTCTCTATGTGGCGCAGCGGCTCGGCCCATGCGGTCCGCTTCGCGCGCACGCAGAAAAACATCCGCCCGCGCAGGGAATCCGCCCGGGTCCGCGGGGCGATTCCTTGATGCACACGGACGCGCGGTCGGTGCGCCCACGCCTGTTCTCGGGGAAACTGCCCGTATACTCGCGTGATGCGCGCGATCGTCACCGGCCAGGTCGGCATGGACAAGAAACCGTTCCTGAACGCCGTGCGCGATTTCGCGGGCGCGCAGGGCGAGACGCTCACCCTCTTCCACGTCGGCGACCGAATGTACCGCGAGGCGCCCGATGTCCGCCCGGGACGCGTCCTCGACCTCCCCCTCTCGCGCCTGCACGCCCTCCGCCGCGCGGTCTTCCGCGACGTCCTCGCCGAGAGCCGCGGCAACAGCCTCGTCGCCGTGAACACCCACGCCACCTTCCGGTGGCGTCACGGGCTCTTCAGCGCCTTCGACTTCGACCAGATCCGCGCCTTCGAGCCCGACCTCTTCATCTGCCTCGTCGACAACATCGAGGTCGTCCACCACCGCCTCCACAGCGAGCACGAGGTCGACGCCACCCTCAAGGACTGCATGGTCTGGCGCGAAGAAGAGATCCTCGCGACCGAGCTCATGGCCCAGGCCACCGGCGGCAGGTTCTTCATCGTCAGCCGGGGGCGCCAGAACGACAACCTGCGCTCCATGTTCCGCCTCCTCGCCCGCCCCGACATGCGCAAGGTCTACCCGTCGTTCCCCATGAGCCACGTCGTCGACATGCCCGACGTGCTCGCCGAGATCGACGCCTTCCGCGCCCGCCTCGCCGACCATTTCATCACCTTCGACCCCGGAGACGTCGACGAGAAACTCCTGCTCGACCGCGCCATCGCCGCGGCCAAGGACGGGAAGGACTTCATCGAGGTCGCGCCCCATTCCTTCGGGGGACGCACGGGCGCCTCGCCCATCCGCGTCTCGGTCCGCCAGGTGCTCGACATCGCCGGCGACATCGACGGCCAGATCTACATGCGCGACTTCAAACTGGTCGACCAGTCCGACATGATCGTGTCCTACATCCCCGAACTGCCCGGGGGCACGCCCGGGCTCTCCAGCGGCGTCGAGCGCGAACTCCACCACGCCTTCGAGCACACCAAGGAGGTCTACGTGGTCTGGAAGCCGCGCAAGAGCCCCTCCCCCTTCATCACCGAGACCGCGACCCGCATCTTCAGGAGCGTCGATGAGGCCCTCGACTACTTCGAGGGCAAGGGCATGTTCGCGCCCACAAACCTGTTCGGGCATTGATCCGTACAGAAGGACTTCCGAGAATGATCCCCGACCCAGGCGACATCATCCGACGCAGGCACACCGTGGCGGTCGTCATTCGCCTCGGGGCGATCGGCTTTGCCGTTTGGTCGACCCTGCAGTACTTCGTCACCCTCTTGTCGGTCTGGAGTTTCACCGCCTCGAGCGGGCGAATGTCCGGAAGCGGAGTTCTCGGCATCCCCTCCAACTTCTGGGAGACAATCGGCCTCTATATGGCGGCCTGGTTCCTCAGCATGGTTGCGATGGGTGCGCTCACCGTCTTTGCCGACGCCCTCGCCCGAGCCATCGTCCCTCTGCAGCAACCCAGGTGCCCGCGGTGCGGCTACGCGCTGACGCGCCTGGTCATCCCCGAGTGCCCCGAGTGCGGGCTCGCGCTGCCCCGCGAGTTCGCCAACGCGCCCGATCCCCGCGCCGCCCGCGAACAGTCCCCGGGGGCCTGACCGGCCGCGGTACAGTCGCATGGCAGAGGGTGAGCCGCACCCTGCACGTGGAGATTCCCATGATCGTCGACGTCATCGACATCACCCGGCGCAGGAGGACGGCATTCATGATCGTCAGGGTTCTCGGCTTGGTGGTGGCTCTATATGCGCTGGGCCAGTTCAGCGCACAACTCGGCGGGCTGATGTACCTGCTAAACGTGGCCCCGAGGATCGGGCCGGCCGGCATCGCACAGAACCCGCAATTAGCGTGGTCCCACCTCGCGCAGGTGCTGGCGCCAACTCCGCTCTTGTTCGCCAGCGCAACCGTGTGGTGGCTCGCCGCGCCGCTCTCGCGCCGACTCGTCCCCGTTCATACGCCGCAGTGTCCGCGGTGCCTCTACAGCCTGGAATCGGTCTCGCTGCCGCGGTGCCCCGAGTGCGGCATCGACCTGCCGCCCGAGATGACCGAACGTCGTCCAAGCCCTGCTCCCTCGGAGCGTCCGCCTCCCAGCGCGTGATCGGGCACAGCGGCGGCGACGGTTGCGCCCAAAAACGACGACCTCGGTCGCGTCGTTGCAAGCCCCCGCAACGGCGCGGCCGAGGCCCTTTCGCCCCTCCATGTCAGCCCGGGATGGCGCCGAGTCCGGCCCGACTCCAGGCGGGCCTTGCCTCGGGCCGTGTGTCCCCCCCGACTGTCCTCGGGTGGGGGTCCGGGGCCGAGCGGAGAAGTCGCCCTCTCTCTCTCCATGATTCGCACCTCCCCACTTCCGGTTCCGCCGCTCCTCGTCATTTTCGATCGCGCCCGCACCCTATCCTGCCGGCCGTGCGTTACCGCCTCGACATCGCCTACGACGGCACCGACTTCTGCGGCTGGCAACGCCAGTTCGCCACGCCCACGGCCAGCCCCGCGCTCATCCTGCCCGCCGCATCGCCCGACGCGCGGGCCGAACTCCGCACCGTGCAGGCCCTCGTCGAGCACGCCGTGCGCGAAGCCGTGCGCGAGCCCGTCACCGTCGTCGGCGCCAGCCGCACCGACTCCGGCGTCCACGCGCTGGCCCAGTGCGCCGCGTTCTCGACGACCGACGACCGGCGAGGCCCGGCCGACGAGCGCCTCGCCCTGGCCATCAACGCCCGCCTGCCCGACGACGTCGTGGTGACCCGGTGCGTCCCCGCCCACCCGCGCTTCGACCCCATCGGCCACTGCGCGGCGAAGGGCTACCGCTACCTCCTCCACAACGCCCACGACAAGCCGCTGTGGAACCGGCGCTACGTGCACCACATCGTGCCGCCGCTCGACCTCGACGCCATGCGCGACGCCGCCGCGCGGCTCGTCGGCACGCACGACTTCGCCGCCTTCGCCGCCGCCGGGCACGGCCGCGCCTCCACCGTGCGCACCGTCTTCGCCTGCGACGCCGCCCGCCTCGACGAGCGGACCATCGCCATCGACATCAGCGGCGACGGCTTCCTCTGGAACATGGTCCGCATCGTCGCCGGCACGCTCATGCACGCCGGGCTCGGGCGGCTCACGCCCGACGACGTCTCCGCCGCCCTCGCCTCGCGCGACCGCCGCCTCGCAGGGCCGACGCTTCCCCCCACCGGCCTGCGGCTCGAATGGATCCGCTACCCGGCCGGGGTCGAGCAACCCGACGCCGACCTGCCCGAGCCTCACTCAGGGCGCGACGAGGAGCAAAGCCAGGAACACCCGCCCGCGGATACGATCTCAACTGCTTGAGCTTGCTCGAACCCCCGAGGCGCGGCCTCAGTACACTCGCGCCATGGCCAACATCATCGTCGTCGGCCCCCACCCCGACGATCAGGAAGCCGGCATGGGCGGCACGGTCTCGCTGCTCGCGTCGCAGGGGCACCGCGTCCTCCTGCTCGACATGACCAGCGGCGAGCCGACACCCCTGGGCGACCCCGTCACCCGGTCCAAGGAAGCCGCCGCCGCTGCGCGCATCCTGTCGCCCAAGGGGCCGGGGACGTTCCCCGTCGAGCGCCGGTGCATCGGACTGCCCAACCGCCAGGTGACGCAATCGCTGGCGGCCCGCCACGCGGTCGCGAAGGTCATCCGCGAGTGGCAGGCCAGCATCCTCTTCACGCCGTTCTTTGAAGACGCCCACCCCGACCATCTCGCGACCACGCGCATCGTCGAGGACGCCCGCTTCGACGCGAAACTCTCCAAGATGCGCCAGCCCGGCCAGTGGAGGGGCAACGAACTCGCCGCGCCGGGCGCCGAGCCGGGGCCCTTCACAGACCCGCCCGACGACGAGGCCCACCCGCCGATCTATCCCAAGTGGCTCTTCTACTACTACGCCACCCATCTGCGCTGGTGCGCGGATCCCAACTTCCTGATGGACATCACCGGCCACCTCGCGACCAAACTCGCGGCGATCCGCGCCTACGAGTCCCAGTTCGTGCGCGCCAACGCGCACGTCGTCGACTGGATCGAGGCCGCGGCCGTCTATCTGGGCAGCCGCGCGGGGTGCGCCCACGCCGAGCCGTTCTTCACCAAGGAGCCGATCGCCCTACGCGCTCTCGATGACCTTGCCTGACGGAGGCGGGATACCCCTGGGGAATGGACGACCGTAGGTGCAGCCCTCAATTGGGCCGACGATCCCGGCAATTCGAGTGAGGACGCCCGCACCAGCGGCCTGATGCTGTATCCTGCTCCCGGTGTCGTCCATCCTTCGTGGCCTTCCGGGTTGGAGCAATGCCATGTTCATCAGATCCCGATCCGCTGTCCGCAGCATCGCGCTGGCGATCGCGCTCGCCGCGCCGACGCTGGCCCAGCCATCCAACTCCCGTGACTCCCGGGCGGGCGCCCCCTCCGGCTCCGAGAGCGAGCGAGTGGTCATCACCAACGACCTCTGCTCGAATCCCGCCCTCATCTCGGGCCCGGGCCTGTTCGACTGGGACAACCGCAACGCAGGAACCGACGGCCTCCCGCACGCGGCCTGCTTCTTCTCCAGCTCTGCCCAGATCTACAAGGACATCTGGGCAGTCTGGACCGCCTCGTGCGACGGACCCGTCACCGTCGAGACCTGCGGGCTGACCTCTCTTGACACCAAGATCGCCGTCTACGCCACCTACCAGCTCCCCTGCCCTCCCACCGATCCCTGGCTGCTCACCTGCGCGGATGACTCGTGCGGCTTTCAGACCAAGGTCACCTTCACCGCTGTCGCCGGGCAGAACTACCTGATCCGCCTTGGGCAGTACAATGCCGGGGCCCCGGGCGGCACAGGCCAGTTCCGCATCACCTGCGCCGCCTCCGGCGTCCCCTCGGTGTGCCTCAACGGCTCGCTCTGTCAGGATCCGAATCAGTCGATCGGTTACACGAGCAGCGGCGGGTTTCGCTGCGCCGACGACTTCACGCTGAACGCTTCGGGCGTTGTCGACGGCGTCTGCTGGTGGGGCGGTTACTCCGGTGACATCGTCGCCGACAACTTCAGCATCACCTACTACGAAGACATCAGCGGCGCCCCGGGCAGGCCGGTCGCACGCTTCGGCGGCTCGCAGGTCAGCGTCCGCCGCACCCCCACGCCACGCATCATCCCCGTCGGCGTCCAGGAGTTCGGCTACAGCGCGTGCCACGCGCCCCTGACGCTGATCAAGGGCCGCCGATACTGGATCGAGATCGTCAACAACATCGGATCCACCTGGTACTGGGAGACCGCAACCACCGGGGGGAACTTCCGGCAGGACCCCTCCCCGGCCGATCCCTACACCAACTCCAGTGTGATCACCGCCGATGGCGGCGGCTTGGCCTTCTGCCTCTCCTACACCACGGGCTGCCCCATCGACGCCAATGGCGACGGCGTGATCGACTTCCTGGACCTCAACCTTGTTCTCGACCGCTACGGCACGGCCTGCCCCTGACCCCTCCGACTCCGCGCGAACCGCACCCAGACCCGGCCCACGGCCGGGTCTTTTTCGTTGCGGAACGTCCGGCCTGTCCCATACTCCTCAGGTACAACGCATCAGGAGACCCCGCCGCGTGGACGACGCCATCATCATCGGGGGAGGCCCCGCGGGGCTCTCCGCGGCACTTGTGCTCGGACGCTGCCGCCGATCGGTCACGCTGATCGACGACGCTCGACAGCGCAACCGCGCCTCCGCGTCGCTCAACGGCTATCTCACCCGGGACGGCGTCCCCCCCGCCGAGTTCCTCTCCCTTGCCCGAGCGGAGGCGGCCGGCTACGGTGTGCGCTTTGTCGACGCCACCGTCGATGCCGCCGAGCCCGTGCCGGGAGGCTTCGCCGTGCGCACCGCGGCGCCCTCGGCCGCCCGGTTCACCGCCCGTAGGCTCCTCCTCGCCACCGGCGTCCGCGACATCCTCCCCGACATTCCGGGGCTGAGAGATCTCTACGGCGTGAGCGTGCACCACTGCCCCTACTGCGACGGGTGGCAGCACCGCGACCGCCGGATCGCCGCCTTCGGCAGGGGCCGCCGCGCCGTCGGTCTCGCCCGCGCCCTCCGCACCTGGACGCAGCATCTCCTGATCTGCACCGACGGGGGGCGCATCACTCCCGCCGAGCGGAGCGTGGCAAGGCGGCTGGGCGCCGACCTGCGCGAGGAGCGCGTCGCCCGGCTCGAAGCCGCCGAAGGAAATCTCCGCCGCGTCCACTTCGTCTCGGGCCCCCCGGCCGAGTGCGACGCCCTCTTCTTCAACACAGGGCAGGTCCAGCGCAGCACCCTGCCCCGGGCGCTCGGGTGCGACTTCAAGCGCGACGGGGGCGTCAAGACCAACCGGCGCCAAGGCACCTGCGTGCCCGGCGTCTTCCTTGCCGGCGATGCGGCCAAAGACGTGCAGTTCGTGATCGTTGCCGCGGCCGAGGGCGCCACGGCCGCCGTGGCCATGAATGCCGAACTGCAGGACGAGGACCTCCCCCCCATGCCGCCGGATTCCCCCGGGCCAGAGGGGGGGGTCGCCGCCACAATCAGCAGCAAAGGCCGCGGTGGGATTCGAACCCACGGATAACGGATTTGCAATCCGTCCCCTTGGACCACTTGGGTACGCGGCCGACTTCCACCCCGACAGGGGCGGGAGGGGCATGATTGCACCCCCCGGCCGATGCGGCAAATGGGCGGACCGACGTTCTGGCCGCCCGGGTGACTCGGGGGACAGGGGGTTCCGGGGGCGCCGGGGCGGTTCGGGCCGACCTTCACGCCTGCGCGCCCGAGATGGCCCGCGCTCCCGCCGGCCGCCGAACCATCCCGAGCGCCTCGACCGAAGTACCGTGTAGTTACGACTATGCCGCGAACCCTTCCGCTCTTTCTCGTCCTGCTCGCGTGCGCAAGCGCACCCGCGATCGCGTCCGAGCCGGGTCGGGCCAACCAGCCGGGCCGCATGGGCCGCGAGCATCTGGAAACGAGCCCGAGCGCGGAGCCTCCGCTTCTCACCGAAGGCTCGTTTGTTCGCAGCGCCCGCGGCAGGCTCGGGCGGCTGGGCTCGGACTGGCTGTTCTTCTTCGACGCCGACGCCTCGGGCTCCTCCCCGCGCCCCATGCCCGTCATGCCCTCGACCGCGCTCATGGAGATGAAGCGGCTCGTCGAATCGCGCGCCGCGACAATCACCTTCTCGCTCACCGCCGAGATCTTCCTGTACCGCGGCCAGAACCATCTCCTTCCCCGGACCTTCGCTGTCGCGGCAAACGCCCCGAAGCCCGCCGAGCCGATCCGGCCAGACCAGGGGCCGCAGCCCGCCGAGCCACGCACCCGCGACCCCGCCACGGGCGACCTGCTCCGAGGCATGGAGACCGGCGACCTTCCGCGCCTCCAGCGCCCAAGGCGCAGCGCCGAGGCCGCGCACGACCCGCCGGGGCTGCGCCGCGAGGGCGAGTTCCTCAAGGCCCGCCGCGCCCGGCTCGAGCGCGAGAGCGCCACCCGGTGGCGTCTCGTGTTCGATAACGATGCCGCCGAGCCTTCGAAGCAGGATGCGCCCCTGAGGCCGCTTCCCTGCATGACGCTCGAACGCATGGAGAACGTCGCCCAGCGCTTCGGCGAGAGCGTCCCGCTCATCGTGAGCGGCCAGGTCTTCGTCTACGAGGGCGAGAACTTCATTCTCCCGACCATGCTCACCCTCGACTTCGCGGACGTCGGAGAGATCAAGCCCGCCCAGTAGCACAGCCGTCCCAGGCCCGAGGGGTCCGCCTTCGGTCGCGTGAAGTTGGGCGGGATGGGGGCCGATGCTCACCGGCCGGTTGCACGGACGCCCCGCGTGGAGCGTCCGGCACGCCGAGCCGGAGCGCCGCCCGAATGACGGGTCACGACCAATCCGAGCAGCACGACCCCGGCGAGGCCGGCGACCTCGCGTCCAAGCAGGTGTTCACCACCGGCGAGGCCGCCAAGGTCTGCAACGTGAGCCAGCAGACCATCATCCGGTGCTTCGACCGGGGACGCCTCACCGGCTTCCGCGTCCCGGGATCCAAGTTCCGCCGCATCCCCCGCGCGGAACTGCTCCGCTTCATGCAGGACAACGGCATCCCCCTCGAGCGGCTCGAGGGCGGGAGCCGTCGCGTCGTGATCGTCGCCTCCGATGCGGGGGCGGCCCGCGCCCTCGCCGAGGGCCTGGCTGGCTCCGGTCGGTTCCGGTGCGCTGTCGCCTCAACAGCGTTCAGCGCCGGGCTCCTCATCGGCGCTACCCGGCCCCACGCCGTTGTCCTCCACCCCTCGCTCGTCGCCGCTCCCACTGACTCGCTGCTCGCCTCGCTGCGCGAGCGCGAGGAGACGCGGGGCGCCCGCGTGCTCTACCTCGCCTCTCCGGCCAACGGCGCCGCGCCCGCGGGCGTCGACGGCGTCGTCTCGTCGTCCGCATCGCCCGCCGCCATCGCCGAGCGTCTCGCCGACATGCTCGGGCTCGACCCGGCGCGGGCGGGGAGGCGCTGAGTGAGCAACGCCCCGGCCGAACCCGGCAAGAACCGCCGGCTCGAGATGATCCTCGAGCAGATCGACGCGCTGCCGACCCTTCCCTCGGTCGCCTCGCGCCTGCTGCGCATCTCCTCCGCCGCCGACGCGGACTTCCGGCAGATCATCGCGATGATCGAATCCGACCCCGCGCTCACCGCGCGGATCCTCGGCCTCTGCCGCAAGGTCGAGCGCGCCGGCGTTGATGAGATCACCACCGTCGACCGCGCCGTCGTCCATCTCGGATTCGAGGCCGTCCGGGCCGCCGCGCTCTCCGTCAACGTCTACGACGTCTTCGCCGCCGCCGACACCGCCCCCAACGAGCCGCGCCCCTCCACCGCCCTCGACCGCGCCGCCTTCTGGCGGTACTCCATCGCCACCGCCTGCGCCGCAGAGGCCCTCGCGAATGACCACCGCTCCTCGCCGGGCATGCCCAGGCCCACCGAGGCCTTCGTCTGCGGGCTGCTCCACGGGCTGGGCATCCTCGCCCTCGAGTACGCCCTCCCCCGCGCCTACGCGAGGGTCCTCGAGATCGCCGCCAGAGGCTCCGGCTCGCTCTCGGTCGTCGAACGCTCCATCCTCGGCATCGACCACCACTCCACCGCGCGCCGCCTCGCCGAGCGCTGGGGCCTCCCCCGCGTCCTCCACGACGTCATGTGGCTCTCGGGGCTCCCCTACGAGGCCCTCCCCGACGTCCCCCACCGCAAGGCGATCGGCCTCGTCAACGTCGCCGCCGCCGTCGCCAGAAAACTCCACCTCGGATGGTCCGGCGACCCCGGCGCGGCGCACAACCCCGCCCCCTTGTGCGCGCCCTGCGGCATCGACGCGCGCTCGCTCGCCCCCATCGAGAACTCCCTCCACGAGCGCGTCGCCGATCGCGCCACCATGCTCGGCATGGACGACGTGCGCAGCGGCGAGCTCCTGCTCGAATCCATCGGACAGGCCAACCGCGAGCTCGAACGCCTCCGCGCCGCCGCCGCCGACCGCGCCGCGCTCGCCGAGCAGCACGCCCTCGCCCTCGCCGAGATCGCCGCCGTGCACCGAGAGCGCGAGGCCGGCGCCGTGGCCCCCTGGGGCCTCCCGAACGCCTGCGCCACCGTCGCGCGATCCGCCGGCAGCACGCTCAAGACCGATTTCTGCGCCGTGGTCATCGACGACGCCCAGGGACCCTGGGACGCCCGACGCTTCGCCGCCGAAGGGGCCGGCATGCGCGCGCTCCCGGTGCTCGACATCGCCCCGCCGAGAGACCTCTCGCCCGATGCGCCGCCGACGCTCCGCGCGATCGCAGCGGCGTGCGGCGAGAACGGCGCGGTCGCCGCGCCGGCGCCCTGGCTGCCCAAGGCGATCGGCGCCGGCCTGCGCACCCTCCGCGTCCTCTCTCTCACCGCCGATGCGGGCGCAACCTGCGCGCTGCTCTACGCCACCACCGACGCCACGCCCGCGCTCGCGCCGACGACCCTCGCCGCCCTCGCCGCGGCCTGGGGCGGGCTCATCGCCGAGGCGCGCCGCGTCGAGGAGATCAAGGACGCCCACGAGCAGGTCGCCGACATGGCCAAGACCATGGCCGAGGCCCAGGCGAGCATGCGAGAGGTCGACCACCTGCGCCGCGTCGCCCGGGTCGCGGCCGGCGCCGTCGCCGAACTCAAGCGCCCCACCGACGTCATCCGAGGCCGCCTCGAGCCCTTCATGGGAAAGCAGGGCAACCAGCGCGAGAACCGCGCCCTCGAGGCCATCGACGCCGCCAACCAGCGCATCGAGAAGATCGCCGATTCGCTCCGCCTCGTCGTCGATCCCCCCGCCCCGCGCCCCGACTCGGTCAACATCGCCCAGCTCCTCCACCTCGCCTCCCGCGAGGCTCGGCAGCGCGTCGGCCCCGATCACCGCCGCCTCGTCCAGCCCGCCGTCAAGGTTGTCGCCCCTGACAACCTGCCCAGACTCATAGTCGACCACGAGCAGGTCCTCCGTGCCATGATCGAACTGGTGGTCAACGCCCTGGAAGCGCCGGACATCAACACCGTCACCATCACCGCCCAGATGGCGAGGGCCGGGGACCGACTGCTCATCACCATCGCCGACGACGGGCCCGGCATGCCCTCGGACCTGCTCGATCGCGCGTTCGAGCCGTTCGCCTTCCAGCGAAAGTCCACCCCGCGCAAGGGGCTGGGACTCACCACCGCGAAGGCGCTCCTGAGCCTCAACGGCGGCGACATCCGGCTCGAGAGCACACCGGGAGAAGGCCTGACCGCCCATATCTCCATGCGCCTCGAGGCCCCCGCGGAGCGCCGCCAGACGCCGCACCCCGGCGACAAGCAGGCCGCCTGACACACGAGGCATACCCATGGCGCACCAAGCCGACCAACGCCCCGACGGCGACCCGTCCCGAAACGCCGGCAAGAGCCTCCCCCTCCGCGCCCGCCGCAAGGGCCAGCCCCGGACACCGACCGTTGCCCTCCTGGTCGACGCGAACACCGCCGCGCGCAGCGCGCTCGCCGCGTGCCTCCATCGCTCAGGCCTCCTCTGCGACCACGCCGCCTCCCTCGCCGAGGCCCGAGAGCTCATCGCCGCCCAGCCGCTGCGGCACGACGTCGTCGTCTCCGCGGCTCTGCTCCCCGACGGCGACGGCCGCAGCCTGCTCCTCCCC
>CANJRL010000062.1 GCA_947476675.1 Phycisphaerales bacterium
CACAGGACAGACGGGTCCGCCATCCGATGGCGCCTCCCCCTTGCCGCCTTGCGGTATCCTGCTCCCCCCTGAGCGAGTCGGAGAGGAGAGCGACATGGTCACCAGCGCCAAGGCGGCATCACGCGGCAGCGACGCGGTCACGCAGGGCATCCGCGTCGAGGTGAGGCCGGCGTTTCTCCGCGACCAGTCGGACGAGTCGTCCGGGCGGTGGGTCTTCGCCTATCACGTCCGGATCGCCAACGAGAGCGAGGAGACCGCGACGCTGATCTCGAGGCGGTGGTGGATCGTCGACGCCGACGGCGAGGGGCACGAGGTCCGAGGCTCGGGAGTGGTCGGCCAGCAGCCGCGAATCGCGCCGGGGGCGACGCACGAGTATTCCTCGTTCTGCCCTCTGCCCACGCCCTGGGGGACGATGGAGGGCGAATACCTGATGCGCCGCGAGAGCGGCGACGAGTTCCGCGTGAGGATCGCCCGCTTCTACCTGGTCGCGCCCAGCGCCTGACTTCCTGGCCGCGCGGCGCTCAGGGCGTGCGCTTCTGCACCTCGATGAGGTGCCAGCCGAACTGGGTCTTGATGGGGGCCGAGACGGTGTTCACCGGCAGGTCGCCGAAGACGACCTTGTCGAACTCCGGGACCATCTGCCCGCGCGAGAACTCGCCCAGAGAGCCCCCCTTGGCCTTGGAAGGGCACGAACTGTGCGTCTTCGCCACCGCGCCGAAGTCAGCGCCGCCCTCGATCTGTTTTTTCAGGTCGAGCGCCTGCGCTTCGGTGGGAACGAGGATGTGACGGGCGAGAGCCTTGGGCATGCGGACCTCCAATGGGAGCGTGAACAATAGCCGGGCCGACCGTCGGGGCGGGGAGGCGCCGCCTCGGCGTCCCCGTCAGCGGCCGCGCCGTACCATCGCCGCGATGACGCGACCGAAGCCGCTCGGGTTGATCCCGCGCCGTCGCGGCGCCGTGCGGCCGCACGCGCCGGCGTGGGAGGCGCTGTGAGCGAGGCCATGCTCATCGCGCTGGTGACCTTCGGCATCCTGTCGACGCT
Source organism: Phycisphaerales bacterium (assembly GCA_947476675.1). Classification (GTDB taxonomy): domain Bacteria; phylum Planctomycetota; class Phycisphaerae; order Phycisphaerales; family UBA1924; genus CANJRL01. The sequence continues at coordinate 1,043 of CANJRL010000062.1, forward strand.
GCTTGTCTGCGTCATCTTCCTCGGCGTCGCCGCGCCGGAGGCCAGCGTGCGGGCGTCGCGGATCGTGGTCGCGGCGCCCCCGGAGCGGGTCTGGGCGCTCATCGCCGACCACGCCTCCGAGCCGAAGTGGCGCCAGGACCTCCGCGCGGTCGAGCGCCTGCCCGACAGCGAGCGAGGCGAGGAAGTCTGGCGCGAGGCGCACTTCCGCGGCCCGCCGCTGACCCTGCGGACGCTCGAGCGCATCGCCCCGTCCGGCGACGCGCCGGGACGCCTCGTGCGCGCCCTGCGCATCGAGCGCTTCCTCGTCGACGGCAGGTGGGAGATCTCGATCGAGCCCTCGCCCTCGGGAACCCTCGTCACCGTCACCGAGTTCGCCGTCACCGAGAGCCCCTTCGCGCGGTTCTTCGGCCTGCTCCCGGGGGCCGACCGATTCCTGCGGCTCTACCTGACCTCGCTCGCCGGCGTCCTCGGCGAGCAGGCCCGCTTCATCGCGGCCCCGAAGCCGCCCTACGCGGACCACGCATCCGCGCCGACGAGATGGACGAAGACCAGGTCCCGATGAAGACTCGCCTCTTCCAGACCGAGCAATGGCTCCCGCGCCGTCGCGACGAGGTCTTCCCGTTCTTCGCCGATGCGGGCAACCTCGAGGCCATCACGCCTCCGTGGGTCAACTTCCACATCATCACGCCGCGCCCGATCCAGTTGCGCCCGGGCGCGCTCATCGACTACCGCCTCCGCATCCGCGGCGTGCCGGTGCGCTGGCGGACCGAGATCACCGTGTGGGAGCCTCCCCACCGGTTCGTCGATCAGCAGATCAGGGGCCCGTACCGCCGCTGGCATCACACCCACGCCTTCGAGCCGCAGACCCGCGGGGGCGTCGAGGGAACGCTGTGCCGCGACATCGTCGAATACGCCGTGCCCTTCGACTGGCTGGCCCACGGCCTGCTGGTGCGGCCCGACATCGAGCGGATCTTCGCCTATCGCCGGCAGACCCTCGACCGCTTGTTCCCGCCGCGCTGATCCCCCCTTGATACGCTCCCCGCAGGAGTTTCCCATGCGCGGCACACGATCGATCCACCGTCTCGCGATGTTCGCACTGGCTCTCTTCGCCTGCCCAGCGGCGCTCGCGCAGGCCGACCTCGTCGTCCGCAACGCCAAGATCTGGACCGGGGGCAACGATCGGCCCGAGGCCCTCGCGGTCAGAGGCGGCAAGTTCACCGTCATCGGCTCCAACGCCGATGTCGCGCTCCAGATCGGCCCGACCACCAAGGTCATCGAGGCCGGCGGCAAGCGCGTCCTGCCCGGCCTCATCGACGCCCATGTCCATCTCGGCAACGCGGCGCGGTCGCTGAGCGCCCTCGACCTCAGGGGCGCCTCCGGCCGCGAGGACCTGCTCGCCCGCCTTGAGGCGTTCGCCAGAGACATGCCCTCCGGCGCGTGGATCGTGGGCACGGGCTGGAGCGCCGAATCGTGGCCGGACCAGCGGCCTCCGACCGCCCAGGAAATCCAGCGCGCCGCCGGCGACCGCCCCGCGGCGCTCATCCGCATGGACGGGCACTCGCTGCTCGCGTCCGACAAGGCGCTCGCGCTCGCGGGCATCACGAAGGAGGGCCCGGCGGACCCTCCCGGCGGGAAGATCGCACGGGCCGATGACGGCGCCCCCACCGGCGCGGTGATCGACGAGGCCATGACGCTCATCACCGCCAAAGTCCCGGCGCCTGCCGAGGAGGAGCGCCGCGCCGCCCTGCTCCGCGCTATCGGCCTGTGCAACGCCGCGGGGCTGACCGCCGTCGGCGCCATCGAGACGCGCGAGACGGCGGAGGCGCTGGCCGCGCTCGACCGCGAGACGCCGCTGACGCTCCGCATCGCCGTGACCGTGTGGGACGAGGAGGCCAAGACGGTCGACGCGTGGAAGCCGACGCTCGAATGGGCGGCGAAGCACGCCCGCCTCTCGCCCCGGATCCGCGTGCTGGGGTTCAAGGGCTACATGGACGGCTCCCTCGGATCGCGCAGCGCCTGGATGGCCGCGCCCTACGCCGACGACCCCGCGAACTCCGGCTTCCCCCTCGCGATGGCCTCCGACGGCTCGCTCCGCGAACTCATCCTCCTCGGCGCGTCGATGGGCCTGCAACCCGCGGTGCACGCCATCGGCGACCGCGCCAACCACGTCATTCTGGAGTGGTACGGGGAACTGGCCCCCGCGGTCCGGGCCAAGGTGCGCCCGCGTATCGAGCACGCCCAGCACCTCTTGCCCGGCGACATCGGCCTGTTCCTGACCAACAACGTCATCGCCAGCATGCAGCCCTACCACAAGGCCGACGACGGCCGCTACGCAGAGGCCCGCCTCGGGCCCGAGCGCGTCAAGACGTCGTACACCTTCGCCTCGCTGGTCAACGACGGGGCCCGCGTGGCCTTCGGCAGCGATTGGCCGGTGGTCTCCAACAGCCCCTTCCTCGGGATGTGGGCGGCGGTCTGCTCCAGGACCCTCGACGGCAGGACCTTCGTGCCCGAGGAGGCTTTGCACATCGAGGACGCCCTGCACCTGTACACCTCGCAGGCGGCGTGGGCCCTGCAGAGCGAGCAATCGATCGGGCGCATCGCCCAGGGGCTGCAGGCCGATTTCGTGATGCTCGACCGCGACATCGCCGAGGTCCCCGCCGAGGAGATCAGGGACGTTCGCGCGGTGCTCACCGCGGTCGCCGGCGCGGTGGTCTTCAAGGCCGAGTGAGCGGCGCGGCGGCTCTCAGCGCACCGTGAGCGCGCTGTCAAGCGTCGGGCCTTGCCGAGGCGGCGCCCCGGAACTCGTCGAGGGCGTCGCGTCGATGACGGACCGAGGCCCAGCGCTCCCGGGGCTCGGAGCGAAGACGGGCGTCACGGTCGCGCCTCCGAAGGAGGTGCGGGCCTGCGCCGCCTGGTCGCGCGTGGCGAAGCGCCCGACCTGCACGACGTACACCGTGCCGCGAACGCCCGGCCTCTCGGAGATGGTCGGCTGGCCCAGGTTGAGCCGCGCCGCCGTCGCGGCCGCCGATCGAACGGATTTCTCCGCGTTGGCCCGGCTCGAGAAGGCGCCGAGTTGCACCGTGAATCCCCCGGGCTTCACCTTGTCGAGGCGGCGCTGGATCTGCGTCCGAAGTCTCGGGTCCGTGACCTTCGCCAGAGCGGCCTCGTACTGCAGCCGCGCCGAGTTGGCCTGACCGATCGCCCCCATCGATTCCCCGGCGTGGTACGCGGCGCGGGCCCCGTCGTCGCCGTCGAGGCGGCTCCCCGCCGAGGCCAGGAGTTCGGCCGCCCTGGCGTGGTTCCCCTTCTCCTGCTCGAGCAGCCCGAGCCCGGCCGAGGCCCGCCCCGCGATCTCCCGGTCGCTGTTGGTCGTCAGAGGGGCCAGCCAGCGCCGGGCGTCGCTCTCCCGCTTCAAGGCCTGCGCCGAGAGCCCGGCGATCAGCGCCGCCTGGTCGCGGGCCGCCCCCTCGTCGGTCGCGGCGGCCTGCGAAGCCTGCTCGTAGGCCGACGGGTACCGGCCCAGTTCGTACTCCCGCATGTAGCCGTCGCGAGCCGCCCGAACGCTCGGCGGCGCCCCTGGCGATTCGTGCTTCGCCCCCGAACACCCGGCGGCGGCCAGCGCCAAGGCGACGGCGCGGGCAAAGCGGGCGATCGAGCGGCGGCGGTCGTGCGTCCTGGGCATGCGCGAGAACATCGGTAAGGTAGGCCCCGGTGCTTGCGAATCCGAGGGCGGGCCTGCGTCTTCGCGCTCCGCTCCCTTCCGCCCTCGTCCTGCAAACGGAGACCCACCCCGCGTGAGCGTGCATTGGCCGATTCTTCGCAGCCTGCTCAGCCGTCCGGGCGCGGTCGCCGCGGTCGACGATCGCCGCGAGTGGAAATCGATCGAGATCCTCGCGGGCGCGTGCCACATCGCCGACGCGATCGCCGCCGTCTCGTCCGGCCCGACCGTCGGCGTCATGCTCCCCACCTCGGCCTCCGCCCCGATGGCCATGCTGGCCGCCTGGATGCTCGGCAAGACCGTCGTTCCCCTCAACTACCTCCTGAAGCCGGACGAACTCCAGTACGTCGTCGATGACTGCGGGGCCGACACGATCATCACCGCGAACGCGATGCTCGACGCCATGCGCCACGCGGGCTTCGAGCGGCCCCCCAGGGTCGCCAGCCTCATCGCTCTCGACACCCTCGACTTCAAGCGCGCGCCCGACCTGCGATGGCCCTCGCTCCGCGGCGTCGACGCCCTCGGCCGCTCAGCCGACGACCTGGCGGTCCTGCTCTACACCTCGGGCACCAGCGGCAGGCCCAAGGGTGTGATGCTCACCCACCGCAACCTCGCGACGAACGTCGACCAGTGCATGCGGTGGGTCAACTTCACCACGGCCGACGTCCTGCTCGGCGTGCTCCCGCAGTTCCATTCCTTCGGGCTCACGGTGCTCTCGATCCTCCCGCTCTCGAGGGGGTGCAAGGCCGTCTACGCCGCGAGGTTCGCCCCGACCCAGATCATCAGGCTGATGCGCAAGCACCGGCCGACGGCGTTCATCGGCATCCCCAGCATGTTCAACGCGCTGCTCGCCGTGAAGGACGCCGGGCCCGAGGATTTCGCCTCGCTCAAGTACACCGTCTCGGGCGCAGAGCCGCTCCCCGCCGCGGTCGCCGAGGCGTTCAGGCAGCGGTTCGGCGTGACCATCAACGAGGGCTACGGGCTGACCGAGACTGCGCCCGTGACGAACTGGTGCCGCCCGTGGGAGTACCGCCCGCGCTCGGTCGGGCGGCCCCTCCCGGACGTGCGCGAGCGCATCGTGGACCCCGCGACGGGTCGCACGCTCGGGCCGAACCTCGACGGCGAGGTCCGCATCAAGGGCCCCAATGTGATGCCGGGATACTTCAATCTCCCCGACGACACGGCCCGCGCATTCGACGAGCGCGGCTACCTCAGGACCGGCGACATGGGCCGCTTCGATGACGACGGCCACCTGTACATCACCGGGCGCATCAAGGAGATGCTCATCGTCGCGGGGGAGAACGTCTTCCCCCGCGAGATCGAGGAGGTGCTCGACAAGCACCCGGCGGTGGCGGCGTCGGGCGTGGTGGGGGTGGCCGACCCGCTCCGCGGCGAACTGCCGATGGCGTTCGTGGAACTCCGGGAGGGCGCCCCACTCCCGCCCGAGGCGGAACTGCGCACCTGGTGCCGCGAGCGCCTCGCCGGGTACAAGGCCCCCACGTCGGTCCGGATCATGGAGAAACTGCCCCGATCGCCGACCGGCAAGGTGCTGAGGCGCGAACTCAAGCGCATCGCGGAGAGCCCGGAAGCGCCCAAGCCCTGAGCGGGGCCCGGAGCGCTCGGAATGCCCGGGAGAGGACTCGAACCTCCAAGGTATTGCTACCACCAGCACCTCAAGCTGGCGCGTCTGCCAATTTCGCCACCCGGGCGGAGTGGGGCGGAGAGTATAGCGGGATGCCCCCGCCGGTCACCCCGGCGCGCGCCGGGGAGGCTTCAGGCCAGCCACCGCCCGCCGTCCACACGCACGATCTCGCCCGTCGTGTACCGGGCGTCGAGCGCCAGCCACCGCACCGCCTCGGCCGCGTCCTCGGGCGTGCCGGACCGACTGAGCGGCACGCGCGAGAGATACCTGGCCTGCAGGTCGGTCGTCGATTCGTAGCCCGATTCCGGGAAGGCGACCACCCCCGGCGCAACGCCGTTCACCCGCACCCTCGGTGCAAGATCGCGGGCCAGGCACCGCACCATCTCGATCAACGCCGCCTTGCTCATCGAATACGCGGCGAAGCCTTCCCGGGGCCTGCCCAGCGCGTGCATGTCGCACATCGCCACCACCGCGCCTCCCCCCGGCATCGGAGAGGCGGCGAGGCGCCCCGCGAGGGCGGCGGTCAGGAGCAGCGGCGCCAGGGCGTTGACGCGGTAGTGCTCGAGGGCGGCCTCGGCGCCGAGGTCGCCAAGCGGGGAGGGGGCGTAGTTCGAGGCGTTGTGCACAAGCACATCCACGCGAGGCAGTTCGGCCAGACGCCTTCCGACATCGGCAACCTCGTCGGATGCTCCGAGGTCGGCGCGGAACAGCGTGCAGTCCGGGCCGATCGAGCGGATCTCCGAGGCCACGCTCTCCGCCTGGTCCGCGCTGGAGCGATAGGTCAGGGCGATGTCGAGGCCCGCGCGTGCCAGCGCAAGGCAGGTGGCGCGGCCGACACGCTTCGCGCCTCCGGTGACCACCGCGCGGGGGCGTTGCGTCCGGGTCATCCGTTTCCCAGATCCTTCGGCCAGACCGGGCGGGTCCCGGGGTCCCGGTCGTCGGTGTCGCCGGTTGTTCCCGGGGCGTGCAATCGGCGGCCGGCCTCGGCCCAGGCGTCGATGAGCGGGGTCGAGCGGTCGCGCCGGCGCTCGCGGAGGGGCCTTCGAACCTGGCGCATCACCGCGAGCAGCACCATCAGCCCGATGAGCGCGGCGAGCAGCAGGGCCATCCACGCCGAGGAAAGCCGCACCGCCGATGTTCGGGCCGTGTCAGCGACTGCGAGGATGGTCGGGGTCAGGGGCACAGCGCGAGGATATCCGTCGGGCCGGGGAGGCCGGATCCTCGAAGATGGACCCGGTGGCTTTCCGCGCGCGCAGGCGGAGCCGCAGGGCCCACTCTGGGAGGACGGAAGTCGGGGCAGGCCGGTGAGCGCGCGCGACCCGGGCGCCGATGCTGCGCAGGACGCCGCGGCCCCGCGGCGGGGACTGATAACGCCGCAGCCACGCGGCTAGGATGGGTGTATGACCGGCATGACAACGCGGAATGGGCTGTCGAAGCGATGGTTCTCGGCGATCGCAGGGGCGGCCCTGGTCTTCGCGGCTGCCGGCGCGGCGGCGGTGTCGGACCCGCCGGCGGGCCGCAAACCGGCGCCCCAGGTCGCGGATGCTAATGCCGCCGGGCCGGTCTCGGTGGCGGAATGGTCGCGGACGGTGTGGAGCGGCGCGGCTCGCGGTGACGAGACCCAGGTGCTCCGCCTGCTCGACCGGCTTCCGGCCGACCACGAGGACGAATCGGTTCGGGCCCTCCGGGCGTCGGTGGACCAGTTCAAGTCGCACCTGTCGCAGAGCGGGGAGCAGCGGGCCAAGCGGGTGGAAGAGGTTCGCGCCGAGCTCAAGAAGCACGCCGACGCCAGCGAACTGAACAAGGGCCTGGTGTCGGCGATCGAACTGGCGACGATCTCGAAGGACCGGGAGGCGGTGCTGAAGGACGAGGCGGTGGTGGGCGTGGTGAACGCCGCCGAGGCCCGCGCCGCCGAGGCCGAGGCCAAGGGCGAGTGGCTCGACGCCCACGCGCTGTTCTTCCGCCTGGGCGTGCTCTACGACGAGGAGGGCCGGCACAAGAAGGACGTCGCCCGCCTCGGCGACCGCATCGCGCTGATGGCGATGTACGTTCCCGAAAGGCTCCACGCCCTTCGCAACGAGCAGCGTGTCCGCGAGGGCGAGGAGGCACTGCCCGCCTACAACAGCCTCGGGGAGGACTGGCGCAAGAAGGTCGCGGGGATCGACCAGTTCATCGTCCGCCGCGCGATGACCAGGGCCCAGCAGTCGCACGTCGACCGCACCACGATGTCCCGGATGATCTCCGGGGGGCTGCAGTCGCTCCGGACGATGATCACCACCCCCGACCTCGCGGCGGCGTTCCCCGGGCTGAGCGACGCGAACTCCAGGGATCGCCTGCTCGCCGACGTCGATTCGAAGATCGAGCACTTCTCGGCGGCCCGCGAGAAGGACGCCGATTCCTTCGAGCTCACCAAGACCATCATGGGGCTGCTCGACCTCAACGGCGCGACGGTGAAGATCCCCGAGCAGGCGCTGCTCCGCGCGTTCGGCGACGGGGCCATCGCGCAGCTCGACGAGTTCTCGTCGCTGATATGGCCCGACGAGGTGGCGCGGTTCAATCGCACCACGCAGGGTCGGTTCACCGGCGTGGGGGTGCAGATCCAGCTGGACGAGGGGCGGAACCTGAAGGTTGTCACGCCCCTCGAGGGCACCCCGGCGCAGCGCGCGGGGATCAAGAAGGACGACCTGATCCGGAAGGTCGACGGCGAATCGACGCTGGGCATCTCGCTGCTCCAGGCGGTGGACAAGATCACCGGGCCGGTGGGAACGAAGGTCACGCTGTCGATCGAGCGCACGGGGGCGGACGGGCTGCTCGATTTCGAGCTGCCCCGCGCCGAGATCCCGCTCTACACGGTCAAGGGCTGGCGCCGCGAGGGCGCCCACGAGACCGACTGGGACTGGTTCATCGACCCCAGGAACCGCATCGGGTACGTGCGGCTGACGCAGTTCACCGAGGATACGACGGCGCACTTCGACAAGGCCGTCAAGGAGATGAAGGCCAAGGGCCTCTCGGCCCTGATCCTCGACCTGCGCGGCAACCCGGGGGGCCTGCTGACCCAGGCGGTGAGCATCTCCAATCGGTTCGTGAACGACGGGGTCATCGTCAGCCAGCACGACATGAACGGGGCGATGATCGATTCGCAGTCGGCGCGCAGAGGCGCCGCCACGCTCAACGACATCCCTGTCGCCGTGCTCATCAACGACGGCTCGGCCTCGGCGAGCGAGATCGTGTCGGGGTGCCTGCAGGACTACACCCGGAAGGGCGAGGTCGACGCGGTCCTGGTCGGCGTCCGCTCCTTCGGCAAGGGCTCGGTGCAGAACATTTACGACCTGTCGCGCGGCTCGGCCCTGTTCAAGTTGACCGAGCGGTACTACTACCTCCCCGCCGGTCGGCTGATCCACCGCCGCGAGGGCGCCCATTCCTGGGGCGTCGAGCCGGACGTGGTCGTCGAGATGCTGCCCAAGCAGGTCGGCGACGCGATCACGCTCCGTCAGGACGCCGACCTCCTGGCGTTCGACCAGCAGGGCAACGTGGTGAACAACGACACGCGGCCGGACCCATCGAAACTGCTGAGCGACGGCATCGACCCGCAACTGGAGGCGGCTCTGCTCCTGCTCCGGACGCAGACGCTGTCGCGGACGGCCGGGCAGGCGATGCTTCCTGCTCCCGCGGCGGTCGGGGGCGGCTGAGTCGGGGCGGTGTTTGCAGCGAACTCCCCCCGGGCGCCGATGGTGTCGGCGTGGCGAACGGCTCTGGCGACACCATCCTCATGATCGATGGCGGCGGGCTGTCCGGGCTGGTGGCCTGCGCGACGCACCCGTCGCCCGAAAGGTTGCGGCTGTGGCGGCCCGGACCAGCGGATGATCCGGCCCGCGAGCGCCAGATCGCCGAGGCGTTGCGCAAGCGGGCCGATGCCTACGGCATCGGTGATGTGCTGGTCGGCGAGGGGGTGGGTCCGGGGCCGCTTCGGGCGACGAGGGCCCTGCTCGCGGCGTGCGAGCAGGCGTTGCGGCTCGGTTGCGGCGGGGTGCTGTGGCCGGTCCATCATGGTGAGGACACCCGCACGATGTGCGCGGAGGCCGACCGGGCCCGATTGCTGGGCTTCCTGGTCGGGGTTGATGCGGGCGGCGTGCGGGCGCGGCCGCCGGCGATTGAGACGCCGTACCTTGACCTCACATTGATCCAGATCGCCGATCTGGCGGTGGATACGGATGTGCCGCTGACCGACGGCTGGTGGGTGGAGGCGGATGCTGCGGCGGCGGAGGAGGCGATCCGGCTTGCCCGAGCGAGGCGCGGCTGGCCGCCGGCGGAAGCCCCGGCGCGAGCCGTGCCGGGCCCCGAGATCGCGCGTCGGACGGCCTGAGGCGTGGCGCTTGCCGGGCGGCGGAGGGGTGCTACACTCCGGACCCACTTTTTCCCGAACAGCAGAGCCTTTGTCCCGCGCCCCGGTGGGGGGAAGGCGGGGATCGGAGCCGACGGCGATGTACGCGATCATCGAGGATAGCGGCGGTCAGTTGATGGTTCGTCAGGGCGATGTCATCGACGTCGATCTGCGCGACTTGGCCGCGAACGCCGCGACGGTGACGTTCGACAGGGTGCTGATGCTTGCCGGGGAGGGCTCGGCCGCGAGGTTCGGGATGCCCTACCTGTCGGGCGCGTCGGTGGTCGGCGAGATCGTGATGAACGATGTCGACGGGGTGAAGACGCACGAGTTCAAGGGCGAGAAGCTGGTGATCAACAAGTACCGGCGGCGCAAGAACTCGAAGCGGAAGCAGGGCCACCGCCAGCGGTTCATGAAGGTGCGCGTGACGGCCATCAACGGCTGAGTGCGAGGCCGGGGCGCTGCCGGGCGGGGGGCGGCCGGCGCCATGTCCCATCTTGAGTGCGTGCGCGAGGTAGCATGGTGCTTCCAAGGAGGCGCCGATGCTGGTGGTGTTCCGGGCGGTCGTGGTGTTCGCGGGAATGGTCGGCGCTCACCGGGGCGAGCCGGTGGAGGCGCCCCCGGCGCGGGTCGAGGCGCCCTCGGTCTCGGAGGCGGCCCCGGTCGGCCTGCCGGGGCTGCACAACGTGGTGAGGTACCCGGGCGGCGTGCTGAGCGGCGGCGTGCCCGAGGGGGGTGCGGCGTTCGACACGCTGAAGTCAATCGGAGTTGCGACGGTGATCAGCGTGGACGGCGCCGAGCCCGACGTTGAGGCGGCGCGGGCGCGGGGTCTGCGGTACATCCACCTGCCGGTGGGGTACAACGGGTTCGACCGCGAGCGGCTGGTGGAACTGTCGCGGGCGGTGCGCGACGCGATGCGCGAGGGCGGGGTGTACCTGCACTGCCATCACGGCAAGCACCGCAGCGCGGCGGCGGCGGCGGCGGTCGCCGTGAGCCTGGGCTGGGCCTCGGCGGAGGAGGCCGTCGCGCGGATGAAGGTGTCGGGGACCGCGCCGACCTACGCCGGCCTCTACGCGTGCGCACGGGGAGCGACGCCGCTGAGCGAGGAGGCGCTGGCGGCGGCGCCGGCGGCGTATCCCGAGGTCGCGAAGCCCGCGGGGATGGTGCGGGGGATGCTGGAGTTGGACGACGCGCTGGACCATCTGCGGCTGATCGAGCGAGCGGGCTGGGAGACCCCGGCGGATCACCCGGACCTTGTGCCCGCGGCGGAGGCGGGCCGCCTCGCCGATGTCCTTCGCCTGCTGGGCGAAGGGACGGAATCTCGGGCGAAGGGCGACGCGTTTGTGCGGCGGATGGCGGAATCGGCCGATCGGGCGAGATCGCTCGAGGAGATGCTCGCCGGCCCGCGGGGGCCGGCGGATCTCGGTCGGCTCAGCGAGCGGCTCGATTCGGTGAGCGCATCGTGCAAGAGTTGCCACGCGGCGCACAGGGATTGAGCCCGCTCAGCGCAGGCCCCACGCCGTGCCGGTGGTGCGGAAGGGCTTGGAGTCGATCGGGTTGACCGGGGACTGCCCGAGGCGCTCGACCTCGGTGGAGCCGTAGCGCGAGAGCAGGCGGCGTCGGCTTTCCTCGCCGAGCCCCGAGGGCTGGAAGGAGACGCCGACGCCGGTCTGGCCGGAGATGTTGTCGCGGGCGAAGGAGATGGTGAAGGAGAACTGCTCGAAGCGGCGCTCGAGGTCGATGACGACGCCCTCGAGTTGCTTGCGCTGGAAGTCGGCGGTGACGGTGGCGGTGGCGGCGTACTGGCGCGAGATGGCGTAGCGGACGCCGAAATCGGTCTTGAGGGTGTCGATGGGCTCGATGTGGCGCACGTCGGCGAAGGTGGCGAAGCCCTCTCCGTGGTCGATGATCACGCCCCCCGAGATGTAGGTGAGGCGGACATCGTCGACGTTGAGCACGGCGTGGCTGGAGAGGGCCAGGGCGTCGGTGAGCTGCAGCGTGCCCTGGTTCTCGATGTAGCGGCCGAGGACGGAGAGTTCGGGGCGGGCTTCGAACCACCGGCCGATGGGGGTGGTGAACTCGCTCTCGCGGAACCCGTGGACGTAGTCGGTGCGGAGGACGAACCAGTCGACGATGCGCTGCTCGTCGCGCGGGCCGCGGTAGGTCTGCCAGGTGTTGGTGAGGCCGACGCGGGCGACGGGGCCCTCGGCGAGGGATTCGACGTTGCGGTCGAAGACCGGGAGCGTGGAGGAGGGGCGGGTTGAGTCGGCGTAGTAGATGGTGGCGGACGGCTCGATGATGTGCCGGATGCGGCTCAGGTCGAAGAGGCGGGAGTCGACGGAGTTGTCGACGTGCTCGATGGAGGTGTGGAGGCGGGCGCCCGCGCCGCCGTAGAAACGCTCGGCGTTCTCGCGGGTGGGAGAGAAGGTCTCGAAGCGGTCGTCGTAGTGGGTGAAGCGTCCGACGGCGAAGGGGGTGAGGGTGAAGTCGCCGAGTTTGAGCGGCGCTTCGAGTTCGTGGCGGGTGTCGAAGCGGAAGACCGAATCCTCGGTGAGGCCCATGGCGCGGAGGCGGTCGGCGATCGACTGGCCGGGGTTGATGCCGAAGGCGCGCCGGGAGAGTTCGGGCGTGTCGAAGCCGAAGGTGTTGACGGCGGGCTCGTTGAAGCGGAGGGCGTAGCGGCCAGCGGAGGTGTCCTGTGTCCAGTAGAGGGCGCCATCGAGGATCGGATCGGCGACGCGGCTGTACCGGGCCTCGGGGAGGCGCTCGACCTGGTAGCCCTGGGATTGGAGCAGGTATTCGTTGGGCGTGAAGTTGTTGAACGAGCCGCGGGCCTCGGCGGAGAAGACGGACGCCTCGTCGCGGCGGCGGAGGTAGACCGAGGAGGTGAACTCGCGGCGTTCCTTGCCCAGGGCCCGGAACATCGAGTCGATGAACGCGGGGTCCGAGACGTAGGAGGCCTCGGTGAAGAGGTCCCAGTTCTGGTCGAGGCGGAGGAGGTTGTCGAACAGGACGACGCCGCGGTTCTCGTTGGTGCGGCCGATGCGTGACCCGGAGGAGAGGCGGTCCTCGCCGTCGTCGTAGAAGTAGTAGCCGAGGAATGAGCCGCGGATTTCCGGGGTGTTCCAGGAGGATTCGACGCCGAAGGCCGGGCCGCGATCGAACCATCCGTCGGCAAGGATGCTGACGTTGAGGCCGGGGACGCGTTCGAGATCGAGGAGGTTGAAGGCGTCCCATCGGGTTCTGACGACCGCCTTCCCGTCGCGGGTTCCGGCGGTGATCTCCTGGAGAGCGGAGGAGTCGCCGGGATCGCCCCGGTAGCGGGGGAGGGGCGCGACCGAGGCGCCTCCGAGCAGGAGGGCGCCCCCCTGGGCGTCGACCAGCCATTCGTCGCGGGGCTCGCGCGGTGTCCGGGTGATGGTGACGGACGAGGCGCCGAGGGCGAGCGCGGGCTCGAAGAAGGCGGAGTTGGAGAGGCGGACGTTGTCGGCGGCGAACTGGTTCTCGGATTCGACGCGGATGGCGTCGGCGCGGACAAAGAGCGGGGCGCCCCGGAGGCGCTCGTAGGTCCAGAAGACGGCGTCCAGAAAGATGGCGCGGCGCCGGCGGATGTCGGCGTAGACGCGGGGGGCCCGCATGGTGTAGCGGCCGTCGGTCATCACGACGTTGCCCTCGAGGTAGGCGCCGATGACGTCGTCGGCATTCAGGCCGCGGCCGGTGTCGGCGAGTTCGCGGAGCCCTCCCTTGGCGAGGAAGACAACGGCGGACTCGGAGGTGAGCTGGAGGGTGCGGCCGGTGGAGATCTCGAGGTACTGGACCGCGACGCCGCCGGTGATGGCGACGGCGGATTCACCGGGATTGACCCCCGAGATGAACTCGCGAGTAGGGCCGAAGAAGGTGACCGTGCCCTGCTCGGGGGCTTGGGCGATGACCGGTTCGGCCGGGCCCAGCGATTGGTCCTGCGGTGCGACGTCCGCGCTGGGGACGGATGGCTCGGGCGCCGGCATCATCGGCGCGCCGGGCTCGGCGGCGCCCGCATCGGGACCCGCGGTCGATGGCTTCAACGCCGGGAGGGGCAGGATGGGCTCGGGTTCGGTCGGCCCCGGGGGGCGCGGGGAAGGCTGCGCGGGCGGACGCGCGGGGGTCGCGTTGGCGAGTTGCTCGCCGGTCGCGGGGGTCGACACCGGCGGCTCGCCCAGCGTCCAAGGCGCGGGGCGCGAGCGGATCTGACGAGGAGGCGGAGCGGGTTGCGGTGAGACGATGCCGCGGACGTGGCGGGCGAGGCGTTCCTCGGCCTCCCTGAGGAGCGGATCGCCTTCCGGGCGGCCTTGGCGGAGGATGTCGGCGCGGAGCGTGGTGTCTCCGGTGACCACGGCGGTCA
>CANJRL010000063.1 GCA_947476675.1 Phycisphaerales bacterium
CGAAGCACCCTTCTCCCCACGGGAGAAGGTGGCAGCCGCAGGCTGACGGATGAGGGGTTCTTGGTTGTGCGCGGAGAAGTGAGAAGAGGGGAGGAAAGGCGGGAGCCCCTCACCTGTCATCGCTCCGCGATGACATCCTCTCCCGGAGGGAGAGGAGTTGAAGGCAGAGGCATCGACCGCGCTCGCCTGAACACCCCGTGTTGATGCTCGCATTGCTTGTGCCTCCCAGAAGAACTCGCGGCTGAACAGTCGCCCGAAACCCGTGTTCGCCCTTCCTACGCCCCTGCAGTATGCCACGGGGAGAAGGGGGGTATGCAAGGGAAATCCGGGAAAAATCCGGTCCGAGAATCGCCGGAGTTATTCGTGGGGGCGGCAACCGCGCTCAGCGGAGGCTGCCAGCCGGGCCGGGCGCGGCGGTCAGGCGTCGTCGCGGAGCGGGGCCTTGGGCATCTGCGGCATCTGGGTGAGGACGCGGTCGATGAGGCCGTAGTCCAGCATCTCCTGGTCGTCGAGCCACTTGTTGCGGTCGCAATCGGCCTCGATCTTCTTGACGTCCTGTCCGGTGGCGTCGGCGTAGATGCGGTAGAGGCGGTCGCGGAGGCGGAGCATCTCGCGGGCCTCGATCTCGAGGTCGGTGGCCTGGCCTTCGAGCACGCCGCCGATGAGCGGCTGGTGCATGAGGTTGCGGGCGTTGGGGAGGCAGAAGCGCTTGCCTCGGGCGCCGGCGGAGGCGAGGAGGGAGCCCATGCTGGCGGCCTGTCCGATGATGTAGGTTGAGACGTCGGGCTGGATGAAGTTCATGGTGTCGACGATGCCCAGGCCGGAGGTGACGGAGCCGCCGGGGGAGTTGATGTAGAAGTGGATGTCGCTCTTGGCGTCCTCGTTGGCGAGGAAGAGCATCTGGGCGATGATGAGGTTGGCGGAGTCGTCGTCGACGGGTCCCCCGAGGAAGACGATGCGGTCCTTGAGCAGGCGCGAGTAGATGTCGTAGGCGCGCTCCCCGCGGCCGGTTTTCTCGATGACGATGGGGACGAGGGTGCTCATGTGGTCGGGGCCTCGGGGCGGGGCGTGGGTGCGGTCTGGGGAGGGGCGGGGGTTACTTCTTGAGGTCGCGGGGGGAGTCGATGACCTCGTCGACCAGGCCGTAGGCCTTGGCCTCCTCGGCGGCGAAGTACTTGTCGCGTTCGGAGTCGCGCTGGACGGCCTCGATGGGCTGGCCGGTGTGGCGGGAGATGATGTTGATGAGTTCGCGCTTGGACTTGATGATCTGCTCGGCCTGGATGCGGATGTCCTCGGCCTGTCCGGTGATCCCGCCGTAGGGCTGGTGGATCATGACCTTGGCGTGGGGGAGGACGAAGCGCTTGCCCTTGGCGCCGGCGGTGAGGAGGAGGGCGCCGCCGGAGTAGGCGCGGCCCATGCAGTAGGTCGCGACGTCGGAGGAGAGGAAGCGCATGGTGTCGTAGACGGCGAGGGTGTCGTCGACGGAGCCCCCCGGGGAGTTGATGTAGAAGTTGATGTCCTGCCCGCGCTTCTGGTTTTCGAGGTAGAGCATCTGCATCATGACGCGGGCGGCGGAGGCGTAGTTGATCTCGCCGATGAGGAAGACGATGCGGTTTTCGAGCAGGAGCTCGTCGATCGTCATCTCGCGCGTGCGCTGATACTGGACGGGCATCGCGGGCATGTCGTGGGTCTCGCGGGGGCCGGTGTGCGACCGGCCCGGTGTGGGGAGCGCGATGATACGGGGGGTGCGAGGCTGGGCAAGCGGAGGAAGAAGCGGAGGGGGCGAGGGCGCGGCGCTGCGATTGCCCGCGGGTCCGGCGGCTCGTAGCATCCATCGGTCAGCCGGGCCGCAGGGTTGCGGCACTTGCGCAGGAGCGGAGCGTTGCCGACGGCGATCATCAGCGATATCCACGGGAACGCAGAGGCGCTGCGCACGGTGATGGCGGATATCGGCCGTCGGGGCGTGGACCGCGTGATCTGCCTGGGGGACATCATCGGGTACGGTCCCGACCCTCTGGAATGCGTGGACATGGTGGCCGAGAGGTGCGCCTGGTCGCTGATGGGCAACCACGACTTCGGCGTGCTGTACGAGCCGACGAACTTCAACCCTGCCGCGGGAGCCGCGGCGTATTGGACGCGCGAGCAGTTCGACAGGGAGCCGGACGCGGCGGCGCGGTCGCGGCGGTACGAGTTCCTGGGGCGGCTGCGGGTGCGCGTGGTCGAGAAGCCGGCGGGGGCGCCGTTCCCGCTGCTGGCGGTGCACGGCTCTCCGCGGCGGCCGATCAACGAGTACATCTTCCCCGATGACGTGATGACTGCGGTGGACAAGATCAAGCAGGTCTTCGACCGCATCGACCGGGTGGCGCTGGTGGGGCACACGCACGTGCCCGGGGTCTTCACCGACGAGCCGGATTTCTACTCGCCGGACGAGCTCGGGGGCTCGGTGTACACCGCGAGCGCGTCGGAGAAGGCGATCATCAACGTGGGGAGCGTGGGCCAGCCCCGCGACCACGACCCGCGGGCGTCGTACGTGGTGATGCACCACGACGACGGGGCGATGAAGTTCGAGTTTGTGCGTCTTGAGTACGACGTCGCGAAGACGGCGGAGAAGATCAAGGGCACGGCGGAACTGAGCGACTGGCTGGGGGACCGGCTGTACGAGGGCCGCTGACGCCCTCCGGGAGGCCGGGCGCGCGGCCCGGCGGGGGCCTTGCTCGCCTGCTATCGTCGGCTTCTCTCTCGCACCCGCGCCGCGCGGTGGGCCGGCAGGACGCCGGCGTTCGCAGCGGCGTCGCAGGCCCCGCACGCATGCCAGGAAAGCCCAACACGCTCCGCCGAGCGGTCGTGACCGCCGCCGTTGCCTTGATCGGTCTGGGCGCGGCGGCGGCGGTGTACGTGACCAGCAGCCGCACGGCGTCGAGCCGCGCGACGCGGGCGGAGTCGGCTGCGGAAGCCGCGGCGCCGGCGATCAAGCCCGGGGAATCGGAGGCTTCGGCGGAGTTGGGGCGTGCCCGGACGGAGCAGGCGAGCGAGCATCGGCCATCCGAAGCCGCGGCGCCGACAGCCGCGCCGCCGAGCGGGTCCTCGCGGGCGATCTCCGGGACCGTTTCGCTGTCCGCCGCGATCGCGGAGGAGTCCTCGCCTTTGTCGGACCTCGGCGGCCTTGCCGGCTCGGGGTACAAGTTCCGGCTGGCGCTGTCCGACTTCGGCGCCGGGATCGAGAGTGTGACGCTGGCGGACCACACGACCAGCGCGGGCAAGCCGGCGCCGTTCGCGCTGCAGCAGGCGGTGCGGGATTCATCCGGGAGGCCGCTGGCGACGAGCATGGCGACGGTGGGGGTTGAGATCGTGCTGGGGGCGGCGGCGCCGGCGTTTGTCGACCTCCGGGAGGGGCCGGGGCGGGCCCCGGTGTGGAGGCAGACGGCGCCGGGCGAATTCGAGGCCACGATCTTGGATGCCTCGGCGGCGCCTCCTGCGCCCGTGGCGCGGATCCGGAAGCGGTTCGTCATCCAGAAGGGCTCGTACGACATCCGCGTCGAAGAGCGGCTGGTGAATCTGACCGCCGAGCCGATGACGGTGAGGTGGTATTCGTACGGGCCGATCGAGTTGCCGAGCGACTCGTCGGGCTATGGGATCGACGTGCGCCGGTTCCGCTACGGCGCGCTGCGCAGCGCGCAGCAGGATCCTTCTCGGCAGTTTCCGGAGGGCGACAACCGGCTGACGCCGCGACGGACGCTGGTTGATCCGGCGACGCAGGCGACGAAGCAGGTCTGGCCGACCGACGACTCGATCAAGCAGGGCCGCGAGCTGGTGTGGCTGGCGCTGACGAGCCGGTACTTCGCGTTCGCGGTGCACCCGATCATCGACGCCTCGGCGCCCGCGCCGGACAAGAGGCTGGCGATGGCCGAGACGGTGCACCGGGTGCTTGTTCGTTCGCCGGGCGCGCCCGAGGCGCTGGTGCTGCAGGTCAACAGCCCGCCCGTGGCGGTCGCGGCGAACGGGTCGCTGGAGATGGCGGTGGGGGCCTACGCCGGGCCCATGCGGCCCGGGACGCTGGCGGGCGACCCGATGCTCAGCGCGCTGGGTCTGGGGCAACTGGTCGTCTACAACCTGGGCGGGCCGTGCTCGCCCTGCACGTTCCCGGTGCTGGCGCACGGGCTGATCTGGTTCCTGCGGCTGGCGCACGACAACCTGCTGTTCGACTGGTCGCTGGCCATCATGGTGCTGGTGCTGGCGGTGCGCACGGCTTTGCACCCGATCACGCGGCGGAGCCAGATCGGGCTCGCGAAGTTCTCGAAGCAGATGCAGGCGCTGGGGCCGAAGCAGGCGGCCATCCGGGAGAAGCACAAGGACAACCCCCGGCAGATGCAGGTGGAGATGGCCCGTCTCATGAAGGAGGAGGGCGTCAACTTCCGGGGGGCGCTGGGATGCCTGCCCATCTTCCTGCAGATGCCGATCTGGATCGCGCTGTACGCGATGCTGTTCTTCGCGTTCGAGTTGCGGCACGAGGCCGGGTTCTTCGGCGTGTTCCAGGCGGTGAGCGGCGGGAGGTGGGGCTTCCTCGCGGACCTGAGCGCGCCGGACCACTTCATCGAGTTCTCGAAAGGGGTGCACATCCCGATCGTCTCGAGCCTCGGGATGGGCGAGATCACGGGGATCAACATCCTGCCCCTGATCCTCGGCGTGGTGTTCTTCGTCCAGCAGAAGTACATGACGCCCCCTCCCACGACGACGCTGTCTCCCGAGATGGAGATGCAGCAGAAGATGATGAAGTGGATGATGGTGGTGATGTTCCCGCTCATGATGTTCAACGCTCCCAGCGGGCTGGCCATCTACTTCATCACGAACTCGACGCTCGGCATCATCGAGAGCCGGTGGATCCGCAAGCACATCAACCGGCTGACGGCGGGCGACGCGGCGAAGGCCGGGGGCGCCAAGCCGGGCGCGGCGGCCGGCAGGAAGGTCGAGGGGCCCCCGGGTTTCTGGCAGCGGGTGCAGGCGGAGGCCATGAAGCGCGCTGAGCAGAAGCAGGGGGGCGGGGCGCGCCCGGGGACCAAGCCCAGGCGGTGAGAGCATCGGGGCGGGCCCGGTTCCCGAGCACCGGGCGCCGGCGGGCCGCCGAGCACGAAACAGGGACGCCTCCTATGCGCGGCGGCGACACCATCGCGGCGATCGCATCCGGGGCCGTGCAGGCCCGGCGGGGGATCTTGCGCGTTTCGGGCCCCGGTGTTGGCGCGGCGCTGAGGTCGATGGCGGGGGCCGACCCGGCTCCATCGGTCGGGGGCGCGCCGGTCGCGGCGGCCTGCCGGTGGCGCGTGGGGAGCCGGCTTGCTTGTCCGGCGTTGCTGGTGCGCTCGTTCGCGCCGAGGTCGTACACCGGGGAGGACGCGGCGGAGGTGCTCCTGCCCGGCAACCCGGCGTTGCTCGAGCGGTGCCTGGCTGCGCTGACGGTGCTGGAGGGGGTGCGGCTTGCCGAGCCGGGCGAGTTCACGGCGAGGGCGTTCCTGCACGGCCGCGTGACCGCGGAGCAGGCCGAGGCCGTGTCGTGGCTCATTGGGGCGCGGTCGGTCGCCGAGGCCGAGGCGGCGCGGCGTCTTCTTCGAGGCGAGACGGGCGCGCGCTTCGCCGCCTGGCGGGATGAGATCGCCGCGTGCCTGGCGCTGGTGGAGGCGGGGATCGACTTCACCGATCAGGAGGATGTGGTGGCGATCGAGGCCGGTGTCCTGAGGGCGCGAGTCGGGGCCGTGCTGGAGGAGGCCCGGGCATGGCTCGGCGCGAGCGGCCCGGGGGTGCTGGTGTCCGGCGAGCCGGTGATCGTGCTGGCCGGCGGGCCGAACGCCGGAAAATCAACGCTGTTCAACGCCCTGCTCGGGCGCGCACGCGCGGTGGTCTCGCCCACGGCCGGGACGACCCGCGATGCGCTCGCCGAACCCCTCACGCTGCCCGGAGGGGTCCGGGCGATGCTGGTTGACCTCGCCGGGCTCGACGCGGCCGCGGCGGCGGGAGGGGGGGTTGATGCGCTCGCGCAGCGCGCGGCCGATCGAGCGCTCGACGCCGCGGATGTGGTGGTCCTGTGCGATCCGTCCGGCGTGTTCGCGATGCCTGGGGCGTGCGTGCGGGCGGTGGAGCGGGGCGCCGGCGTGGTGCGGGTCCGGACCAAGGCGGACCTGGGTCGTCGCGGTGGCGAGGGGTGCGCGGCGATCGCGGTGTGCGCGCTCGACGGGGCCAATCTTGGTGCGTTGCGGCGGGCGCTCGCCGACGCCGCCGCGGGGACCGCCGGGGCTGATAGGCTCGCCCTCCCTCGGCACGTGGGCGCGGTGCGCCGATTGTCGGAGGGTGCGGCTCGGGCCGTGGAGGAAGCGCGGCGCACCGAGGGGAGGGGCGTGGGGCGGCCCGAGATCGTCGCGGATGCGCTGCGTGCGGCCTTGGACGCGATCGGGGAAGTTGCCGGCGGCGTTCCCCCCGATGAGGTGCTCGGGCGCATCTTCGCGACCTTCTGCATCGGCAAGTGAGCGTGCTCAGTCGGCGCGGTCGAGCGCGGCGGCGAGGAAGGCGTCGAGATGCCTGTCGGCGAAGGCGCGGACGGCCTGCTCGGTGGCGTCGCCGCTGCGGCCCCAGCAGCAGGCGAGCAGCTGCTGGTGATGGAGGTCGGCCTGCACCACGAGGCGCTGCTCGATCGAGAAGACCTGGGGCAATCGGCCGGCCAGGTACGCCGTCAGCGCGTTGGATTCGGGCGCGCCGACGCTGATGGTGGGCTGCTCCTGAAGTTCGGGATGGTTGAGCCACCACAGGTCGGAGCAGACCAGCGATTCCGGGGCTGGGTCGGCGCACTCGCGGAGGTCGGCGATCGCGGCGAGGCGCGCCCCGACCTCGTCGCGCAGCCGGTAGGCGATCGGCCGGTCGATCGACTCGGCGCGGAGCGTGGCTCCCGTCACGATGAGGACGGCGGAGGCTGCTCGCGGGCCGGATTCGAGGCGGTCGAGGCTGATTGCACGGCGCTCCGGTGCGCTGCGAACGGGATCGGAGGGTACCCGCCCGGGTCGACGGCCGCACGGCGCGCGGCGCTGGCGCGGAGGCGACGGAGCATCGCGTCGTCCATCTCGCGCTCGCGGAGCCGGAGTTCGCGGGCGTTCCGCCTCCCGCTGCGAAGCCCGACAAAGACGGCGCTGGCCATCGCGGCGGACGCGGCGATCACCGCAACCTTGGTCTGCGGGTCGGCGTCGGTCCAGAGCAGCATCGCGGGCGCGCCGATGGCGACGGCGAGCGGGGCGAGCAGCCTCCGGGTGGTCCGGCGCGCGGGCATACCCCGGATATCGGCCGTTTGGGGGGGTCTGGTCGCGGCGGCCCGCTTGCCTTGTCGCGGCACGCGGCGGACGATTCCCGGATGGTCCACGCGGACGAGGCTCCGATTGCAGAGTCCGGGCAGGCCCCGGCGCCCGAACCGGCGGCGCAGCGCCCCCGGCGTCGGATCCCCCTGCTCGGGCCGATGAGGATCCGCAAGAAGCTGATCCTGCTGCACACGCTCTTCTCGCTGACGCTGACCGCCGTGCTGCTGCTCGCGATCCGCCCCGCGATGCGAGAACTGATCCGCCAGGCCGAGCTGCACGAGGCGCAGGTCGCGATGGCGCTGCTCGACGCCCTGCCCGACCGGGCGATGACCGTGCGCATCGAGGGAGTCGAGTTCGAGCGGGGGGGCGTGGGGGAACTGGGCATCTCGCCGGCGGCGGCCGCCGAGGCGACGCTCCGAGGCGGCGAGGACATCGCGACCGCCGGGCCCGACGGCACTCCGCGGCTTGTGCGCTGGTCGGCCGATCGGGGGGAGTTTCTCGCGGTCACGGCGCGGTCGCCCGCGGCGCGCGACACGGTGCTGAACGTGTACGGGCTGGTGCTGGCGGCGATGCTCGCGGTCTACGCGCTCATCGCGCTGACGCTCGACCTGATCGTGCTCCCGCGCCAGGTGTACCGGCCGATCGGGGTGATGCTCGACGCCGATAGCGCGGTGCGCGAGGGCCGGCGCGACGAGGAGATCATCGGCGACCGCGACATCCCCGCGGATGAGCTCGGCGAGATCATGCGGTCACGGAACGAATCGGTGACCCAGCTGCGGAGGCAGGAGAAGGCCCTCGCGGAAGCGCTGGAGCAGCTCGAGGTCGTCGCGACGGAACTGAAGCGCAAGAACCACCTGATCGAGAACGCGCGGCGGAACCTCGCCGACCAGGACCGCCTCGCGAGCCTCGGGATGATGTCGGCGGGGATCGCGCACGAGCTCAACACCCCGCTCGCGGTGATCAAGGGCCAGGTCGAGCGCATCTGCGCCGAGCCCGGCAAGGGGCTCGCGCGCGAGCAGGCCGATCTGATGCTCCGCGTGGTGAATCGGCTCGAGCGGCTCAGCGAGAGCCTGCTCGATTTCGCGCGCGTGCGCCCTCCGGCGCGGGAGGTCGTCAGGCTCCGAGGCGTCGTCGACGAGGCGTGGACGCTCGTCCGGCTCGACCGGGGCGACGGCATCGGGCTCATCAACGCCGTGGATGCCGAGGCCGAGGTGACCGGCGACCCGGACCGGCTTCACCAGGTCTTCGTGAATCTTCTGCGCAACGCGGTCGACGCCATGGAGGACGGGCCGGCGCCCGGCGCCGCGCAGGAGCCGGGGGGGGCGATCGTGGTCACCGCCGAGGAATCGGAGCGTGAGGGCGGGCGCTGGCTGAGCGTGGCGGTGGCCGACCAAGGCCCGGGCATCGACCCCTCGGTGTTGCCGCGGCTGTTCGAGCCGTTCGCCAGCACCCGGCTGGACAGCCAGGGGACTGGGCTGGGGCTCGCGGTGTCGGAGGGGATTATCCGCGAGCACGGCGGGGTGATCCTGGCCCGCAACGGGGTGGCGCGGAGCGGGGCCCGTCGGGCCGGGGCGGTCTTCGAGGTCATGCTCCCTCTGGGGAAGCGCGAAGCGCCGGCCGACGCGGGCGTCGCGCGCGAGCCGGCCGGGCCGGCGGCGCTGCTTGAGGAGAGAATCGTGTGAGCAGAGATCCCTCCGAGTCGGCCGCTGCGTTGGGAGCCCCTGCGGCGCCGCTGTCCATCGTCGCGCTGGACGACGACGCCGACTTCCGGCAGTACCTCGGCGACGCGCTGCGCACGGACGGCCACGACGTCAGGGCCGCGGGGACGCCCGACGAGTGCTTCCGTTTCTGCGAGGAGCGCCTGCCCGACATCGTGCTGCTCGACATGAAGATGGGGCGGCACTCGGGCGAGGCGGTCCTGCAGGACCTGCGCAAGCGCTGGCCGCGGCTCTGCGTCGTGGTGATCACCGGATACCCGTCGCTCGAGACCATGCGCCGGACGTTCAAACAGGATGTGTACGACTATCTCGCCAAGCCCTTTTCGCTGGAGGAGCTGCGGAACGTGCTCCGCGGGGCGGCGGAGTCGTTCCAGTTGGGGGGCTTGCCGCAGGACCGCCTGCGCCGTGAACTCGGCAAGCAGGTCCGGCTGTCGCGGACGCAGCGAGGGTGGACGCTCAAGGAACTGGGCGAGGCGGCCGGGGTGAGCATCAGCCAGATCTCCAGCATCGAGCGCGGGGCGCACATGCCGAGCGTTGAATCGCTGCTCGCGGTCTCTGCTGCGCTCGGGGCGAAGCCGAGCGAGTGGCTCGCCGACGCCGGTTTCTAGGAGCGCCGGGCCGAGCCCGGCCCCTCGGCCGGGCCCCACCCGGGCGTTGGAGGCGGCGGGGGAAGGAACGCCGCAGGATCCAGCAGTTCTTCCTGACCGAAGCGGTCGGGGATGGCATCCAGGGGGCGGGCGTGCGCCAGGGTGAAGGGCCCGACCTCGGTGCGGCGGAGCGCGGAGAGGTGTCCGCCCGTCGTGAGCGCCTTCCCGATGTCCCGCGCCAGGCTGCGGATGTAGACCCCTTTGCCGCAACGTACGTCGATCACCAGACGCGGGAACTCGAACTCGAGCACGTCGATCGAATCGATGCGCACACGCCGCGGCAACAGCGAGATGGCGCCTGGGGCGATCGCCTCGGGCGCGGTGAGGTCGTCGA
The DNA here is from genome assembly GCA_947476675.1 of Phycisphaerales bacterium. GTDB lineage: Bacteria > Planctomycetota > Phycisphaerae > Phycisphaerales > UBA1924 > CANJRL01. The sequence continues at coordinate 10,028 of CANJRL010000063.1, forward strand.
CAAGCCGCCCGCCCCGCGCCAGCGAATACGCGCGCCGCCCTCCGACAGACACGGCGGAATGGATCGGGGGCGTCTGCATGATCTCGCCGATGAACCGCGCGAGCGCGGCGTGCACGGACTCAAGGGGCGGGGGGTGGGCCGCCACCGGGCTCAGGTCGCCCTCCAGGTCGTCGGTGGTGGAGAACGCCGAGAGATCAACGGCGGCGGTGTAGCGCTTGGCCGCGTCCATCAGCAGGGGCACCGCCTTGGTGGCCTTGCCGAGGCAGACGACGACGATGCCGGTGGCGAGGGGATCGAGCGTCCCCGCATGGCCGACCTTGGCGCCCCCGCTCTTGCCGCGGATCACGCTGACCACGCTGGCCGAGGAAAGGCCGAGGCGCTTGTCGAGGATGAGGAGCCCGCTGAGGTCGGGCCGGTGATTCCGCCGTCTGGGCACGAACGAAGAGTAGCGGCGGGGCGCGCAGCCGGGTCGATCAGGAGCAGCGCAGGCCGAAGACCGTCAGCACGATGTTGAGATCGCGGAAATCGACCTGCCCGTCGAAGTCGACATCGCCGGCGAGGCCGAAGCCCGACCGCCCGAACTGGCTCAGGACGGTGTTGAGATCGCGGAAGTCGACAAGGCCGTCGCCGGTGCAGTCGCCCGGGCAGCAGTTCGAAGGCGGATTGGGGGCGGCCGGGACGCCGGTGATGTCGGACGCGACGCGGCGGAGGAAGGTGGCGTCCGCGCAGGAGACCGAGCCTCGGTATCCCCGGGCGGCGCTGCTGCGCTGGAACAGTGTTTCGAAGAACACCGCGCCGGTCAGGTAGCGCCCGCGATCGTTGGGATGCGAACCATCGCCGATGTGCATCGAGTAGCCGGCCGGATTGCCCTCGTTCTGGCCCCCGCCCCCGCCGCCGGGCGTGTACGGCCGCAGGACCGACACCCTCTCCCACGCATCGCCGACGGGGACGACAGACGCGCCGATGGCGGCCGCGGCGTCGCGGTAGGCCGAGCGAAGGTCGGACTGCATCTCGGCCGGGTTGGCGAACTGGAGCGGGTACACCTGGTTGTCGGATCGACGCGCCCAGGTTTCAAACATCCAGATGGACGCGGTGGGGGCTTCGGTGCGGATGAGCGTCGCGAGCGACGAGGCGGCAAGCATGAAACGCCCGACGTCGCCGATGCGGGTAGGCAACGTGCTGAACTCCTGCAGCACCACCACATCCCACGGTTGCTGCCGCAACGTGTCGATCAGGCTGTACGCGCCGCCGTAGTACACCGGGACCGCGCGCATCGCGTAGTGCCACGTCAGGTCGACACCCCCGACGGCGGCGAGCGAGGTGACGAGGGTCACCTCCGGGTCGGCCTGGCAGAACCCCACGAACTGCGGCTGCGTCTGGACGGTGTAGGAATTCCCGATGAACAGCACGCGCTTGGTCACCGGCTCGGCGTCGGCCCCCGGCGACCACAGGAACGCCGCCGCCAGCGTTGCCCACGCGAGCGAATGCCGAATCACCTCAAAGCGTGGGATCACGTGTCCTCCCGACTGGGCAAGCCCGAACTCTGTACAACCCTGACCACCCGTGATGAAATCGCGTTCATCTCAGCATGTGCAAGGTACCGCCGGGGGCTTGGGAAATCTAGCGGAAACGGTAAAAAGTCCGCTCCGGGTCGATCTGGCGCCGGGTGTCGGGGCCGATACACTCCTCCCCCCAACCCCGGAGAGGTGTCCGAGAGGCTGAAGGAGCAGCACTGGAAATGCTGTATACGGGTAACCGTATCGGGAGTTCGAATCTCCCCCTCTCCGCTTGTTCATTGCGCTCTTATATAGAGCGTGGCCGAGATCGCGGTTTGTCGCGGGTTTCTCGGCGATTCTGGCGATTGCAAAGGCGTCTCCGCCGCGGAGACGATTTTGTATTGGCTCTATGATTGCACGGGGTCGAAGCGCGTCTCCGGTGGCGGTCCCGGCGAGGTGGGCTATGCACGCCGCTCCCCGGGTCTCCCCCGGCGGATCGGGGAAATCCCCCAACCTTCTGCCGGAGCCGTGCCCTCGAAGCCTCCCCGATCCGGTCCCGCCCCCGGCCTCGGCCCCCGGGGGCGCCCGTCATCGCCGTTGTTCGGGGAGCCCCAGCGCCGCCTCCTGGCGCGCCCAGTCCAGGTGGTCGGCGGCGGCGAGGAGGTCTTTCAGGATGATGCTGGCCGGCAGGGTTCCCGAGAGCGCTGCCGCCGCGATCCGCGGGCTGAGGTGGGTGAGCCTCAGCAGCGTGTGCAGGCGGCCCGAGGCCGTGCCCATGCGCCGGGCCACGCGGTCGAGCGGCTCGCCGCTGCCCAGGGCCTCGCCGCGCCAGGCATACGCCAGACCGAAGGCTTGCACCAGGCGAGCGTTCGGCTCGGGTCGGTCGGCGTGATCGACACGCCGGAACAGGTCCCTCCCGCCCGGCCCGAGGAGCATGCGCTTGCCGTCGTGGCGCTTGATCTCGATGGCGAGCCTGAGCGCCGGGCCCGTTGGCCCCTCCTCGACCTCGGGGTGGAAGAGGCAGCGCGGGCTGGGATCCGCGCTGGGCACCTTCGCGCGGGCGCGGCAGCGGGCGCGCAGGGCCTCGATGGCGTCGCGGCGCAGCCGCGCCACGATCGAGTCCGGCGCCAGCGTGACCGCCTCGATGACGCCGCGGACCTCGCGGTCGCGGTGGCCCGCGTCGAGATGCCGCAGGTCGGCGCCGCGGTCGCGGAGGTGATCCAGGACCATGCCGCGCACCAGGTCGTCGATGACCGGCGCGCTCACCGACTTGATGGGGCACGAGGCGTAGCCGTGGCGGATGGCCCGCTGGCTCACGTAGTACCGGCCCTTCACCCCCCCGGAAGTCCCCCCGCTCCTTGTGCGCGCCGCCTTGACCGAGGAGGGGCTCATGGCGTCGCCGCCCGAGGTGCGGAGCAGGCCTTTGAGGAGGTGGGTGTGGGTCCAGGGCGAGGATGCGCTGGCGCGTTTGCACCGCGTCATGAGCGCGTGCACGGCGTCCCAGGTCTCGGCGTCGATGATGGGCTCGTGCAGACCGTCCCAGACGTGCGTGCCGCCGAATGACTCTGCGCCGCTCTGGCCGCGGACGCCGGCGGTCCCATGCGTCGATGCGGCGGTTTGGCTTCCGGGGGCGGGGGTTCCGGGGCTTCCGGGGGTTCCGGGGGCGGGGGTTCCGGGGGTGTGGGTGATCTTGCCGATGTAGATGGGGTTGGTGAGGGCGCGGTAGATGAAGGTGTTGTCGAGGGGGCGGCCGAGGGCGCCGTCCTGGCCGCGGGTGCGATGGCCGAGGGCGTTGAGATGGTTGGCCAGGCCGACCAGGGAGCGGCGCTCGAGGTAGCCGCGGAAGATGGCCCGGACCACCTCGGCCTCCTGGGGGATGATGAGCAGGCGGCGCTCGCTCCCGGGGCGGGGGTCGCTGAGCCTGTAGCCCAGCGGCGGGCGGCCGCAGACCCAGCGGCCCTTGCGCTTGGTGGCGGCGATCTTGTCGCGGATGCGTTCCCCGGCGACCTCGCGCTCGAACTGGGCGAAGGACAGGAGCATGTTGAGGGTGAGCCGGCCCATCGAGGTGGTGGTGTTGAACTGCTGGGTCACCGAGATGAAGCACACCCCGCGCTCGTCGAAGGCCTGCATGAGCCGGGCGAAGTCGGTCAGCGAGCGCGAGAGCCGGTCGACCTTGTAGACCACCACCGCGTCGATGCGCCCGGCGGCGATGTCGGCGAGCAGGCGCTGCAGGGCCGGACGCTGCACGGTCCCGCCGGAGACCCCGCCGTCGTCGTAGCGGGCCTCGACCAGCGTCCAGCCCTGGTGGCGCTGGCTGCGGATGAAGTCCTCCCCCGCCTCGCGCTGGGCGTCGAGGGAGTTGAAGGCCTGGTCGAGCCCCTCCTCGCTCGACTTCCTGGTGTAGACCGCGCAGCGCAGCCGCGGGGCCGCGGCGCTCACGCGCCCTCCGGGCGCGCTGTGCGCTGCCGCGTCGCGGTCAATCCGAAGAAGCCCGGGCCCGACCAGCGGGCCCCGGTGATGGCCCGGGCCGCCTCGCTCAGGCTGGCGTAGCGGCGGCCCTCATAGAGAAAGCCGCGACCGCCATCGACGATCTCGACCTCGTGGATCCGTCCGCCCCAGCGCCGGACCAGGCGGGCGCCCTCGGGCAGGCCCATCTCAGAGACCTGAGCGCTGCGGCGGCGCACCCCGGAGCGAGGACGGGACGGCGAGGCGGGATGATCGCTCGGCGCCGGATCGGCATCCTTCGACGAAGCCGATCGTCGCGAGCGCGGCGCGATTGCCTCGCGCACCGCCGCGTCGAGCAGCCGCCGCGTGATGGCGTCGAACACCGCGTCGGGAGTGCGCGCTGCCGGCGCCTGCAGCAGCCACGCCAGATCCCGCGCCAGCATCCGCCGCTGCGGCGGGGGTTTGAGCCTCCGCCGCAGCGGCGAGCCCGCAACCGCGATCAACCACCGCCGCTGCAACTCCTCCAGCGGCAGCCGCAACAGCCCATCCACATCCACATCACTCACCCCCGGAACCCCCGGAACCCCCGGAACCCCCGGAACCCCCGGAAGTGTGCTCCTTGGCGGGCTTCGAGGGCTTGGGTTTCGCGATCGGCGTCGCGGCCGCGGCGGCGTTCTGGACACCGGCGCTGCCCACCGTGAATCTTCCGGGGGCGATGCGGCGGAAGCGTGAGGCCGGGCCGCGGGTGTCGATCTCGCGGATCATCGCCGCGTAGAGCGTGGCCGCGGGGGTCTTGCCGCCCGGGCTGGTCCAGAGACGGCGTCTGGCCATGCGCTCGATGAGATCGGCGGCCGACAGGCCCACCGCGGCTTCCGGGGGCGGGAGCTCGGCGAGGATCTGCGCTGCGGCCGAGAGGGCGCTGGCGCGCGGCGGACGCGCGGCCTTGGGCGGCGCGGGCGTGCGCGCCCCGGGGGCGCTCCTGGTCTTCGCCGGGGGCCGGGACGGTCGCCGGCGCGAGCGCTTCTTGGGCGCGGGCTTGGGGTCGAAGGCGGGCGTCTGCAGCGATGCCATGGGTGGCTCCTTGCTGGCCCGCCGCGGGCCCCGCCGACCTGGCGGGGTTCAGTTCCGGGGCGGGCCGTGGGAGCCACTAGGGCGAGGGGGCGGGGGAATAGCAAGGCGAAGGCA
>CANJRL010000064.1 GCA_947476675.1 Phycisphaerales bacterium
CGAGGCGACCAGTAGGTGGAGGCCAGGAGTTCATGCACGCCCCTCAGGTCATGCGGCGGGGGATCGATGACGACTCGGTACTCCATGGGCGCACACTACCCCCGGACCGCGCTTTTTCCTGGGCAGCGCTTGACATATGTCTGTATGGGAATATATTCCGACCATGGCCCGCGCCCCGACCACCGCCGACATCTTCAACGCCATCGCCGAGCCGCGCCGGCGCCAGGTGATCGACCTCTTGGCCCGCGAAGGGCCGACCCCCGTCGCGGCCATCGCCCGGGCCCTCTCGCTGCCCCAGCCCGCGCTCTCGAAGCACCTGCGCGTGCTCCGCGTTGTGGGCGTCGTCGCCTCCGAGCAGCGCGGGCAGCAGCGCCTGTACCGGCTCGACGCCGCCCCACTCCACGCCGTCCACGAGTGGGCCTCGACCTTCGAGCGGTTCTGGACGCACCGCCTTGAACGCATCCGCGAGCGCGCCGAGCGCATCGCCGAGGAGCACCACACGCCATGACCACCGCCATCGACGCCGACGCAGTCAGCACGCTCTCGATCCGCAAGGAGATCGTCATCGACGCCCCGGTCGATGCCTGCTTCGCCGCCGTCCTCGCCGAGATGGGCCCCGAGAGCCAGATGCCCGGCGGCCAGCCCTTCCCCATGGTGCTCGAGGCCCGGCCGGGCGGGCGCTGGTTCCGCGACCTCGGCGGCGGCGCCGGCCACCTGTGGGGCCACGTCCAGGTCATCAAGCCGCCGACGCTCCTCGAGGTCTGCGGGCCGATGTTCATGTCCTACCCCGCGGTCTCGCACGTGCAGTACCGCCTCGCCGAAGAGGGCCCGCGCACGCGCCTCACCCTCACCCACCGGGCCATGGGCCTGATCATCGACGAGCACCGCGAGGGCGTGTCGCAGGGCTGGCACTTCATGGTCGAGCGCGTCCGCGAGATCGCGACCCGCCGCGCGAGCGGGCGCTGACCCCAACGCGCCGCCGTCTCGTTGTCCACACAATGATTCCACGCTCGAAACAAAGAGCGGGTCGTGGTGATTTCCCGCGGGTGTTCCACCCCGAGGGAGATCACCCGATCCGCCCTCACAACGCTCAGACGTCCAGCAAACAAAGAGCGAACTTGCGCAACCTTAGCGCGTCCGACCGCCCGATAAGGGTCACGCCTGCGCCGCCATGACTTACCGTTTTCGGCGAGAGAGTCACTCTCCGACGCGCACCCAGACGCGCGCCGTACCTCGTGAGCGTTGGTGGAGCCAACATGCATGCGTGAACGTTTTGCGCAAGCCTCGCGAGGGGAGAGTTGTCATCTCACATGGAGATTGTGACATGAAGAAGATCCTGCTGACGGCGGCCCTGCTCGCCATCGGCGCCGCGGCCGCTTCCGCCGCGCCCCGCTCCTCGCCCTACGCCATGCTCAACGCGACCGGCCAGGGCGCGTCGGCCCCCGAGGCCACCGACAACAACTCCTGCTGGTGGCTCAACGGCGCCGCCGACAACTTCGGCGCGATGCAGTCCCAGACCCTCGGCGGCTTCACCTCGCGCGTCGCCGACGACTACATCCTCGAGTCCGGCCGCTGGCACCTGATCAACCAGTTCAAGGTCCAGATGCTCGTCCAGACCCAGATCGTCACCCCGACGGTCGCGCTCGAGATCTACACCGACAACAACGGCAAGCCCGGCACGCTCGCCGCCACCCTCAACGACCCCACCAAGATCACCGGCAACAACCTCGGCCCCTCCGTCGCCTTCCCCGGCTTCAACCTCGTCGAGTTCACCTTCACCGTCGATCCCTCCACCTTCGCCACCGGCCTCTTCGACGGCTGCACCCGCATCTGGATCTCCCCGTACGGCATCGGCGGCGGCACCTACTTCTGGGCCACCGCCAACACCTCGAACGATCCCGCCGTCCGCCGCATCCAGGGCCTCCAGGGCCAGTTCCTCGCCCCCGCCTACGGCTACAACGCCTGGACCGACGTCGGGTCGACCGTGAACTTCACCGCCTGCTCCGACTTCGCCTTCAAGGTCTGTGGCGACGTGTGCTACACCATCAAGGACCAGGGCGACTTCGACCTCGCCGGCCTCTCCTCGATCCAGTTCCCCAACATCAATATCAACGGCGCCCGCGCCGCCGACAACTTCCAGATCTCCAACGTCGAGGGCGCCGTCAACCTCTGCCGCGTTGAAGGCTACCTGGCCACCAACTGCGACCCCACCCGCGTCTTCGGGGAGATCTACGCCAACGAGTGCGAGGCCCCCGGCGCCATCATCCAGGTCCTCACCAACCCCAAGGTCATCCCCACCGGACAGTCCTACAACGGCGTCCCCGTCTACCTCTTCCAGTTCGACAACCCGGGCGTCACCCTGCAGGGCGGCCGCAACTACTGGTTCTCCATGGCCGCCGTCTCCGGCGGGTCCATCAATGACCGCGCCTACTTCCTCTTCAAGAGGCTCCTCAACCTCCCCACCGACATCTACCTGACCGAGGGCGTCTACCGCAACGGCTTCGCCATTCCCCCGGTCCTCACCTTCAAGCCCGTCTCCACCATCAACGCCCCCGCCATCTCCCCCAAGCGCGACTTCGCCTTCCGCGTCTTCGGCTCCGTCATCGGCAGCAACCCCTCCGCGCCCCCGGCCGGCGGCGCCCAGCCCACCCTCGCCGGCGACCTCAACGGCGACGGCGTCGTCGACTTCTTCGACCTCAGCATCATGCTCGCCAACTACGGCATGCGTCTGAACTAATCCGGGCTTGAGCGCCCACGCTCAAGGCTCCGCTGCACAACGCCGCCCCCGCCGGGATCACGCCCGGTGGGGGCTTTTCTTTGCCCTCTCGGCCGCGCCACCCGCCCGGCAACGACGCCCGCCGAAGCCCGCCCGGCTTCCCATGCAGAAACGCCCGGGAAGGCCCCCTTCAAAGCACCGGCGCCCCGTCACGCCGCCGCCGCAGCCTGCATCTCATCGATCGGATGTCGCCCTCCCCTCGCAACCACTCCCCCAGCCGCGACCGCAAGGACGCGCTGCAGGCCGGGCTCGACGGCACGGGGATGTCGCTGTTCTAACCGCCGGTCGTGCGCCGCCCCCTTCCACACGTCCGTCACCACAGAACATCGAACCAGCCGCTCCCGGGGCGCGCCCCGGACGAGCGAGGAGATATCCCATGACCCGCGAAGCCATTACCAAGGCCAACAACGACCTCAACGCCATGACCGCCGCAGGCAAGATCCTCGACGCCCTCGAGGCCTTCTACGCCGACGACTGCACCTTCCACGAAGGCAACCAGCCCCCCCGCAAGGGCCGCAAGACCCAGCACGACCACCTCAGCGCATTCTTCAAGACCCTCAAGGCCTTCAACGGGGCCACGCTCCGATCCGTCGGCGTCGGCGACGACGTCACCCTCAACGAATGGACCTTCGACATGGTCGGCCCCAACGGCCCGATCCTCTGGAACGAGATCCTCGTCCGCCGCTGGCGCGACGGGAAGGTCGCCAGCGAGCGCTACTACACCGCGGCGTAACCCTCCAGCCCCGAATTCCTAGCGACGCCTTCCGCCCGCGAGCCACCAACGCTCGCGGGCGTATTTGTCGGCGCATCCGCCGCACCTCGGGTCTGGACTCGCGATCCGCCGTGGTGTACTTTGATAGCGGCTTGGGGAAGCCGCCGGATCCGCGGAAAGGGCGCAGCCCAGCCCCAGCGAAGACCTCCTCCTCACCGTTCGCACGTTCTTCGTGCCGCCTGTTTGCGGATCCAGGCGAATCGCATGGAGAAGCCGCAATGTCGCCCAACCTGCCGTCCCGCCCGAACCTGGAGCACCTCAGGCGCCAGGCCAAGTCGCTGCTCGCCGCCCTCGCCCAGGGCGACCCCGAAGCCGCGGCCACCTTCCGCGAGCATCTCCCCGCCGCGCAGCGCATGAGCGACGCCGACATCCGAAGCGCCGGCTTCCGCCTCGCCGACGCCCAGGCCGCCATCGCGCGCAAGTCCGGCTTCGCCGCCTGGCCCCGCCTCGCGCGGCACGTCGAGCAACTCCGCGCCCTCGAAGGGACCTGGGAGATCGCCACGCTCGAACTCGACGGCGCCGCCATGCCCCCCTCGATGGTCTCGACCTCGCGGGTGCTCATCGACGGCGACCGCTTCCGCTCCGAGATGCCCGGGTCGCTCTACGAAGGCGTCTTCACCATCGACGTCGAGACCGACCCGCACCGCATCGACATCGACTTCGCCCAGGGTCCCGAGGCCGGCAACCGCAACATGGGCGTGTTCCGCCTCGAGGGCGACACGATGCGCCTCTGTCTCGACACCACCGGCGCCGGAAGGCCCGCCGACTTCCGCACCTCGCCCGGCTCCGGGCACGCGCTGGAAACCCTCCGCCGCGCCTCCGGGGCACGCCCCGCCGCGGTCACCGGCGCCGCAGCGAAATCACCCCCCGCGCCCGCCCTCCCGGATCACGCCGCCTTCCATCCCACCGACTGCCCATTGCTCGCGAGCCTGCAGGGCGAATGGATCGCCTTGACGGTCCAGAGCGACGGCCAGGCGCTGCCGCCGCACATGCTCGCAACCGGACGCCGCACCGCGCGAGGCAACGAAGTGGCCGTCTCCTTCGGCGGCCAGGTGATGATCCACGCCCAGGTGCGCCTCGACGCCTCCCACGACCCGGCGCACATCGACTACCTGCTCCTCGCCGGGCCTCACAAGGGCGCGATCCAGATGGGCATCGCACGCCTCGAAGGCGACGAAGCCCGCTTCTGCATGGCCGCGCCGGGCAAGCCCAGGCCGGCATCCTTCGAAAGCCCCCGAGGAAGCGGCAACACCCTGAGCCTCTGGCGACGCGCCTGACGGTCGAGGCGCCGACCCGGAACGCCCCCCGGCCCGACATCACGCCCCGCCCTCCGCCCGCGAGCCGCGGGCGTTTTCGCGCCTGAACTCTTCGGTGTCCTCCGCACGGCGGAGGAGTGGAGGCAGGTCGACCGCAACCTGGACATCCGCCTCTTCCGATGACGGTGAGGGTGGGCAATTCGTGCGGAGCCATCGTCGTCAGGCAGTGACCGAATCGGGGTGAGAGGATGGGGTTTGGGCTCTTTGTCGAGGAGATACGCCTGTCGGGGTGAGAGACGCGGTTCTTGCTCGGCGTGAGACCATGAATGCCGGTTAGGCAGTCATGAAGAGGGACGGCTGCGCACGCCGCAAACTCGACACGTTCGGGGAGTGTGTCAACTCCCACGCGAGAGAGATCATCGCGGGCCAGCCCTTGATCGACTGGTCAGCGGATTCGGGCCGGTGGTTCGGTTCGGTAGGCCGCTTCAAGGAAGCGGGCCTGCTGCCGCCCAGCGGTCGCCGAGAACTCAACCCGGAAGACTCGATCGAAGTCGGCCTCGGGACTTGGGAGACGCATCGCTGCCACTGTGAGGTCAACGGGATCGTCTTGGTCGGGAATGCGATCGCGTGGGGCCTGACGCCGAAGCATTGAGAGTTCTTCGAACGATCATCGCAAGACGGGCGGCGGCCCGCAACCTATGGTTCCGCAACGATCCGCCGAGAGAGGCGAGCGATCTCGCAAGCCACCCTCTTTGAGGAGATGCCTTGAGTCCTGCCAAGATCTTTGAGTTCTTCTCCGGGTATCAGAAATCCGCCGCCATGCAGGCCGCCGTCGATGTCGGCCTGTTCACCGCCATCGCCGCGGGTCACACGACCGTGCCACTGATCGCGTCTGCGTGCGACGCCTCGCCCAAGGGCGTCCGCGTGCTGTGCGACTATTGGACCGTTCACGGGATGATCCACAAGGTGGGGGATGAGTATCGGCTGTCGCCCGAGGCCGGCATGTTCCTGGACCGCCGATCTCCCGCGTACCTCGGTGACACGCTGGGGTTCATCAACGGGCCGTTCACGGACTTCTTCGATCACCTGACGGAAGCGGTCCGTCGCGGCGGGTGTGAATCCCGCGGCTCGGTCGAGTCCGAGTTCGACGGGTGGGTCCCCTTCGCGGAGCGCATGGGCGCGATGATGTTCCCGGCCGCGAATGCGATCGCCGCGCTGCTGGGCCCTCGGTCGGGGCGCGTACTGGATGTCGCGGCCGGCCACGGGCTCTTCGGGATCGTGCTAGCCATGTCCAACCCGGGCTTGCAGGTGACCGCGCTCGACTGGCCCAAGGTGCTCAAGGTCGCGGAGCGGCACGCGGCCAAGATGGGTGTCGCTGACCGCTTCGAGACGCTCCCGGGCGACGTGTTCACCGCGGACCTCCGGGGGCCGTACGACACGGTGCTCCTGACCAACCTGCTCCATCACTTCAACCCGGACGAGTGCGTCGCACTTCTGAAGCGATTGCGTGGCGTTCTCCGCCCGGAGGGCCGCCTCGCGATCCTGGAGTTCGTGCCAAACTCCGACCGCGTTTCGCCTCCGGCGCCCGCGACCTTCGCCCTTGTAATGCTCGCCAGCACGCCCTCGGGAGACGCCTACACATTCGCGGAGCTGCAGACGATGCTGCGATCTTCCGGCTTCGCGCACAACACCTTGCACCATCTCGAGGATTCGCCTGAGCAGGTGATCATCAGCCATTGACCAGGCCGGGCAGCGCCCCGCCCGACAGAACGGCCGCGAGCTTATGGACATCACCACCGGCGCTCTCCGGGTTCTTACCCCGGGACGCCGCGGCGTGGTTCTGTGAACTGCAGCCCCCGGCGACGCCGTGTAAAGATCGACATCAAGGTCGACACCCGGGTTGCGCCCCACGAGTCTGGCGCGGTATGCCCGCCCTCCCCCCGCTTGCAATCCAAGGTGTGCAGACAGTTTCAACCCGCGAAACGGCCAGAGAATCGGGGTGACAGGACGGGGCTAGACCTTTTGTCCGTGGCAGCCGGGCATAGGAGGCTGAAACGCGACTCTCGCTCTCCGTGAAACACCGTCTTCTCCGTCACTCATACGCAAATCGTCAAACGAGGCACGCCGAGCACCGTTTCTCTTCACGGCTGACCTGGGAATCGCCTTCGGGCGCTATCCCTCGATGAATGCCAGCAAATCCGCGTTGATCCGATCAGCGTGAGTCGTCGGCATTCCATGCGGCAAGCCCGGGTAGGACTTCAGCGTGCCGTGCTTGAGGAGCTTGACCGAGCGGGCGCCGGTCGTTGAGAATGGGCAGATCTGGTCATCCTCACCGTGCATCACCAGCACCGGAACATCGATCGACTTGAGGTCATCGAAGAACTCGGTCTCAGAGAGTACGCGGATGCACTCGTACTGGGCTTGAGCGCTCCCCATCATTCCCTGCCGCCACCAGTTGCGCCGAATCCCCTCGTCGACCTTTGCGCCCGGGCGGTTGAACCCGTAGAAGGGCATGGTGATGTCGACGTAGAACTGAGACCGATGGTTCGCGGTCCCGTCGCGGATGCCGTCCACCACCTCGCGCGGCACTCCGTCGGGGTTCTTTTCCGACTTCATGAACATGGGCGGGATCGCGCTGATCAGCACGGCCTTGGCTACCCGGCCCTTTCCGAACTTCGCGACGTACCGCGTCACTTCGCCGCCGCCGGTTGAGTGCCCGATATGCACGGCATTCTTGAGGTTGAGCGCAGCAGCGATCTCTGCGACGTCGCCCGCGTACGTGTCCATGTCGTGGCCCACGGCAGTCTGCGTGGATCGGCCGTGCCCACGACGGTCGTGCGCGATGACTCGGTATCCCCTCGAGAGGAAGAACATCATCTGTGTGTCCCAGTCATCAGCGCTCAGCGGCCAGCCGTGATGGAAGAACAGCGGCTGCCCAGTCCCCCAGTCCTTGAAATAGATCTCAGTACCGTCGTTCACCTTGAGCTTTTCCATGGATTCTCCAGTGAGATGAGGTCGTCGGTCCGGCGCGGCCGCCGAGAGATCCAAGTGCCGGGCACGCGGCAGGATGGCAGTGGAGTTCAGTTGTACGCTATGCCCGAATGGTCTGGTCATCGCCATGCGGTTGGACTTCGAACTCGCTCTTAACCAATCGCAGTCCTGAGTTCAAACCCGCAAAATGCTGCCAGGGCGAGACGACTGGTTTGAACTTCCTCGTAAAGGCAGATGGCCTCGGCACTTGCCGAGGCCATCAGGTCCAATGAATCGGGGTGGCGGGATTTGAACCCACGACCTTTTGACCCCCAGTCAAACGCGCTACCAAGCTGCGCTACACCCCGCTGTTGGCTGTCCAGCGCCGCCCCGGTCCTCGGCTGTCCGGCCTCGCGGCCGGGGGCTCCGAGGGATAGAGCGAAGAGTCGAGTGTATCCGAACAGCGGGCGCAGGGAAAGGCGGGGAAGCACAAGGCTCACGGCATCCGCCGCGCGCCGGACTTTGTGCCACCGCCTTCCACTCGTGCCTGATGCCTTGTGCCTTGTGCCTTCCTCCTGACCCCCCTGCCCCCGTTACCCTCTGCCCCATGCCCCCCCTCCTGCTCCGCGGCGGGCGCGTCATCGACCCCGCCTCTTCCCTCGACCGCACCGCGGATGTCGCCGTCGATGAGCGCGGCCGCATCGCCTCGGTCGCGCCCGGTTTGTCCCCGATTCCCGGCGCCGCGGTGATCGACTGCGCAGGCCTGATCGTGTGCCCGGGCCTGATCGACCCCCACGTCCACCTGCGCGAGCCGGGGCAGGAGCACAAGGAGACCATCGCAACCGGCGCCGCCGCCGCCGCGGCCGGGGGCTTCACGACCGTCTGCTGCATGCCCAACACCTCCCCCGCGCTCGACAGCGCCGCGATGATCGAGGCGGTCCGGGCCCGGGCCGACGCGGCGCTGCGCGACGCCTCGGAGGCGCCCGAATCGCCCGGCTCGCCCTACGCCGGCAGGCTGGCGGCTCGGGTCTTCGCGGTCGGTGCGGTGAGCAAGGGGCGCAAGGGCGAGGAACTCGCCGAGATCGCGCTGATGGCCCGCGCCGGCGCGGTGGGCTTCAGCGACGACGGCGATTGCGTGATGAGCGCCGGCCTCATGAGCCGCGCCCTCGCCGCGGTCGCGCCCACCGGCCGCGCCGTGATGCAGCACTGCCAGGACCACACCATGACCGGCGCCTCGGCGATGCACGCCGGCCCCACCGCGGTGCGCCTCGGGCTGGTTGGTTGGCCCAGCGCCGCCGAGGAGATCATCATCGAGCGCGACCTCCGCCTGAACCGCGCCATCGGCAGCAGATACCACCTGCAGCACCTCAGCGCCGCCGGCGCTGTCGACATCGTCCGCCGCGCCCGCCGCGAAGGCCAGCCCGTCACCGCCGAGGCCTCCCCTCACCACCTGCTGCTCACCGACGAGGCGTGCGACAACTACAACACCGCGGCCAAGATGAACCCGCCCCTTCGCACCGGGGAGGATGTCGCCGCGCTCATCGAAGGCGTCCGCGACGGCACCGTGACCATCCTCGCCAGCGACCACGCGCCCCACACCCCCGATGAGAAGGCCCTGCCCTTCGAGGCCGCGCCCTTCGGCATCGTCGGCCTCGAGACCGCGCTCGCGCTGTACATCGAGGCCCTCATCACCCCGGGAGTCATCGGGTGGCCCCGGCTCCTCGAGATGCTCACCATCAACCCGGCCCGGCTGTGCGGCCTCGACCGCTGCGGCATCGGCTCGCTCGCACCCGGCAACCCCGCCGACATCACCGTGATCGACCCCGAGGTGCGCTGGACCATCGGCGAGGCCGATCTCGCCGGCAAGTGCCGCAACTCGCCCTTCCTCGGGCGCGCGGCACGGGGCCGCGCGGTCATGACCTTCATCGGGGGCGAGCCCCTGCTGCGCGCTCCCGGCTTGGATCGGCGCCGGTGAGCGGCCACGGGCGGCTTTCCCTCCGCGCCTGGGTCGGGCTGATCGCCCTGACCCTCGCCCTGCAGGCGAGCGCCGCCTGGTTCCTCTTCGATGCCCTGCACGAAGGCCCTCGCGACCGATGGGTGCTGTTCATCGCCTGCGAGGTCGCCGCGGTGCTGCTCTCGGCTGTGATCGTGGTGCAGCGCCCGGCGCGCCCCGATGCGGTCACTCCCCCGAGAGACGCCTGACCTGCGCCAGCGTCGCCTCGAGTTGTTTCTTGAGCATCCGCACCCTCAGCAGGCTCTTGACCCGTGTCGTGAGTTCAAGCCGGTTGACCGGCTTGGTCAAAAAGTCGTCGGCCCCCGACTCCACCGCCCGCTCCACATCCCCCACCTCATTCAGCGCCGTCACCATCACGATGGGGATATCCCGGGTTCCGGGGTCGCCCTTGAGTTTCGCGCATACCTGGAAGCCCGACATCCGGGGCATCATCACGTCGAGCAGGACGATGTCGGGCTGGTCGGCAGCGACGATGTCAAGAGCCTCCACCCCGGTGCGCGCCAGCCTGACCCGGCACCCGATCGACTCGTCGATGTAGGCCTGCAGGAGTTCCAGGTTCTGCTCGTGATCGTCGACCACCAGGACGACCGCGGAGGCAAGATCGGCCGCCTCGGCGGGGTTGGCCGCCGCGGCTGGGACAGTGGCTTCTGGCTGGGTCACCATGCGACGATCCTATTCGAGCGGTCGGGCCAGAGCGGGAGAAGGGCCCCGCGGGGCGAAACGGCCTGGAAATCAGCCCGCCGAGCCGAACCCGAGGCGTACCGATTGTGGTATATTGGTGTGGATGGCCCTTTCGGGCGCGGATGTTCCGGGCCAACACCTCGTGAACAGGGGGTTTTCCCTCGATGGAGATCGGCGAGCATATGGTGTCCGCAGGCCCTGAGAATGGCGAAAACATCCCGAAGGGCGGCATCAAGACGCGGGCGACGCGAATGCCCACGACCATCGAGGGTCGCCTTCCTTGGGCGGATCGATTCCGCCGCCCGAACACCAACCAACTCTCCGATCACTACGACAAGGTGATCGGCAAGCTGTTCACGACCGCGCGGGAGCGCCTGCTGGCGACCGCCGGGGTCAAGGAAGAGATGGAATGGCAGGGGGTTCCGTGGCGGTGGACGCTCGTCTATCGCTCCCCGGGCGATCCGACGAAGGCGCTTGCCTATCTTGCCGCGACCATTGGCAAGCCCCAGATCGCGGTGCCTCTGACCGCCGACATGGCCGACGGGCTTCCCCATGATCGTCTCAAGAAGTTCGTGCGCGACGGCGTGGAGAACGGCCGACGCGTCGGCACGGTGATCTGGGCCTCGTGGGAGATCGGGAGCCTGTCGGATCTCGAGGCGGTGCTTGATCTTGTGAAGCGGAAGCACCACGCGTTCACTCGGATGAACTGATCGCCGCCTGCGTCCCGGCCCTTCATGGGCGGGTCCACACGCCGTCGCGCCAGACCGTGCGGTCAGGGTCAACGTCGTACGACGTTGCAAGGTCGGCGGCGGTGAGTTCGCGCAGGGGCGCGCCGCCGTCGGCGATCAGTTGCGCCGACCACGAGCGCTGCGTGCCGCTGAGCAGGATCGATTCCAGTCGCAGGTGATCGATGTATCGCCGCTCGGACAGGTGCGGTCCGGGCCGTCCGCCGCAGGTCGGGCACACGCGCATGGGCGTGGCGGCGTCGTTGAGGCTGGTCGGGCCGGCGCGCTCGTCGCGGACCACGCGGGCGTTGCGGCACTGGTTGCATGCCGGCCGGGCGGCGACGTCGCGCACGAGGGCGTCGGACCCTCCGACGAAATCCGAGTACTTGTCGAGCAGCCGGCGGACCTCCGGGCGCGCGAGGATCGGAGCGGCGCGGGCGTTCTCGCCGGCGCGAACGTAGCCGAGCGCTGTCGCGAGGGAGAACGCGGCCTCGGCGGCGGCGGCGTCCTGGCGAGGCGTCCCGCCTGCTGGCGGCGAGGACCTCGCGGACGCCGCGACGCCGAGCGATGCGGCGAGGGTGGCGAGCCGGGTGCGCTCGCCGGCGTCGGATGCGATCTCGGCGAGGGCGAGGCAGACGCTGGGGCCGAGGGGGATGTTGTCGGGGGTGCGTGCGCGGGCGCGGTCGAGTTCAAAGGCGAGCACGTACAGCGTCCGGGCAAGGCGCCGACCTTCGGCGTCGGGCATCTCGGCTGCGACTTCTTCGCCGAGGCCGAAGTACTCCTCGGGCCGGGCGGGATCGAGCGCGGCCAATCGTTGAGGCAGGTCGGAGACCGGTGCGACGGGCACATCCTCGCGCGCCACGCCCGGTGGGCTCACGAGAAGGAAGGCGGCGAGGAGGAAGGACGGGTTCATGGCGCGGGCGCCGGTGGGAGGCGGAGTTTCCAGAGGGTCATGATCGCACGCTCGCTGGCTTCGATCTGCTCGAACACTCCCTTGGATGCCGCGACCGCGTCGGCCCGCGCCGCGAGCGCTGCCATGGCGGCGGGCTGCGCCTCTGGCCGCTCGGAGGAGACGACGGCGGCGAGGGCCTCGGCCAGATAGGCCTGCTCGACGAGGAACGCCTGGGTTGGGCCTTCGGCGAGCGCTCGGCGAGCGGCGATGCGGCGGTCTGCCTCGGCGAAGCGGGCGGCGATCTCTCCGGAGGCGCGGCCGCGCGTCGAGGCCACGAGCGCGTCGGCGCGCAGCCCCGCGGCGGCGGCGCGTGCGGCGGCGGCGGGATCGTCCGAGGGGGCGGGCGCCGAGGATGACGCGGGGCTGGCGTCGGGGGCCGTGCTCGCTGCGCGGCGGCGCGGGGCTGGCGAGGCGGACCATTGCGCGTACGAGGCCGCGATCACGGCGCCCAGGCGGTCGATGGATGCCAGGTCGTCCCCGGCGGCATAGATGCGGAGCAACCGATCGACCAGCGCGCGGCGGGCGGCGACGGGCCACTCTCGGTCGCGCACCGGCGGGAGTCGGGCGCCGGCGCACTTGGCGACGAGGCGGGCGGCCCACTCGGTGCGCGGGGAGCGTGGGAGCAACTCCAGCACCGCGTTGATCATGCCGGGCTGGTCCGACGCGCGCTCGGCGAGGCGCAGCGCGGCTTGGCGCGACTCGGCCGAAGAATTGATCAGCGCGGTCTCGGCGAGCACCGCGGCGTCGATGGGGCCGAGGGCGGCGGTTCGCGAGGCGAGATCGGCGAGGGCGCGGCGGCGCTCGGCGGCGTTGCGGCGCGTGGAGAGGAACTTCGCCGCCCATTGGCCGTCGCCGCTGTCGGGCGTGGCGAGCCGCGGCGCGGGGGGGATCACGGCCGAGGCGGCGTCGATGGGGCCGCTGATGTCGCGCAGGATGGCGCGGGCGACGGATGACTCGCGACGGTGGAGCGCGGCGGCGGCGGCGGAGAGGCGCGCGAAGGCGGCGGCGCGGGCGAGCGGGGCGCGGGCGGCACGGGCCGGGTCGTCGGCGGGGGCGGCGTCCGACGACCGGATCGCGGCGCTGGCGGCGGCGTGCCACTGGCGAAGAAGATCCTCGGCGACTGTGGGCGGAAGGAGAGACCATGCCGACGCGAGACGGTCTCGGGCCGCGGAGCGGTCGGCGTCGCTTGCATCCCCGCGCAGGATGGCGTCGGCGGGGAGCGCCGCGGCGGGCATGCTGGACGCGAGCCACTGCTGTGCCGACGCCAGTTCCCGCGTTCCGACGCGGCGGTCGTCCATCCAAGTCAGCATGGACTGGCGCGCACCGCCCGCGGCGGACCAATCGAGTTGCGCGAGCAGGGCGGTGAGGGCGCGCCGAGCGGCGGCGTCGGAGGACCGGGCCGACGCGGCGCGGAGCAGTTCCGAGGCGCCGGACAGGAGGATCGGCTCGCGCTCGTCCGGCTTCTCGGCGGCGAGGCGGTCGATGCACGCGACCCATCGCTTCCAGGCTCCGTCGGAGCCTGCGTCGGGATTTTCGGCCGCCGCGCCGACGATAAGGGGGGGCAGGCGGCGAAGCGCGTCGGAGGCGCCGGCCCAGAATGCGTCGGAGGCGGAAGCGCCGCGGGGAGGCGCAAGGCCGATCTCGGCGAGCGCGACCTCGGCGCGGGCGCGAAGGGGGAAGGGGGTCTCGGGGTTGGCGGCGATGCGCGCGAGCAGGCCGAGGCTGAGAGCGGCGGGCGCGATGTCGCCCTGGGTTGCGCGGCTGGCGAGGAGGCGCATAGCGGGCTGCGCGAGCCGCTCGGCGAGCGCCGGCACCGAGGCGGAGTCGGCGAGGGCGATGCGCCGCGCGGCGTCGGCTGCGCTGTCGAGCGCTGCGGGCAGAGCGGGCCCGGCCAGCGCGGGCCACCCGTCGCCAAGGGCGACCATGGCTGCGGCGAAGCGGCGCAGCGCATCGGCGGGGTCGAGGAGGGCGGCGTCCACGGCGGCGGCGAAGGCGCGGGCGAGATCGTCCGCGGTGACCTGACCGGCCGGGACTGTGACAGCGTCGCGCCCCCCTCTGCCGGTGGTTATGGTGGCGCGGGCCTGCTCGGGCGGCGGCGGGATCGCGGCGGTCGGCGTCGGCGGGGCGGCGGCGGGCGGGGCGGCGATGGAAGGGGCCGGGGCGGGCGTTGGTGCGCGCTTCTGCGCGCCCGAGAGGTAGACCACGGACGCGACGAGGAGGCCGACGGCGGCGATGAGGATGGCGGCGATCGCGACCCGCGGCGAGGATGCCCCGTGCGGTGTGGCGGGGAGACCGCCCTGGCCGGCATCGAATTCCTGTGTTGGACGGTCGGCGCTCACCGCGGCGTCTCCGACGGCGGCGTCGCCGAGAGGCGAGCCTCGAGGTCGCGGATGCGATCGCCCCATGGCGGCGGGCCGAAGTCCGGGTAGAGGGCGCGGTGCTGGGCGAGGCTGGCGCGGGTCGCAGCGGGGTCGGTGCGGGCGAGCGTCTCGAGGAGCCTGCACCTTGCTTCGAACCAGGCGGACGAGCCCGCCTCTGCGCCGGCGGCGAGGCGCTTCCAGCAGTCGAGGCTGGTCTGGTCGTCGCGGGTGCGTTCGGCGTGTTCGGCGAGGCGGCGCAGCGCTGTTTGATTGTTGGGCTGGGCCGCGAGGGCGGCGCG